>NZ_JBHVGU010000024.1:0-113092 GCF_042800575.1 Streptomyces sp. NPDC057616
GCCCGGGACCAGCCCGCCGCTTACGGTAACCGGTCACGGATGAACGGTTCGTGAGCTGTTGGCCCGGCCGCGACGCCAGCACGATGGTGCGGGAAACGGCACAGTCCAAGGAGGAGAAGAGATGAGCCTGCGCAAGCGTGCGATCGCCGTGGCATTCGTGGCAGCGACCGCCGTCGGAGCCCTCGGCACCCCGGCGATGGCAGCCCCGATGCCGTGGGAGACCAGCAGGACTCCGACGGTCGTCACCCACCACACGGCGTCCACGGCGGCCGGCGGCAGCGGCATGGTCACCGTGCGGTGCGGACCCCCCTGCTACCAGTAGGCCGTTGCTGCTGAACCATCAACCCTTCTGCCGAAGGGGGACCGTGATCTGCAGCCGTGCCCCCTGAGTCCGGTCGGACGCCGGGCCCGTCTCCACCTCGACCTCCCCGGGTTCTACGGTGAGACACAGGCTCCGGTCGACGGAGGCCAGGGTGTCTCGGTCGACCGTGAACACCGCCTCTGCTTCACCGCCGGGAGCGATGTCGAGGCTCACGAAGCCGCGTAGTTCACGAACGCGCGGCCAGGACGTGCCGCCCGACAGACGGCGGACGTAGAGCTGGACCGTCTCGTGGGCGGTCCGCGAGCCGGTGTTGCGGACGGTGACCCGACACGTCAGCTCCGGTGCGTCGGCAGCGACTTGAGGAGCCGACAGGCGTGGCGGGCCGTACTCGACGCTCGTGTACGACAGCCCGTGGCCGAAGGCGTGCCGTGGCAGCGCGCTCTGGTCGACGTAGCCGCGGTAGCGGTGGTCCTTGCCGTTGTAGAAGACGGGGAGTTGGGCGGCGGAGCGGGGGACGGACACCGAAAGACGGCCGCGGGGCTCGCAGTTGCCGAACAGCACGTCGGCCACGGCGCGTCCGCCTCGCGGCCCCGGGTACCAGGCACTCAACACCGCCGAGGCGGTCGCGGTCAGGTCGGGAAGGGCGTGCGGGCGGCCCTGGACGAGGACCACGACGACGGGGGTGCCGGTCGCCGACACCGCGTCCAGCAGGGCGAGTTGGGCGGCGGGCAGCGCCACGTCCGCCAGGTCGACGCCCTCGCCGCAGGTCATGCCGGACGGCGTGCCGGAGCCGGTCACGGCCGCCCCGTTGGGGTCGAAGGCGGTGTCGTCGGTACGGGCACTGGAGCCGCCCAGCACCAGGACGGCCACGTCCGACTCGGCCGCGAGCGCGATGGCGTCGGGCACACCCGAGACGTCGTCTCCCACCAGGTCGCAGCCCCGGGCGTACCCGACCTCGGTGCCTGAAGGGGCCGCCGCGCGGATGCCCTGGAGGACGGTGACGCCGCTGCCGGGCCGCTGGGGTGCGGTGTAGTCGCCGATCTGCTGGGCGACGGAGTCCGCGTTCGGACCGAGGACGGCGATCCGCCCGACCTCCGGGGACAGTGGCAGCACGGCACCGTCGTGGTCCAGCAGTGTCACGGAGGCGCGCGCGATGCGCTCGCCCAGGTCACCAACGTCTCTGTGGTCGGGGTGTGCTGGGGCCGCCGGGACGGGCTGCTCGAAGAGGCCGAGGCGGAACTTCAACGTCAGTACGCGCGCCACTGCCGCGTCGAGCGCCTGCTCGGAGACCAAGCCACGGTCCACTGCCTCACCCAGGGTCGGGAAGCAGGCGTCCCACAGGCTCAGGTCACACCCCGCCTCCAGGGCGAGGGCCCCGGCCGACACCGGATCACCGGTCAGCCGTACCAGGCGGTCCACGGCGGTGCCGTCCGCCATGACGATGCCGTCGAACTCCCAGCGCTCACGCAGCACTTCGGTCAGCAGGTACGCGTTCGCGACGCACGGGAGGCCGTCGAACTCGTTGTAGGCGGCCATCACGCCGGCCACCCCTGCCGCCACACCCGCGCGCGCCGCCGCCAGGTGGATCTCGTGCAGTTCGCGGACCCCGAGCTCGGTCGCCGCGCTGTTGCGGCCGCCGACCGTGGCGCCCTGGCCGGCGAAGTGCTTGAGCACCACGCCCACGCCGGCCTTCCGCGCGCCCTCGACCAGGGCCTCGGCGAGCCGGGCCGCGAGATACGGATCCTCCCCGAAGCACTCCTCGGCCCGTCCCCAGCGCGGATCGCGCACCAGATCGAGGGCGGACACCAGCGCCAAGTGAGCACCTCGGGCGCGTAGTTCGGCACTCGCGGCCGCGGCCGCCTCGGCGTACAACTCCGGACCCCAGGTGGCTCCCACCGCCAGGTTCACCGGGAGCACGGTGCCGTCCAGGGCCTGGTGGCCGTGCGGCATCTCCTCCACCAGCAGGACCGGGATGCCGAGCCGGGTGTTCTCCGTGACGTACCGCTGCACCGCGGCGGCCATGTGCGTGCCGTCGAGTGCGTCCAGACCGTCCTCGAACACCACCCCGGACCAGGCGTCCGCCCGCTGCAGCCCGTACAGCGCGCCCATCCCGTCGAAGGCGGCGACCTCCTTGCGGAACGCGTCCGTGAGGCGATGGCCGTCCGGCGTCCGCTCGTACGCGTCCCACCCGTACATACGCTGGTTGACCTGGCCGACCTTCTCCGTGAGCGTCATACGGCCCAGCAGGTCGCGGACGCGGTCCGCCACCGGCGCGGACGGGTCGCGGTAGCGGGGGAGGGTCACCGCAGCTCCAGTACGGTGACGCCGTACGCGTCCAGCTCCACGTCCGTGACGGGCTCGCCGCTCTCCAGATCGTGCAGAGTGCCGTCGGCGGCCGGGCGGACCGTCAGCGGGCCGGCGCTCTGGCTGACCAGCCACACGAAACGCCGACCGTCGGCGTGGACCAGGACGTCTGCCGAGACGTGCGGGTCGGCGACCGTGACGGGCCGCCGGATGCCGGCGACCTCCGCCAGGGCCTCGTAGAGGCGATGCGTAACGTCCGGGTTGGCGCGCGGGGTGCGGGCCGCCATGTGCTCCAGGGGATATGTGGCCAGCACCGTGCGCCCGGAGCCGGTCTCGTGCACGATCAGGGCCGGCCGGCCATGGGCGTCCACGGCGACGACGCGGCCCGCACGAGGCACCACAGGCAGATAGGCGCGGCTGTCCTCGTTCCCGGCGACCGGCAGGCGCAGCACCTCGCCCGCGCGTAGCCCGCCGAAGTCCTCGGTGAACGTCATCTCCAGCACGTCGTCCTCGATCGGCTCGGCGACGCCGTACGACAACTGCAGCTCCACGCCGAACAGTCCGTCGAGATCGTCGAACCAGGGGCCCCGCGTGGTGGGGTGCTCGCCGGAGCAGAACGAGAGGTACACGGTCGCGCCCGCGGCGACCCGGCGGGCCAGCTCGCGGCGGGTGCGGGTGGTCAACTGGCGTGTCGCCGGCAGCAGGTAGAGCGACGCGGAGCCGGGCAGCCCGTCGGCCTCGCGGGTGAATCCCACGGGCAGGTCGGCGGCGCGCGCCGTGACGTAACTCTGGTGCAGGGACGTGAAGATGAGCGGCCGGTCGGCGGGCCGGCTGTAGGGGTAGCCGCGTTCCAGGAAGGCGGGCACCACCAGGGCGGCATCGGCGTCGACACGAGCGCAGTGAGCGAAGTCGACGGCCTTCAACACGTCTGCAAAGGCTGCCAGTTCACGCAAGGGCTCCTTCGGCGCGCCGGTGGAGTCGGTGATGCCGAAGTGCATCTCGAAGGGGTGGTGGTCGTAGGGGGCCTGGTCCCACAGGTCGTCGTAGTCGGTGTTGTTCCAGGCGATCCAGCCCGTTGCCCCGCCGAGGAGCGAGTTGTGCAGGGTCTGGCGGTAGAAGACGCCCGCGTTGGCCGCTGACACGGTGTCCGTGGACAGGCCGAACTCCTCCAGCACCACGGGCTGTCCGGTCACCGCGGCCAGCTCGCACTCGAAGGCGGCGCGGTAGTGCTGGCGCGGCCGGTCCGTGTCGGAGCGATAGACGTGCGGGCCCACGAAGTCGACGTACTCGGCCGTCTCCCGCAGGGAGAAGCCGTTGTCGCGGCCGGTGACCTCGATGCCCCATGCCCCGTCGCCCAGGGAGACCGGCTGCGTCGCACCGGCCGCCCGCACGGCGTTGCACATGGCCTGGGCCCACGCGGTCACCACGTCCGAGGACGGCGGGTCGACCTGGTAGATGCGCCCGTACCCGGGCATCTCGTTGGTGATCAGCCAGCCCGTGACCGCCGGATGGTCCTTGAAACGACGGGCCATGCGGCTGACGAACCAGGCCTGCCGGCCCACCATCCACACGTCCTCGTACAGGTCACGGCCGCCGCGCCAGGCCGGATCCCAGTTCTCCCCGGACATGTGGCCGACAATGAACGTGGGCACCGTCCCCATGCCCGCCTCCCGGTGTGCGTCGAGGAAGTCCTCGAACCGCTCGCACAACTCCTCGTCCACGCGGTGCGGTTCCGGGTGGAAGTCGGGCCAGTAGAAGAAGGACCGCGTCATGTTCAGGCCGTGCTCGCCCAGCACTCGGAGCTCTTCACGGACGATCTTCGGGTCGTAGTTCCGCCACATCAGCGGACCGCCGGTGCGTGACCAGAAGTTGGCGCCGAGCCAGGGCAGGACGTCGGGCTGGTGGATGAGCTGGGCGCTGTGGCGTCGCATGGTCCTTCTCAGGGGGTTCGGGTACGGGTGGTGCGTCGTCGTGAAGGCAGAGGTCAGCCCGGAGCGGGCCCCGTGGACTCGCGTACGACGAGCCGCGGGCGTCCGGTGAGGGCGGGCTCCTCGACCTCCTCGCCGCACAGGGCGAGCAGCATCCGCGCGGCGGCCGCGCCGACCTGCTGCACCTGCTGGTCGACCGTGGTGAGCCGGGGGTGGAGCCAACTCCCCAGCGGCAGATTGTCGTAGCCGACGACCGACACGTCCGCGGGGACGGTCATGCCCGCGCGCTGCGCGGTGCCGATGCCGCAGACGGCCATGGAGTCGTTGGCGTACACGATCGCCGTGGGCCGGTCCTCGGCGTGGAGGAGCGCCTCGGTGGCGCCGACCGACCGCCGTTCGCTGAAGTCGGTGTGCAGGACCGCGAAGGGGCGCAGCCCGGCTCCGCGCAGAGCCTCCGCGAAGGCGGCCAGACGCAGCCGGGTGTGCTGGAGTTCCGGCGGTCCGGCGACGTAGGCGATGCGCCGGTGGCCGAGGGAGAGCAGGTGCTCCACGGCCTCCGTGACGCCCGCGCCCTGGTCGCGCAGGCCGACCCGCGGGACGACGGCCGTGTCGTCCGGCGAGCCGAGCAGCACCGCCGGTAGTCCGAGCCGTGCCAGGAGAGCGGGCCGCGCGTCGTCGTCGCGGGCGTCGGTGAGCACGGCGCCGTCCACCCGGCCCTCGGCCGCGAGGCGTTCGTACAGCGCGTTCTCCTCGGGCGGCCCGGTCACCAGGTGCAGCAGCAAGCCGTAGCCACGCGGCGCGAGTTCGCCCTCTATGCCGGTGATCAGCTCGCTGAAGTGGGGGTCGGACCCCAGCACGTCGGTGGGGCGGCGCACCACCAGGGCGAGGCTTCGGGTACGGGCGTTGCGCAGGGCCGCGGCCGGAGCGCTGGGGGACCAGCCGAGTTCCAGGGCGGCGTCGAGGATGCGTCGGCGGGTCGGCTCGGAGATCCGGCCCTTGTGGTTGAAGGCCTGGGAGACGGCCGCGGTGGACACGCCCGCCGCGGCCGCGACCGCCTTGATGGTGGGACGGCGCCCGGACCGCTCGGCCGGGGCGCTCACGCCTTCACCGCCCCACTGACCAGGGCCTGTTGCATGCGCTTTTGGAGGAGCGTGTAGACCACCCACACCGGGACCAGGGTCAGGACGGTGCCCGCCGTGAGGACGCCGTAGTCCGTGCCCGTGATCGACTTGAGTGTCGGCAGCGCGACCTGGACCGTGCGCTGTGACGGGTCGGGGCCGATGATGACCAGCGAGTAGAGGTACTCGTTCCAGAAGGTCAGGAAGTTGAGCAGCAGAACGGTCGCGATGCCCGGCAGGCACATCGGCGTGTAGACGTGCCGCAGCACCGAGAAGGTGGACGCACCGTCGAGCCGCGCGGCCTCCTCCATCTCCGGAGGGATCGTCCGCATGAACTGCACCAGGATCACGACCGACAGGGGCAGCGCCGTCGCCGGCAGGAACAGCACCATGAACGTCCGCGTGTGGAACAGCCCGGTGGCCGCGGCGAGGAGGAAGGTGGGGAACAGGGCGGCGAACGTGGGGATCAGGAACCCGAGCGAGAAGACCTTCTCGATGAACCCCGCCAGGCGTCCGGTCGAGCGCGCCAGCGCGAACGAGGCCGGAATGCCCAGCAGCAGGGTCAGCGCGAGCGAGAAGACCGTCACCAGCGCGGAGTTGACCACCGCGAGCCCCAAGTCGGCGCTGTCGAAGGCGGTTCTGAAGTTGTGCAGGCCGAACGAGCCGGGCGGGGCGAAGGGATGGGCGAAGATCTCGTCGTTCGTCTTGAACGCCGAGGCGAGGAAGTAGTAGAGGGGGACGACGAGCAGCACCGCGTACGTCCACACCAGGATATGGGCCGGGAGCCAGCGTTTGCCGAGCTTCATGGTTGCTGCTCCGATCAGTAGGTCTGGCGGAAGACGCGGCGGATCGCGAGGAGGCCGACGAGCCCGACGAGGAAGAGGAAGACGCCGACGGTCTGGCTGTAGCCGAGGTCCGCCGCGATGAACGCCTTCTGGTAGACCAGGAACGACAGCGTGGTGGAGGACGTGCCGGGACCGCCCTGCGTCAGCAGCAGCACGTTCTGCGCGGAGCCGAACAGCGTCCACAGGAACTGCAGCATCGTCATCACGCCGACATAGTCGCGGATTACCGGGAAGTGCACCGTCCACATGGTCCGCCAGTGACCGGCACCGTCCAGCTCGGCCGCCTCGCCGAGTTCGTCCGGCACGCTGCTCAGACGTGCGGCGAACAGAACGGCCGTGAAGCCGATGCCGCTCCAGACGTCCAGGGCGATCAGACAGGCCAGCGCCGTGGAGGGCGAGGCCAGCCAGGCGTCGGTGACGGAGCCCAGACCGACGCCCTGCAGCGCTCCGTTGACCAGGCCGTCGGGGGACAGGGCCGCGTAGAAGACCATGGCCTTCGCAGGGGTCGAGATCAGTCCCGGGATGAACAGCAGGTAGCGCAGGACCCGGTGGCCGGGCGGGCGCTGGGCGACGTAGTAGCCGAGCATGTACGCGCACACGATCATCAGGGGCAGGGCGACGGCCAGTTGGACGGCCGTGTTGCGCACCGCGTCCCAGAACATCGGATCGTCCCAGACGGTACGGACGTTGCCGAGGCCGGCGAAGGACACCGGCTGCAGCATGCCCGGCCAGTGCAGGGCGGCGATCACGAAGATGGCGAGCAGCGGGCCGACCATGAAGACCAGGTACCACGCGAGGGCGGGCACGGCGAGGACGGTGCCGCCCTGCCGGGGCGCGCGCGAGGCCGCGGAGCGGGGAGGGGGAGGGACGGAGCGGCGGGCCGCGGTGCCGTCCGGCGTCGTCGTCAGCGTCGTCATGCGGTGACTCCCGGAGATCGGGTCGGCGGAGGGGAGGAGGGCCGGCGGCTCATGCGGACCGGTACGCGGACTCGAGGACGGAGCGGACCTTGGCCGCGCTCGTGCCCCTGGTGAACGAGGTGCTCGTCGCCGTGATCAGCGGCTGCGTGGCGGCGGGCGGGATGTACACGTCGGGCAGCAGGACCTCGCTCACGCCGGAGCCGAGGCGCTGGGACGCCGCCACGAGCGGGAAGCCGGTGCTGACGGTGTCCGTGCGCAGCGCCATGTCGCGGCCGCTCTCCTTGATGAAGCGCGAGACCGTGTCGGGCCGGTACATGAAGCGCAGGAACTTCTCGACGTGCTCGATCTTGCGGACGCCGTTGGGGCTGATCCAGAACCCGATGAGGGTGAACGCCCGGATGATGGTCGGGCGGTCGTGCGCCGCTCCGTCGGCCAGGGGCCAGCCGCCCACCTGGGTGTGGCGGGCCACGTCCTCGGGGACCTTCGCCAGGGCGGAGGACATCGCCGACTGGATCGCCGCGGCCTGGGTGTTGTACTGCGTGTTCATCGTGTCGGACGTCAGGCCCTGGGCCTTGTCCGCGAACACCCCCGCGTCGCGCAGGGCGGTGAAGTACTCGATGCCCTCGCGGGCGCCCCGGCTGCCGAAGTCCCCGGTCGAGTAGACGTGCCGGGCCTCGTCCTGCGACAGGAACGTCTGGATGATCTGCGCCAGCAGCTTCTGGCCGGTCCAGTCGTTGCCGCCGACGGTCACGGGCGCGATGCCCTTGGCACGCAGCTTGCGGGCCGCGGCGATGAGGCCGTCACCGGTGGTGGGGATCTCGTCGACGCCCGCCTTGTCGAGCAGGGCGCGGTTGAAGGCGACCGGCCAGTTCGTCGCGAAGTAGGGGAAGGCACGCACCCTGCCCTTGGCGTCGGTCCAGGCGGACAGCGCGGCGGGCAGGACACGGTCGCGCAGTCCCCAGGTGTCGAGATACGGCTTGACGTCGACGGTGGCATCGACGTCCGTCCAGGCCAGCGTCTTGTCGTAGAGGTTCACCATGACGACGTCGGCTTCCTTGCGGGCCAGCCGGGACGTCTCGTAGACCTGGCCGAGGTCGTCGCCGTTGATGAGGTTCTTGACCTTCAGCCCGGGGTTCTCCTTGCGGAAGCGGTCCAGGGCCGACAGGTAGGTGGGGGAGCCGGGCGCGGTCGTACCGAGCTGGGTGTGGACGACGAGAGTGTCCGGATCGGAGTCCGCCGCGGCCAGGGACGAGCAGCCGGACAGAGCGGGCAGGGCGGCGGCCGCAGCCAGACCGGTACCGGCGGCGAGCAGGTCGCGCCGGGTCAGCGATGAGCGCACAGCGGTGGTCTCCAACCAAGCGGTTAACGATTGGTTAATCGATGTACCAGGTGAGGTGGGAGGACCGTAGTGAGTGAGGGGGCTGGGGTCAAGGGGGTGGGGGTGGCGTCTTGGGGGGCGAGAGCCATGTGCTCGGTGCTCGGTGCTCGGTGCTCGGTGCTTGGCGCTTGGGGTGCGGGTGGGGATCGCCGTCAGGAGCAGGCGCGCCACCCGGCCGGAGCGTCCCTGCTGCGGCCGGGCGGCGCGCGGAGGGCCACCGCTCGGAACCCTCACGGGTAATCCGAGGCTGGTGCGCGGGTGGATTGGTACGGATGAGGAATTCAGTCTGGGGCTGACGCCGGCGGGGACGTGTGGGCGGTGGGATCCCCGGCCAGGCGGGCGTCGCCGGTGCTGGAGCGTGCCGGAACGAAGCGGTTGAGGAGGCCGAATGGACCCGGCGCGCTCGCCCGATGAGCCACAGCACAACGAAGCCCTCGCAGGGTGCTACTTCTGGTGCTCGGACGGGCTCATCGTCCGCGACGCCGGCATCGGCAACATGACCCACGTCCTCGCCGGTCTGATCAAGAACGGCGATTTCACACAGATCCTTCAACGCCTCGACGACTGACATCCGCCCGGCCCGCACGTCTCATTCTGAAACGATCAGTAAGAAGTGCGGGTGCCTCCGGTACGGGGGTGTCAGGTTGGTCGCCGACACCTGTACGGCAGGCCTCATCACGCCGCCGGCTGCACCCTGACGGCGACGCCATCCTCCAACACAGGCCCTGCACCCACCTTTTGAACGCGGCCTAGTTGTGTGCGCGCAACGCCTGCGCGATCGCGTCAACGGTCACGTCCACCACGGCCACGAGCTCCGCCGGGCTCGCCCCGGCTCTGCTCATGACGGCGAGTGACTGGTTCACGGCCGCCGCGTGTACGGCGAAGGTCTCGGCGTCCTGGTCGGTCATTCGGCCGGCCTTCAGCGCGGCGCGCAGACGCTGGCGCTGGAAGCCGAGTGACTTCCTGGCGTGCGCCGCGACGGCCGGGCTCAGCGCCGGAATCGCCATGACCGACTGGGCGATCAGGCATCCATCGGGCAGTTCGGGATCGGCGATGCGTTCGAGGGTGACGTCGAAGAACGCGCGGACAGCCGCAAGGGGCTCGGAGGCCGCACACGACAGGGCGGCGTCGTACATGCCGCCGTAGCGCGCGGCGTACCGATCCAGGCAGCGCAGGAAGAGCGTGTCCTTGTCGCCGAGCGAGGAGTAGATCGAGCTGCGGTTGAGGCCGGTCGCCCGGGACAGGTCGTCGACCGAGGTGTCGGCGTAGCCGGCGCGCCAGAACTGGATCATCGCGGCGTTGAGCGCCTTGTCCATGTCGAACTGCTTCCTGCCTGCCACGTGGCACTTCCTCGCCGGTGTCTCGGTGTTCCGGATGCTGCCCCTCATCCTATCTTGAACTGATCGGTTCAAGATGTGTTAGCTTCGGGGCGTGATCGTGACCGGGTGTCCCGCGCACATCGAGCCAGACCCGCCGGACCAGCACACCTCAACACCGAGGGAGGACCCCATGACCGTCTCCGCGAGTAGCGCCGTCAGTGACCTGCCCCTGCACGATCTGCCCCTGCACGACCTGGCCGGATTCACCCACCGCTGGGTCGACGCAGACGGCATCCGCCTTCATGCCGTCGAAGGCGGCCGGCCTGCCGGCCCGGCTGTCGTCCTGCTCGCCGGCTTCCCGCAGACCTGGTGGGCCTGGCGGAAGGTCATGCCCCGTCTCGCCGACCGATTCCGCGTCATCGCGATCGACCTGCCCGGCCAGGGCCACTCCGAGCGCCCGGAACTCAGCTACGACACCCATACGGTCGCCGCCCACGTCCACGCCGCCGTGAAGGCACTCGGAGTGCCGGCCTACTGGCTGGCCGCCCACGACATCGGCGCCTGGGTCGCCTTCTCCCTCGCCCTCACCTACGAAAGCCAACTGCGTGGGGTCGCCCTGCTCGACGCCGGAATCCCCGGCATCACCCTCCCGGAAGCGATTCCCACCGACCCGGACTGGGCGTGGAAGACCTGGCATTTCGCATTCCACCTCGTGCCCGAGCTGCCCGAGACCCTGCTCGCCGGCCGTGAACGGGAGTACGCGGGCTGGTTCTTGAAGGAGAAGGCCCTCGCTCTTGGCGCATTCGACGACGCCGACCTCGACCACTACGCCGCGTCCCTCGCCGCCGACGGCGGCCTCCGCGCCTCGCTCGCCTACTACCGAGACGCCGCCGAGTCGGCGCGCAAGAACCACCAGGCGCTCAGCCGGCAGCACCTGACCGTACCCATCCTCGGAATCTCCAGCAGCCACGGCTCCATCCCGGACATGGCTGCCTCCCTCGGCCCGTGGGCCGACAACACCACCGGGGTCGTCGTGCCCGGCGCAGGGCACTTCATCCCCGACGAGCAGCCGGAAGCCGTCGCTGCCGCGATAGCCGACTTCATCGAGGATGAGGTGCGGGCCGGCGACTGATGCCGCTCAGGCCTGCCCGGCTACGCACCCGCCCAGGCGCACCGCCGCTGGGGGACGCCCTTGCCCTGGCCGTCCTCAGGACAGAATCGGCCGTCCTGGCGCCGCCGGGCCGCCGCCGGGCCGCACGCCCTCCTCTTGGGAGCCGCCCCCGAAGCGGTCCCCGCCCTTGCTCGCGCCGCGAGCCCCCGGTACCAGGTGCACGCGGCGCACCGCCCTTCCTCCTCGCCCATGGGACGCAGGACTCCATGGTCGAGATCGCCCACAGCCGGCACCTTGCCGAGACCTTGGAGGAGGCAGGAGTGCCGGTCGACGTGAGGGAGGTGACCGCCCCGACCACGTGTGGCACCGCATCCCCGACGAACAGGTCGAGGAGATCTTCCTGCACAGTCTCGCGTGGGCGCGGCGGGTGGTGGAGTCTCGGGCAGTGCGGGGCTGAGCGGGCCGGCTGTCGGGGGGTGCGGTACGGGCGCTCGCTGATCTCCACCTGTACCTCCACCCATGGGTCCAGGTGTGAGAGACCCGGCGTCAGCACGATGGATGCATGACCACGACCGACTGGATCACCGACATCGCCCTCGTCCTCATCGTCTTCCGGCAGCTGCGGGAAGCACGACTGGACCTCAAGTCCTACCTGATCCCGCTGGGGATCGTGGCCTTCGTGGCCTGGCACTACCTGCACAGCGTGCCCACCGGCGGCAACGACCTGGTGCTGATCGGCACCCTGGTCGCGGCGGGGGCGGCGCTCGGCATCGCCGGCGGCATCTTCACCAGGATCCGTACGGCGGGTGAACACCTCCTGATCAAGGCGGGTGCCGTCTCCGCGCTCTTGTGGGTGCTCGGCATGGGCGCGCGCATGGTGTTCCAGGTGTGGGTCGACCACGGCGGCTCCGACGACGTGGCCCGCTTCAGCCTCACCCACCACATCACCACCGGCGACGCCTGGGTGGCCGCGTTCGTACTCATGGCGCTCACCGAGGTGATCACTCGCCTGGCCACGATCTTCATACGGAGTCGTATGGTCGTCCGCGAGGAGCAACTCCCCACGGGCCCGCGCCCCGTGGCGGCCTTCGACCGCACCGACTGACCGTGGGCTATGGTCGCGCCGTGTCCGCATCCGAGACTGCCACCGCCCTCGGACCGGCCCCCGCACACGGGTCCGGCCCGAAGGGCGTGCCCCGCCAGGACCCCCGCCTGCACTGGGCAGTCACCCTGGGCGTCATCGCCATCACGTTCGCGACCGTCCGACCGCTGGGGGTGCAGGGCCGCGGACTGGCGGTGCTCGTCCTGCTCGTGGTCAATGCCGTAGCCCTGATGGCCCGGCATCTGTCCGAGTCGAGGCTCCCGCCGCGCGCCTCCTTCGTCTGGCTGACGGTCGGCGTCGTGGCCGCCGCCACCCTGATCGGCGTCGGGCGCAGCGGCCCCACCTACCTGTTCGCGTACTTCCTGGTCGGCCACGTCGGCTACCGGCTGCCGCTCAGGCAGGCCCTCTCCCTCGCTGCCCTGTGCAGCGTCCTGTGCGGCGCCGTCCTCTACTTCCGCCTCGGTCCCGGTCATGAACAGCTCGCCTGGACACTCGGTCTGACCACCGGCATTCCGGTCGTGGCGGGCATCCTCAGCCGCAGCAGGCAGCGCGCGGTGGAGGCGATGGTCCAGTCCGCCGAGGCCGCCGAACGGGCCGCCCGCGCCGAGGCCCAGGCGGCCGTGCTCACCGAGCGCAGCCGTATCGCCAGAGACGTCCACGACGTACTTGCGCACTCGCTGGCCGGCATCAACATGCAGCTGGAACTGGCGGACGCCCTGATCGACACCGGAGACCTGGAGAAGGTGCGCGAGGCGAACAACAAGGCGCACAGCATGGTCAGAGAGAGCCTGAAGCAGGCGCAGTGGACCGTGCACGCGCTGCGCGAGGACGCCCTTCCGCTGGTCGAGAGCCTGACGGCGATGGCCGAGACCTCGGGCCACCGCGACGTCCTCACGGTCACCGGAACCGTGCGCGAACTGCCCGCCAGGGTCACTCAGAACCTGCTGCGGATCGCGCAGGAGGCGCTGACGAACGCGGTCCGGCACGCTCCGGGCGGCGAGGTCCGGGTGGAGCTGACGTTCGACGACGCGTCGACCACTCTCAGGGTCCGCAACACGCCCGCGACCCGCGAGGTGACCGGGGGCATCGGCAGCGGAATGGGCCTGATAGGAATGCGCGAACGGGTCGCCCTCCTGGGCGGCACACTCACCGCCGGTCCGGTCACCGAAGGACCGGAGGCCGGCGGCTGGCAGGTGGAGGCATTGATTCCGGGATGAGCGAACCGACCGAGAAACCACAGCAGTTGAAGGTGATCGTCGCCGACGACCAGGCCACGGTCCGCGAACCTCTGGCCGCCGTGCTCGCCATGTCCGACGACATCGAGGTCACCGCCGCCGCGGCGGACGGGAGCGAAGTGCTGGCCGCCGTGGCCGCCGCACCGGTGGACGTCGTCCTGATGGACCTGCGTATGCCCGTGATGGACGGCATCGAGGCGACGCGTCGGCTGAGCGATGAGTATCCGGACACCGCCGTGGTCGTACTCACCACCTTCGCCGACGACGACTCGATCCTGGCCGCCCTCAGCGCCGGCGCCCGCGGCTATCTGACGAAGAACGCGGGACGCCAGGACATCCTCCGTGCGATCCGGGCGGCCGCCGCGGGACAGTCGGTCCTCGACCGCGAGGTCCAGGACCGCCTTCTGGCCACCGTCCGCACCCGCCCTCCGGCGCCCGTACAGGAACTGCCCGCAGACCTCACGCCCCGCGAACGTGAAGTGCTCACCCTCATCGGCCAGGGCCTGCCGAACCGCGCCATCGCCCAGCAGCTCTTCATCAGCGAGGCCACGGTCAAGACACACATCAACAACCTGTTCGCCAAGGCCGACATCCGCGACCGCGCGGACGCGGTGCGCCGCGCCCTCGCGGCGGGGCTGACCTGACGAGACGGTCGTACAGGTCGGGGCCGTCGATGAGCGGCTACGACCGGCTGACGCGGTGCGCTCACGCAGTGCGTTGCATGCACACCAGTTGATCCCGCTCGTCCCATGACTGGGTGACGGTGAAGCCGAACCGTTCGTAGCGGGAAATGGCCTCGGTCCGCCATTTCCAGACCGACAACCACACGATTGTCACGCCATTTTCCGCGGCGTGCTCGAGCGCGGCGCCGAGCAGGCCGGACGCAATGCCCCGGCCCCGGAACGCAGGGTCGGTCCACAGCCGTTTGATCTCCGACTGCCCGTCGGCCGGGGCGGTCACCACCAGACAGCCCACGGCGGCGTCGCCGATGAGAGCCATCAGCACGAGGCCACCCGCGAACGCGGTCCGCGGGTCGCGGATCTCCGCAAGGTAGCGGTCCGGCAGCCCGTCCACGTGGGCGACGGGTCACCCTTCTCCGCGATGACATGCGGCACGGTGGCAGGACGGTGGCCCGTCCTCTCCTGAACAGGACGGGCCACCATCGGTCTTCCGCGACGGCCGCGGGATCAGCTGCAGGCGTTGAACGTGGCGTTGTTGTACCAGAGGGTCTTGAGGTCGTTGCCCAGGTACATGCCCCAGCGGCCGTTGTCGGTGCGCTTGAAGGTCACGTAGCGCCCGTCCGTGCCGGTGTACTTGATCTGGTGGCTCGAACCGGCGCTGCCGCTGAGGAAGTCGGCCGCCCGGTCGAAGGTGTTCCTGCCGACCTTGCCGTCGGCGCTGCCCGGGACGTGGAACGTCGACTGCCACTTCTTGGTGGCCGTGACCGTGTCCGGCCCGAACCGGCAGTCGATCCCGCTGTACGAGAGCTTCTTGTCGGCCCACAGGATGGCCTGCCACATCGCGGCCACGTTGCTGTGTGCGTGGTGCGAGGCGTCCACGTACTCGTCGTTCCAGTCGTCCCGGAAGTCCTCCCCCGCTCCCTGGACCACACCTCCGCTCGGGCTCGCCAGCGCCGGGGACGCCCCGAGTGTGATCCCGCCGCCGATGGCGACGGCAACCGCCATGGTGATGGCCTTCGTACGCAAAGACATGTCAGTCCCTTCCGGCCACGCGGCGGGTCCCCCCGTTGGGTCCCCCGTAGGCCCGTGGCCTCCGGTGCCGGTGGTCGGCCGGCTCCGGTGAGCTGCTGCACCTCTACGTTCCGGTGAGCCGCTGCACCAAGAAGTTACGCACGGAGCGGAGCCGCGTCGTCCCGTCCCGGTTTGACGTTCGGGCACACCTTGCGCCGTACGGGATTGGTTCCTGCAACTTCCGCGGTACCGCGGTGGGTTGACGTTCCGGCACCGCCTCACGGTTACGCTGCGGCGATGCGGATACGTCCCCTCGCCGCCGACGTGCTCATCGCCGTGGCGCAGACCAGCGTGGCCGTGCTGCTGGCGCAGGAGGCGGCGAAACAGGGCTGGCCGCCGCTCGACCTGGCGGGTTACGTGCTGGTGGGGCTCGTCAATCTGCCGCTGATCGCCCGCAGCAAGGCGCCCGTCGCGATCTGCCTGTTCGTTCATCTCGCGTGGGCCGGATATGTCGCGGCCGGCTACTGGCCCGTGGTGAACTCCTTCGGGCCGATGCTCGCCGTCTACACCGTGGCATCGCTGCGTCCGCTCCGCGCTGCCGTCGGCTGCGCAGCGCTGATGGCCACGGTGTGGATCTGCGCCGGTCTGCTCAGCCCGCAGGCGAACATGGGCTCCGTGGTCGCGCAGGCCGTCGCCTTCTCGCTCGTCCTGCTGCGGTTCGGCACGGTGGCTCGTCATTCCGCCGAACTCGCCCGTGAACTCAGGCGCGAGCAGGACGCGCGGGCCAAGCGTGAGGTCGCCGAAGAGCGTGGCCGGATCGCGCGCGAACTGCACGACGTGGTCGCCCACCACATGTCGGTGGTCTCGGTACAGGCGGGCCTGGCAAGGTTCGTGCTCACCTCCGACCCGGCCACGGCGCGCGGCGCGCTCGACACCATCGGAGGCACCAGCGCCGAGGCACTGGAGGAACTGCGCCGCATGCTCAAGGTGTTGCGGTCGTGCGACGAGGAGGCGCCGGACGCCCCCATGCCGGGACTGGCCCGGATCGGGGAGATGATCGAACGCGTCAGGACCGGTGGAGTCCAGGTCGAGCTGCAGACCGAGGGCGAGACCCGCCAACTCGCGCCGGGTGTCGAGCTGTGCGCCTACCGCGTGGTCCAAGAGGCGCTCACCAATGTCCTCAAACATGCGCCGGGCGCGCAGGCCGTCGTACAACTGCGTTATGAGCAGCACCATTTGACGGTTTCGGTCACCAACGGGGGAGCGGGGGTGAATTCGGCCAGAGTTTCCTCCGGCAGCGGCCACGGCTTGATTGGCATGCGGGAGCGGGCCAAGCTCTACGGCGGGACGATCAGTATCGGGCCGCTGAGCGAGGGAGGGTTCGCCGTGCGCCTTACGCTGCCGACGTCGGCGCGGGCCGCGACGCAGGGGAACGACGCCACGGGATGACCAGAGTCCTGGTTGCCGACGACCAGCTGCTGATCCGCGCCGGACTCGTCGGCCTGCTGCGTGCGGCGCCCGGCGTCGAGGTGGTGGGCGAGGCCGGCGACGGGGCGGAGGCCGTGGCACTGGCGGCCGACACCCGCCCCGACGTCATCCTGATGGACATCCGGATGCCCGGGATGAGCGGCATCGTCGCCACCCGCGAGATCCTCGCCACCGCCCCCGAACCGGCGCCGCGCATCCTGATGCTGACCACGTTCGACCTCGACGAGTACGTGTACGGGGCCCTGCGAGCCGGCGCTTCAGGCTTCCTGCTCAAGGACTCGAGCCCCGAGCGGCTGCTGGCGGCCGTCGCGGCGGTCAGCGGGGGAGACGCACTGTTCGCGCCCAGTGTCACGCGGCGCCTGGTGGAGGCATTCGCCCAACGGGGCGGCGGCGCGAACGACTCAGCTCAACCACCCGCCGACCTGGCCGCTTTGACGACCCGTGAGGTCGAGGTGCTGCGGTTGATCGCCGGTGGCTTGTCCAACGCGGACATCGCCGACCGGCTCTACATCAGCGAGGCCACGGTGAAGACCCACCTCAACCGCACCATGGCAAAACTCGACCTCGACAGCCGCGCGCAGGCCGTCGTCGTGGCGTACGAGACGGGTCTGGTGACACCTGGGACGGGTCGAGGCTGAAAAAACGCCGCGGCCGGCGGCCGACGGACGTGGCCCGCACCAACGGCGTACGCGGCGGGCTACGACGGAGTCCCGAGCGAGTCCCGGGCGACCTGGGCGTGTCCTGAGTGACACTGGTCGAGTGATCGTCGAACGCGCGTATGCCCATCTCTCGTCGTACGACGAGGACACCTGGCCGTGGTCGGTGCCCTGCGTCCGTCAGCTGCTCAGCGAGGGCCTGCGCTTCACCGCGCCGGTGACGTTTCTGGTCGGTGAGAACGGCTCGGGGAAGTCGACCCTGGTCGAGGCCCTGGCCGAGGGCTTCGGCCTGGACTCCTACGGCGGCTCCCACGACTGGCGCTACGCCTCGCCGCGGCGCAAGTCCGCTCTCGGCGAGCAGATGAAGTTCGACGCGGCCTCCCGAGGGCGCCGCATGCTCACCAACTGGTCGGCCCGCAAAGGCTTCTTCCTACGGGCCGAGACCGCACTGGACGCCTTGGGCCGGGAAGGTTTCTCACCGGACTCGGTCAGCCACGGCGAGGGCTTCCTCGCGGCGTTTCGCGGGAAGTTCCTCCATACAGGTCTGTACGTCCTCGACGAGCCCGAGGCGGCGCTGTCCTTCTCGTCGTGCCTGGAACTGATCGGACACCTGGACAGGCTGGCCAAGGAGGGCGGCCAGGTCATCTGCGCCACGCACTCACCCCTGCTGACGGCGCTGCCGGGTGCGGACATCGTCGAGGTCGGCGAACACGGCATGCGGAGGGTTGAGTGGCGGGAACTCGGCATCGTCGATCACTGGCGACGCTACCTCGCGGACCCGCGGGCCTATCTACGCCACATCGTCGAACCGTAGGCGGCGTCCTTTTCACCTGGGCGGGTGCAAGAACCACAGACACTACAGACACTTCTGGCACTGCCCCTCTGATGCCGCCGAACGGCATGTGGCGCCGTCGCTACGCCAGCGATACTTGATCGATGGGGACTGTGGCGGCGCTGTACCGGTATCCGGTGAAGTCGATGTTGGGTGAGGCGGTGCACTCCGTGACGGTCACGGAGAGCGGGCTTTCCGGGGACCGGACATGGGCCTTGCTCGACGGGACGGGCGCGGTGGGCAGCGCCAAGCACCCTCGCAAGTGGGGCGCGTTGCTGCGCTGCCGTAGCCGAGTGGACGACGCCGGCGGGGTCCGGGCCGTCCTGCCGGACGGCGTGGACCTGCCCGTGCAGGACCCTGAACTGGGCTTGCGACTCTCCAAGTTGATGGGCAGGCAGGTGTTCGTCTCGGCCGAGGTGCCGGAACACGGCAGACTCGAGCGTGCCGTGCCCGAGTACCAGGGCGGGGTCCCGGATGCTGTGCGGGAATCGGCGGAGGTGGACGCCACGGGGGAGACCGTCACGACGGGTGGCGTCGCCCGGGGTACGTTCTTCGACTACGGCCGGGTCCACCTGGTCACCACAGCGGCCCTGACGCGGATGCGGGAGGTGTATCCCGCCGGGGACTTCGACGCCCGCCGTTTCCGGCCCAACCTGGTCGTCGACACCGGCGCGAGGCCGGGTTTCCCTGAAGACGCTTGGCTGGGATCCCGGCTGCGGGTGGGCGAGGCGCTGTTCAGGGTGGCGGTGCCGACTCCTCGCTGCGTGGTCCCCACGCTCGGCCACGACGAACTCCCGCCTGATCCCGGCATCATGAGGGCGGTGGCCCGCGAACACCGCGTGCCAGTCTTCGACTTGGGTCGACTGTCCTGTCTGGGTGTGTACCTGGAAGTACTTGAGGCGGGGACGGTCCAGGTGGGAGACGTGATCACGGTAGAGGCACCGGGCGCGTGACGACCTCGCCGCCGCCCCCGCCGGCGTTGCCGATGCGCGATGCTGTCCGCGCCGTTGTCCTTGATGACGACGACCGGGTCATGTTGCTGCGCTACGACGAGGAAGGCGGCTTCTGGGCGACGCCAGGCGGTTCGCTGGAGGACGGGGAGGACGACGCGACGGTGCCGGCACGTGAGTTGGGCGAGGAACTGGGCGTTGAACAGAAGGTAGTTGAGCTCGGCCCCGGCCCGCGCCACCCAGCTGGCCACGGGCAGCCGGGGCAGCGGTGCCGACATGGGAGGACGTTAGGGTCGCCGTATGACCGACAACCCTGCTCAGGACGTGGACCCCGCGTCCCTGCCGAAGGCCGAATTCGCCTTCCCGGGCCCGCTGCGCGACCGGCTCGTCGCCGCGATCCTCGACGGAGCCAAGACCGCGACCACCGCGCTCCTCACGGAGTACGAGCACGAGGGTGAGTTGTTGCCGGTTGTCGGCGAACGCTCGGTGGTGGTCGACTCCGATGGCCGTCCGGTCGCTGTCATCGAGGTGACCGGCGTGCGGGTGGTGCGCTTGCAGGAGGTGGACGTCGACCACGCGCGGGATGAGGGTGAGGGCCACACCACCGTGGACGCGTGGAGGACCGGCCACGAGAAGTTCTGGCACAGCGAGGAGATGCGCCAGGCACTCGGCGATCCGGGTTTCACGGTGGACGACGCCACACCGGTCGTCCTGCAACGTTTCCATGTGGTGACCCGCCTCTGCGGTGGGAGCTGAGGGTTCACCAACTACGTGTGCACGGGGCGGTGTCTGCGGTACTGGTTCCTGTGCCCCGCGGCGAGTACGTGACGCAGTTCGGCGTGGTGCTGGCCTGAACACTCCAGAACCCGACGGGCTCGGCGGAGCAGGGCTTCCGATGGCTCGGCCACCACTCGCTCGGTGTCGTTGCCGAGGACCTCGGCGAAGGGCATCGAAGGGCATCGCGGAAGTGGTCCGGTCCTCGAACCAGTCCACCCACAGCGAGTAGGTGACGGCCTCGACTTCCCGAGCCGCCTCCAGCCGCTGACATCGCCTGCCCAGGAATGCGCTACCTGGCTTGTCTGGCTTGTTGTGAGCAGCACTTCCGGCTTGTCGCCGTTCACCCCCCCGTCGCGCACTTGACGAACGCCCTGGTCAGCCAGCCAGCCAACGCCGCGCCGCCTCCTCGGCTTGCATTTCCATTCGGGAGGTATGGCAACCCTCGCAAGATCCGAACGAAACGGCCTGGGTGCCGGCTCGCCAGGAGGAGGCGGGGCCGGCCGGTGCCCCGGTGGGCATCAGCCCACTCGGATCCGGAGTCGTCCTCAGGGCCGGAACCCGTCGATGGCGAGTTCGAGAAGGCGTGCCGTCTGGGCGGCGCCGTCGGGGGTGTCCGGGGTGCGCCACAGGCAGCTCATGAGCATGATCACGTCGACCGGGTCGATGCCGGGGCGTACCTCGCCGGCGCGTTCGCACGCGTCGAGCAACTGAGCGACGGCGGCGGTGACGGGAGGCCATGCCGCGCTGACCGCCTCCTGCGCGGCGGCGGAGTGCAGTGCCTCCCCGAGGCCGTGCTTGATGCGTACATAGGCGGCCAGCGTGGTGAACCAGTCGCGCAGCGCGTCCAGCGGCGAGGCATGCGCGGCGAGGACGTCCGGCACTGAGCTGGTGAGGCGGTTCACGTCATGGCGGTGCACCTCCAGGAGCAGCGCCTCGCGGGTGGGGAAGTGCCGGTAGAGCGTGCCCGGGCCGACGCCCGCGCGCTTGGCGATCGAGTTGAGGGAGGCGTTCGGGGACTCGGCGAGCGCGTCGTGGGCGACCTGGAGGATCGCCTCGCGGTTCTTGAGCGCGTCCGAGCGCTGCGGGGCGGCGTCGGGCATGGGTCCTCCTGGCGTACGAGCGGTCGTCCGATTGCAAAGCGGAGAGCTCTCCGTTACTGTCGACGACGTCAGGCGGAGAGTTCTCCGTTTGCTCTCGTTCCCCATTCTAGGAGCCCCCGCATGCGTTACCTCAAGCTGGGCCGCACCGGCCTGGACGTCTCCCCGGTCGCCATCGGCGCCATGACCTACGGCGAACCCGACCGCGGCCACCCGGTCTGGTCGCTGGACGAGGAGTCGAGCCGCCCCCTGATCAAGCACGCCCTCGAAGCGGGGATCAACTTCTTCGACACGGCGAACATGTACTCGTACGGCTCCAGCGAGGAGATCCTGGGCCGTGCCCTCAAGGACTACGCAGACCGCGACGACATCGTCATCACCACCAAGGTCCGCCACACGATGCGCCCGAACCGCCCCAACGGCGGCGGGCTCTCACGCAAGGCGATCATGACCGAGATCGACGCCAGCCTGCGCCGCCTGGGCACGGACTACGTCGACGTCTACATGATCCACCGCCTCGACAGCGAGACCCCGCTGGAGGAGACGCTCGAGGCCCTGAACGACGTGGTGAAGGCCGGCAAGGCCCGCTACCTCGGCGCCTCCTCGATGCACGCCTGGCAGTTCGCCAAGGCCCTGCACCTGCAGGAGCGCCACGGCTGGGCCCGCTTCGTCACGATGCAGGACCACTACAACCTCCTGGCCCGCGAGGAGGAGCGCGAGATGCTCCCCCTGTGCGCCGACGAAGGCGTGGCCACCATGGTGTGGAGCCCGCTCGCCCGCGGCCGCCTCGCCCGCCCCTACGACCAGGCGAACGCCGGCGCACGAGCGGCCACCGACGGCGGCTACGCCGACATGCTCTACAAGGCCAACGCCGACAGCGACCGCCGGATCATCGATGAAGTCGGCGCGATCGCCGAGGCACACGGCGTCAGTCGCGCCCGAGTGGCCCTGGCCTGGCTGCGCCGCAATCCCGTCGTCGCCGCGCCCCTGGTCGGAGCGCGCACGATCGAGCAGATCGACGACGCCGTAGCGTCGCTCGACCTCGACCTCACGGAGGCGGAAACCCGCCGCCTGGAGGCCCCTTACACCCCCCGTTACGACTTCCAAGGAGTCTCCGACGCGGCGGAACTGGAGCGCATCAAGGCGACCGTCCCCGGCTACGCCAACGTCTGACGCACGCGGGCCTTCGAACATGACTGGCAAGGAGAACAGAGACCATGGGTGGAGTGCTGGTGACAGGCGGCTCGGGATACATCGGCAGCTGGTGCATCCTCGCCCTGCTGAACGCGGGACACTCGGTACGCACGACCGTCCGCAACCAGGCGCGTGAGCCGGAACTGCGGGCAATGCTGCAACGTGGCGGAGCCTCACCGGACGCGCCCCTGCGCGTGGTGACCGCCGACCTCACCCAGGATGCGGGCTGGCCGGAGGCGGTACAGGGCTGTGACGCCGTCCTGCACGTCGCGTCGCCGACCCTCACGAGCACCCCGCGCTCGGACGACGAGATGGTCACCCCGGCGCGCGACGGTGTACTGCGGGTCCTGCGCGCGGCGCGGGACGCAGGCGTACGACGCGTGGTCCTCACCTCGGCGATCGGCGCCGTCGCCTACGGCCATCCTGACCGGGGCACCCCATTCACCGAGGACGACTGGACCAACGTCGACGCGGGCATCGAGCCGTACCAGAAGTCCAAGACCCTTGCGGAGCGCGCCGCCTGGGACCTCATCAGGACCGAGGGCGGCGGGCTGGAGCTCGCCACCGTGAACCCCACGGGAGTTCTCGGCCCGGTGCTGGGACCCGACTACTCCCCGTCCCTCGGCCTGATCAAGCGCATGCTCGACGGCTCGATGCCGGCGTCCCTGAAGTTCGCCTCGGGCTACGTGGACGTACGAGACGTGGCCGACCTGCATCTGCGCGCCATGACCGACCCGGCCGCCGCAGGGGAACGCTTCATCGCGACGTCGGGCCGGAGCCTGTGGGTCCGCGAAGTCGCAGCGATCCTTCACGAACGCCTCGGGCAGAGTGCCGACGGCGCCCCCACCCGGGAGATGCCCGTCTGGGCGGCCAGAGGTCTGTCCCTGGTCAACCCCGACCTGCGCACCCTCCGCAAGCTCCTCGGCAAGAACCTCGACGCCACCTCCGAGAAGGCCCAACGCCTCCTCGGCTGGAGGCCGCGCCCCATCGAGGACACCATCGCGGAGACGGCCGAAAGCCTCCTCGCTCTCAACCCGAGCAACGCGGCCTGACCCACCATCCTGTCAAATCCCGTCTGCGAAACGGGACTTCATGGTCTCGGACCACAGAGATCAGGACGCTCCTGCCAGGGCCTCCACAGCTGCCGCGACCTGTCCTGGGCTGGAGATCATGGTCAGGTGGCGGGCTCCGGGGATGAGGGTGGGAGGTGGTGCGCCGATGCGCCGGGCGGTCTGCTGCGGGGACTGTTTGCTGAACACGTCGTCCTGGGCACCGAACACGACCGACTTGGGGATGTGCAGGGCGGCGAGTTGGGCCACCTGGTCTGCGGGGAGGCCGGGCACGCCCTCGCCGAGCATGCTCCACAGAGCGGCTTCGGCACCCGACACCTGCAACGGTCGACGCCACTGATCCACGCCGGCGGCGTTCAGGTGCGGGCAGGTCGGTCCGCACTGGGCGTCGTACACGGAGCGGATCAGCCCGTCGATGCCGAGTCCGAGGCGCAGCAGGCTGGTGCGGTACGGGTCGATCAGTACGTACTTGAAGGCCGAGGGTGGACCGGCGCCGGTGTTCAGGGCGTCTCCATCGAGCAGCATCACGCTCCCGATCCGTCCCGGGGCGCGCAGGGTGGCGTCCGCGACGACTGCGGCTCCACTGGAATGGCCCACCAGCAGGGGGCGTTCACCCGGCCCGCCGAGATGCATGGCGGTCAGGAAGCCCAAGAGCTGCCGGGTGAAGTGCTCGACGGTGTAAGGGCCGTGGCGTTCGCTGTAGCCGTCTCCGGTCAGGTCCAGGGCGTAGACCCGGTGATCACGGGCGAGGAGCGGTGCGAGTCGTGACCAGGTGTCGACCTGCTCGAACGCGCCGTGGACGAGGACGACGGGCGAGCCGCTGGTGCCCCACGTCCGGTACCGGGTACGGATGTCGGCCGCCTGGACGTATCGCAGCCCTTTGGGGGGCTGGGCACGGCCTGCGGTGAACGCGTTGTAGGTCAAGGACGCGGTCGTGACGACCATCAGGAGAACGGAACAGGTGAGCGCTAGGCGTCGCCACCACCGCCTGGGCCGTGACCGGCGCCGTGGAGGAGTTGGCGGTGCGGCGTCGGAATCCGCCGCCGACGGCGGAGGTTCTGTCGGCCTGGCCTGTGGGTCGGCGTCCACGCGAGGTCCCGTTCTGTTGCTGGCCGGCGATCCAGGTAGCTGGCACGGTCACGGATGAGGCGGAGGGGCGAGTGGGGCAGCACGTCCATCGCCCCTGACCACAGCATTGCCCTCCCCGGAATCGAGATCATCCACCGAGAGTCGTCATCACGTGTACTCCCGTGGGCGTAGCGTCAGGGCGTTGCCGGTGAACGGGAACGGGGAACGGGAGCGGGGAACAGGGAACGGGGCTGGTTCACGGAAGTGGGCGGCCTTGTGATGCTGGACCGCCCGTGTCGCCGCACGCTGAGGGGGGCGCCAACAGGTGGCGAGGTAGCAAACGGCGTAGTACGAAGGCACGAAGGATGACTGCCATGACGGCAATTCAGCAGGTCTTGTTCATCCAGGGTGGCGGCGCGGGCGTGCACGACGAATGGGACGACAAGCTGGTCAACAGCCTGAGTCGGAAACTGGGGGAGGGGTACGAGGTCCGGTACCCGCGTATGCCCGACGAAGACGACCCACGTCACGCCCGGTGGAGCCCGGCCATTCGGCGGGAGGTGGCGGACCTGGAGGACGGCGCGGTCGTGGTCGGCCATTCGGTGGGAGGGGCGATCCTCATGCATGCACTGGCCGAACAGCCGCCGGAGTGCAGGCTTGCGACGATCGTCTTGATCGCCGCCCCCTTCGTCGGCCGGGGCGGCTGGCCAGGCGAGGAGTTCGACCTGCCTGACGACCTCGGCGCGAGGCTGCCGCACGGTACGCGGGTGCACGTGTTCCACGGGCTCGAGGATGACACTGCCCCGCCCGCGCATGCCGACCTCTATGCCCGCGCTATTCCGCAGGCGCAGGTGCACCGGCTTCCCGGGCGTGATCACCAGCTGAACAATGATCTGTGCGACGTCGCCAGGGTGATCAACCCCGACAAACCCTGAACCGGGTCATTCCGATGGTCATGTCGCTGGCGTGACGTATCAAATGCTCTGCCTTTCGCGCGAGTTGACGTCTCAGCGGTGTGTCTGCGTGGCGTTGAGCCGGTCGACACCGTCGCCGTGGAGGGCGTCGAGGCAGGCGGTCCGTCCGGTCGAGAGGAGCAGCAGGGCCAGGGCGGGGCCGGCGATCTCCGGCCCATGGCCCGTCGTCCAGTCGGTGTCGGTGGCCCGGAGCGTGAAGCCGGCCAAGCGGCGTTCGGCGTGGAAGGGCCGGCCCATGGCCCAGACGCGGCGCAGTGCTTGGCGGCTGTGCTCGGCCGGGACGGGAAGCTGTCGAGCGAGCGGGAGGGCGATGTCCTGGCCGTGGACGATCGCATCGAACAATGCGTTGCGGGTGTCCAGCACCTTCGCGGTACGCCGGGTGCCGGCGTGGCCGCGGATCGCGGCGATCAGGTCTTCCGGATCGCGGGAGCCATGTCGGCGTGCGAGCACGGTGTTGATCCGGTCGGGGCCGAAGCGTGCCCGCGGTGCGACCGCGACCATGTCCCAAGTGGTGATGGTGGGGACCAGGGCGAGGTGTCCCGCAACGTCCCGCACACGCCAGCCCTGGCACAGCGACTCCTGCTCCCATTCGGCGGGCGTGAGGTCTTCCAGCAGGTCGGCGATCCGCAGACGAGTCGCGCGGACGGCGGGCCAGTAGGTGTCCGAGTCGGCCATGACCGTCTCCATAGGTCCGAGTCTCGGACTATATTAGTACGAGACTCGGACCTTCTGCAATGATGGAGGTATGGCCGACGACGACGCTGACGAGCTCAACTTGGCACTCCTGATGTTCATCCCGTACCGCTTCATGGAGTCAGCCGTGATGTCCGCTCTGAAGTCCGCCGGGCACGACATCTCACTCACCCAGGCACGGGTCTTCCAGCGGATCGGTCCGGAGGGCTCGAGGCTGGCCGAGCTGGCCGAGGCGTCCCAGGTCAGCAAGCAGACCATCGGGTCGATCGTCGACCAGCTCGAACGGGCCGGATACGTGCGTCGCGTGCCCGACCCACGCGACGCGCGAGCCCGACTGGTCACCATTACCGCCCGCGGCCACGAACTCATCGAACTGAGCCTGCCCGTGGTCCGTGAGATCCAGGGGCAATGGACGGCCCACCTGGGCCCCCGGGGCACCCGCCAGCTGAGACAGGCCCTCGAAGCGCTGCGGGAGATCACCGATCCCCACCGCTGACCCCCAGCCGCCTGTGGCACTGCGCCCGTCATCCAGCGCGCGGGAGACTGTCACCGGCCTCCCGTGGAACGTCTACGAGTTGTTCGTCGCGCCCGGCCGCATCCAAGCCCCGATTGTTGAAATGCCGCACGAAGAGAGGGACTTGGGGTCTCCGTCCGAGCGGTCACCCGGTACTCGGGGGAGGGGCCGCGACTGCCATGTGGGTGGTGCGCCGCCGCCTGGACGCCGGTTGCGACTTGACCGAAACGGAGGCATGTTCGCGCCGCATCCGGCGGCGGACCAGGTGAAGTGACGAGGGCTGTGATCGCCTGACCAAGAGGGTTCTTCTGGTGCTCCGCGCGGGGGCAACCGATGCCGATAGCTGACATGGCGGTGTCACTCGTCCGAGTGGCTCCTGGTTATCGTCCTGCGTCTCGCGGGTGATGTTGATGGGAGAACAGCACCCAATTCACAGGAGTACCCATGCGTATCCGTATCGCCTTCGCCGCTACCGCTCTCGGGGCCCTGGTTGCCCTCGGCGGTGCCACCGCTGCCCACGCGGACACCGATGACCAGGGCGCCTTCGGGACCAGCAGCCAAGGAAGCTTCGGAACCAGCAGCCCCAGCGCTCCCAGCAGCCCCATCAGCCAGGGAAGCCAGGACTGGCAGAGCCCTGCGTTCGACAATCAGGCCGTCGCGGACTTCGGCACCGAAGGAAACCTGGACTTGGGTCAGGGGCAGGGCTTCGGTGGCTCTGACGCCTCGTTCATGCGCTAGAGCGCACAGGGGAGAAGGGCCCGGTCGTGGTGTTCACGACCGACCCGGACGAGGGTGCCGAGTAGGTCCTGAGTGATGTAAGTGGCTTACCCGGTGCGGTAGTTGACCAGGACGGCGGCGGAGCAGGCGGTGTCCGGGGTTGCACGCTCCGAAGAGCGGAGCGCTGTCCACCGTCAGGCACACGACGGCATTCGTCGCCGTTCTGGCCGGCCCAGGTCCGTGCGAGATGCCGCGTCCGCCGACCTGTGGGTCAGGCGGGCTACACCCACCTCCTCACGGCCATGGCCAAGCGCGGGCAGGTGCCCGGATTCCTGCACCGCATTCCGCTCGTCGGGATAATGGTCGACGGTTCGGTCACGAAGACGCTGCACGCTATTGCGGGGTACGGGTAAGACGTCGATCCGCACCCGTGGCGGAACGCAGGCGAAGTGCGGGCTACAAGCCGAGGCCACCATCACGGACCAACTGAGGGTGACTTGGGGCGGGAAGCGGCGTGTCCTTGGGCGCCTGAGGCCAAGATGAGGCAGGTGACCGCCACTGCACCCGACCTCTGGCACCACTACGACCGCTCCCGTGCCGCCACGGACCGCGATGTCGCCGAGTCGTTCCGCTGGATCTGGGGCCAGAACGCCGGTCCCGGCGTCGAGGTCCTCGGCGCGCTGGACGGAGCGCACGTGCCGACCTCGGCGCCGGAGCGGCCCGGCACGCCGCGTACCTGGCGACCCGTCACCCAGTGGCCCGGGTTGACGCGGCGGACGCCTCGCCCGGTCAGATCACGATGGCCTGCGACCTGTACGGGCACCTGCCACGCCTGCAGATCGTGGCCTCCGGCGTGGTCGCCCACCTGCAGACCAAGCCACGGTCGTACGAAGTCCTGTACAGCGTGTTCGGGGCGGTCGACTTCACGGAACCCCGCGCACTGCTTCCGACGGCCTACGCGGCGCTCAAGCCGGGCGGGCGGCTGGTGTTCTCCACGTTGGCTCACTTCCTGTCGGGCGACGTCGCCGAGGCCGAGGTGGTCTCCCGGCAGATCGCCGCGAAGTCAGCGGACGGCGAGGGAGCTTGGATGCCGCGCCGGGTGCTCCGGGAGCAGGTGTGGACCAAGCTCCTCGACGAGGCCGGGTTCACCGGCATCAGTGTCCAGACGTGGCCGGCGGCTGACGGACCACGACCGGCGGCCACCCTGCTGGTGTCGGCCATCTGCCCATGAATTCCGGTAACGCTGCCAGTCGTTGTGGTCTTCGGACAGGCTGCTGCGACTGACCCCTGGGACTTCCACGGCGGTGCGGCCGTGTACGTACGCAGCCGGGCCGACGGCCGCACCCTGCGCGAGCGGAGCTGCGGGACGGGGGGAGGGCAACCGCGCGTGGTGTGCCGACTAGCGCTTCTCGACGGTGTAGGTCAGGTGAGTCACCCGGGACGATGCGTCCGAGCGGGTCTGATCGAGGGCGAGACGGTCGGGGTCCAGGTGGTCGAACAGGCGGATGCCGGTGCCGAACAGTACGGGCGCGAGGGTGATCGAGAACTCGTCGATCAGGCCGCTGTCCAGATACTGCTGGATCGTCTCGGCGCCGCCGGCGATGCGGACGTCGCGGTCGCCGGCGGCCTCGCGGGCCTGGTCGAGCGCGCTCTCGATGCCGTCGTTGACGAAGCGGAAGGTCGTGCCGCCCGGCCGCTCCCACGGGTCACGCTTGGTGTGGGTGACGACGAACACCGGGGTGTGGAACGGCGCCTCCTCCGGCCACGCGAGCTCGCCGGCGTCGAACATCCGCCTACCCATGATGCTCACGCCCGTGCGCTCGTACGTAGCCCGGGCGATGTCGTTGTCGATCCCCTCCTCGCCGCCCTCGCCGAGCTTGAGGTTCTCCCTGAAGAACCGCTGCGGGAACAACCACGCCTGCAGTTCCGACCACTTCATCATCCAACGCCGGGCCCTCGGATCGGTCTGACCTTCGGGGGAGAAGACGTACTCGACGGGCACGGCTTCGGGTGCCATGAAGCCGTCGAGCGACATCGTCACACTGAAGAACACCTTCCCGGCCATCAGCTCTCCTCTCCCTTCGACGTGGTCTCGTTCCGGGTGAGTTCGGCGACGTAGGCGGCCAGGTTACGCAGCGTCTGCTCGCCGCCCTCGATCGCGTGGTACTTCTCCACGGCCTCGTCGCGGAGTTCCTTGGTGGGGAACAGTGTGCGCATCTCGATCCGGGTCTGCTCGCCGGCGGGTTCGAAGACGAGGACCGACTCGAAGGCGTTGGGGTCGTCGCGGGACTCGCCGTGCAGCAGCTCGATCCGCGCGGATGGGACGATCTCCCGCCAGGTGATCCACTCCTGATAGTCGGTCCCGTCCGGTCCGTGCATCACGAAGTCCCAGACGCCGCCGACGCGGAACTCGAAGGATCGTGTCGTGGTCGTGAACCCTTCCGGTCCCCACCACCGCGACAGGTGCCGGACCCGCGTGAACGCCTCGAACACCAGAGCCCTCGGGGCGCCGATCACCCGGGAGATCACGATCTCGCGGTCCGCGGTCGCGTGTGCGGACTCGCCGCCGCTACTGGTCGTCGCCATCGTGTGGTCCTTCCTGCCGTGTCTGCTTCAGCTCCCGCACGTACTCGTCCAGGCGGTCGAAGCTCTCGTTCCAGAACTGCTCGAAGCCGCCCACCCACTCGTGGATGGGCCGCAGCCCGCCGGCGTCCAGGGCGTAGAGCCGCTGCTTGCCCGCCCCGCGAACCTGCACCAGCCCGACCTCCCGGAGCACCCGCAGGTGCTTGGACGCCTGCGGCTGGGTCATGCCCAGGTCCCGGGCCAGATCGGTCACCGGCCGCTCGCCGCCCCGCAGCAGCACGAGGATGTCCCGTCGCTGCGGTTCGGCGATCGCGTTGAACGCGTCCGAGGTCGTCGCTGCTCGTGCCATGGCGCCATCATATGCCTATATCGGCATGCGTCAACTGAGGTGCTGCGTGACCGGCGAGCGACTCGGAGCGGTCCGGCTTGCCGACCGGATGGGCGACGGCGGCTTGACGGCTCCAATCGCCGGGCGCCTGCTCCTTGCCGGGCCGAAGCCGTGCATCGTGCTCCGGGAGATGTGTCCTCCCCCCCAGGGCCACAAGCGGGGTGGACCACGCCGGTGACGGGACTGCGGTCAGTCGTTGCGGCGGGTGGGCGACGAGTCGCGTCGGCCCTGTTCGCCGGTCTATCAGTCGTCGAGACCCGCCCATGCTGGGCGCGCGAACCCTCGTTGCGGTCAAGCCTCGAAGGGCCTTTGGGAGGACGGCCCCCTCGTGCATCGACAGGTGTCCCGCCAACGAGGTTTTGTCATGTCCCTGGACAGGGTCTGGAAGTCGTGCTGTCATGCCAACTGCCTTTCCTTACAACGTTGTACAGAACGACTGACGCAATGAACCGCCACCCTTCCCCGGGCAAGGAGGATTCGTGCGCATGGGGCCCTTCAGGCGATGCTTCCCTTCGTTCTTCTCGGCTGGGCACGCCGTGGGCGTCATCGCGAACCCGGTGGTCGGCGATCTCGTAGAGGTCGATCCGGGTCGCGAACCGACCCATGGGCCGGCCGAGTTGTCCGCAGGCCATGCCAACCGCGGCACCATCCTGGACGGGGGCGGCACCGTCACAGCCTCGGCCGACGGCCCCATGCCCCAACTCGATGGCGCGCAGGCGCTGTCCGTGTCGTCGCGACAACGTTGTCCGCACCGTAAGGGGCAGCAATACGACTCCGACCAATCGCGACTGAACCCACAGCGGTCTCGGTGGCTGCCTCCCCGGGAGCCTGGATTGCCGGCCGATGCACCGACGCAGAGCCTCCCGCCACCCCGATGGCAGGCGACCTGCACACCATCGCCCGCCATCCGGATCGCGCCCCGCCCTTCGCCCCTCGAACGCCGCTTCCCACCTCCCACCCTCCAACAGGAGAAGCCGCATGCCCCCCGCCCCACGCCCCTTCCCCCGACGCCGCTTCCTGCAATCCGGATGCCTCGCCGTCAGTTCCCTCGCAGTCGGCGCCGCGCTCCCGGCAGCGCCGGCCGCTGCCGCCGCAAGCGGCCTCGCCGCCGACACCTTCACCCGTCTACGGCCCGGCAGCATCACACCGCGAGGCTGGCTCGCCGGCCAACTCCGCCTGCAACTCGCCGGCCTGTGCGGCCGCTACGCCGCGCGCTCCCACTTCCTCGACCTCACGACCAGCGGCTGGGCGCACCCCGACCATGACGGTTGGGAGGAACTCCCTTACTGGCTGAGGGGATACGTCCCCCTCGCCATCGCCACCAGCGACGCCGCCGCCCTTGACCAGGCCCGCCGCTGGTTCGACGCGGTCCTCACCACGCAACAGGACGACGGCTTCTTCGGACCTCGGGCGCTGCGCACCTCCCTGAACGGCGGCCCCGACTTCTGGCCGTTCCTGCCCCTGCTCCAGGCGTTGCGTACGTACGAGGAATACACGGGTGACGAACGGATCGTGCCCTTCCTCGTCCGGTTCCTGCGCTTCATGAACGCCCAGGGACGGGGCGCGTTCGACACGAGCTGGGTCTCGCTGCGCTGGGGCGACGGCATGGACATCGCTGTGTGGCTGTACCGTCGCACAGGGGAGGCGTTCCTGCTCGATCTCGTCGACAAGATGCACGCCTGGGGTGCCGACTGGACCGGCCCCCTGCCCTCGCCGCACAACGTCAACATCGCACAGGGCTTCCGGGAACCGGCGCAGTACGCCCAGCGCACGGGCTCGGCCGACCTGACCCAGGCCACCTACCGCACCTACGACCAAGTCCTGGGCGGGTACGGCCAGTTCCCCGGGGGTGGGATCGCCGGTGACGAGAACATCAGACCCGGCTTCGGCGATCCGCGGCAGGGGTTCGAGACCTGCGGCATCGTCGAGTTCATGGCCAGCCACGAACTGCTGACCCGGATCACCGGCGATCCCGTATGGGCCGACCGCTGCGAGGAGTTGGCATTCAACATGCTGCCCGCCGCCCTGGGTCCCGACGGCAAGGGCGTGCACTACATCACCAGCGCCAACAGCGTGGACCTGAACAACGTCCACAAGACCCAGGGGCAGTTCCAGAACGGCTTCGCCATGCAGTCGTACCAGCCTGGCGTCGACCAGTACCGTTGCTGCCCCCACAACTATGGAATGGGATGGCCCTACTTCAGCGAGGAGCTATGGCTGGCCACCTCGGACGGAGGACTTGCCGCCGCGATGTACGCGCCGAGCAGCGTTCGCGCCACCGTCGCCTCCGGCACTGCGATCACCATCACCGAGGACACGGACTACCCCTTCGACGAGACCGTCACCCTGACCTTGTCCACGCCGCGACCGGTCTCGTTCCCGCTTCTGCTACGGGTGCCGGGCTGGTGCTCAGGCCCCCAACTACGTGTCAACGGGCAGCCGGTCCCGACCCAGGACGGACCCTCCTTCGCACGTGTGGAACGGACCTGGAAGGACGGCGACCGTGTCACCCTCACCTTCCCGCAGCGCACCGCCGTGCGCACCTGGTCCGCCAACCACGACGCCGTCAGCGTGACCCGCGGGCCGCTGACCTACGGGCTGCGCATCGGCGAACAGTACGTCCGCTACGCGGGCGACGACACCTTCCCTGAGTACGAGGTGCACGCCACGACACCCTGGAACTACGGCCTCGTACCAGACACGACCTTCGCACTGACCCGCGCCGAGGGCCCCGTCGCCGCAAATCCCTTCACCCACGACACCACCCCACTGACACTCACCGCCCAGGCGCGCCGCCTCCCGGAGTGGGTCGCGGACGACGAACACGTAATCGCCCCGCTCCAGCAGAGCCCGGCGCGAGCGACCGGTGCCGTCGAGCACGTCACGCTCGTCCCGATGGGCGCGGCACGCCTACGGATCACGTCGTTCCCGACAACATCACCGAACGGCCGGACGTGGCTGCCCGAGCCGCCGTACCGGCGCATCCTCAACAAGCACAGCGGGAAGGTGCTGGCCGTCGACGGGATGTCCACGGCGAACAGTGCGAGGGTTGTGCAGTTCGACAACACCGGTACCGGGGACCATGCTTGGCAACTGCTCGATCAGAGTGACGGCTGGTACTTGGTGCGCAACGGCCAGAGCGGCAAAGTCCTGGGCGTCGACGGGATGTCGACCCAGAACAGCGCACACGTCGTCCAGTACGAGGACAACGGCACCGACGACCACCTCTGGACTCTGATCGACAAGGGCGACGGCTGGTTCCTGGTGCGCAACCGGCACAGTGGCAAGGTTCTGGGCGTCGACGGGATGTCGACTCAAAACAGCGCGCAGGTGGTGCAGTTCGACGACAACGGGACCGACGACCACCTGTGGCGCCTGGCCTGAGAAGACGCTCCACCGTCTTTCCCCAGGACCAGCCACCGCATCCTCTTTCCCAAGGACCAGCTACCGCAGGGGAGTTGGGGGGAGTCGTGAAGAGTTGGCGCACGCTTCTCGGGAATCACTCACGGGAGCGGAAAACCCGGAAGGCTCACTCGGCGCTTTCGAAACAGGTCGGGGCGCCGCCCCACGCGATGGGAGACCGATCAACGATGTCAACTCTGGTGCGGAGCAGAGCGCGGATGGCCGCGCTCGCGCTCTCGGCCGTCGCGGTCCTCGCTCTCGGCACGACCGCGACGACCGGCGCGGCAGCGGCAACCGCCCCTGCGAAACAGGGGCCGACCTCGGTGGCGTACGTCGAGGTGAACAACAACAGCATGAAGAACGTCGGCAAGTACACCCTCGCCAACGGCGGCGGCAACGTGTTCGACGTCGCCGTGATCTTCGCGGCGAACATCAACTACGACACGAGCAAGAAGGCGGCGTATCTGTACTTCAACGACAACGTGCAGCGCGTCCTCGACAACGCCGCCACAGAGATACGGCCGTTGCAGCAGAAGGGCATCAAGGTCGTCCTCTCCGTGCTCGGCAACCACCAGGGCGCCGGCTTCGCCAACTTCCCGTCCCAGCAGGCGGCTTCGGCGTTCGCCACACAACTGTCCGACGCCGTGGCCAAGTACGGGCTCGACGGCATCGACTTCGACGACGAGTACGCCGAGTACGGCAACAACGGCACCGGCCAGCCCAACGCCAGTTCGTTCGTGCAGCTGGTGACGGCGCTGCGAGCGAACATGCCGAACAAGATCATCAGCCTGTACAACATCGGCCCGTCCGCATCGCGTCTCTCCTACGGCGGCGTCGACATCTCCTCCAAGTTCGACTACGCCTGGAACCCGTACTACGGCACCTGGCAGGTCCCCGGGATCGCACTGCCGAAGTCGAAGCTGTCGCCGGCGGCCGTGGAAATCGGCGGGACCTCGCAGAGCACGGTGGCCAGTCTCGCCCGTCGCACCGTCAGTGAGGGGTACGGCGTCTACCTGACGTACAACCTCGACGGCACCGACCGCAGCTCCGATGTCTCCGCGTTCACCCGAGAGTTGTACGGCAGTGACGCCGTCTACACGCCGTAAGGCGACCCCACCCCCGGGACAGGCGGGCGCGCACCGCACCCGCCGGCGTCGCCGCGCCCCATAGGTCGCGTCCAGCGCAGGCCGCGTCCTCGACAACGATGTCGGGGACGCGGCCACCTCTTGCCGGTGCAGCAGTCCTGCGGCTGCGGGAGTCGCGAGGACCAGGCGGCTCCCGGGAGACCTGCAGCCGGTGCAGTGACTGGGAACTGGAAGGCACATCGACGTGCTCGTTCCAGGGTGTGGGAGGTCGCGTCGCAGTGGCATCCGTGATGTCCTGGAGGCATCCGCAGGAGCACTCGCCGATGCGTCAACGAACTTTCGCCTCCGTATCCGCCCGGGCGCCCGCGCCGACCGGTGCGGGCGGAGGCCTGCTGCCGACTCGGGATCTCGCGGCGGCCTGGTTCGTGGTCGTCCTGATCGCGGTGCCCGCCTGGGTGCTGACGATCGGGCAGGCTCGCGACATGGGAGTCGAGCCCGGCACGATGGGGCTGGCGCTGCCGCTGTTCCTGGTGCTGTGGGTGACGATGATGGCGGCCATGATGCTGCCGTCCATGGCACCGGTGGCCATCACGTGGGTGCGGGGGATCGGCCGTCAGTCCTCCGGCTGGACGCAGACCGTGCGCACCGCAGAGTTCGTGGGCGGCTATCTGATCGTGTGGACTGCGTTCGGACTGCTCGCCTACGCCGCCCTGGCCCTCACCGGGCACCTCGTGGAGGGACGTCCCACCGCCGGCCGCTGGATCGGTTCGGTCGCCTTCCTGCTCGCCGGGCTGTACCAACTCACGCCTCTCAAGCACGTCTGCCTGCGGCATTGCCGCGATCCCCTGAGTCATCTGGTGCGCTATGCCGGGTTCAGGCAGCCGGCCCGCGATCTTCGGGTGGGTGTCCACCACGGAACCTACTGTGTCGGCTGCTGCGCAGGACTGATGGTCGTCCTCGTTCCGCTGGGCGTGATGAACGTGGCGGCGATGGCCGCACTGGCCGTCATGATCTTCGTTGAGAAGCTGTGGTCCCGTGGTCTGCTGTTCGCCCGAGTGGCGGGCGTCGCGTTTCTCGCGCTTGCCGCACTCGCGCCATTCCAGGACTGGCTGCTGCCGGGCCTGCAGGGGGCGATGCCGTCGATGGGCGGCATGTGACTCACCCGCATGGTGAAGACCTGGAAGTCTTTCGCGACGCAGCCTGAAGGACCTCCACCACGCCATGCTCGGGTATCGCCAGCCCGCACCATCCCACCCTCGCCAGGTGACGAGAAGACCAGCAGCACCTCCTGGACGTCCTAGATCATTTACGGGACAGGGTTCAGTCAGGACCGCTCCAGTCGAACGGGAAGTGTTTGCTCGACTTGCCCGACCGCTCCCAGGAGAAGCCGAATGCGTCGGCTCGGTCGACGGTGGCGCGTCCCCAGGTGGCGACCTGACCGGGGCCCACCTCGGCGCCGGGGGCGTTGTGGACCTGGACGCGGGCGCCGTCCGGCGTCGTCGGGCCGGTGAGTGCCTCTGCCGTGGCCATGACCCGGCCCGGGATCTCGGCCCGCCAGCCGCCGAGGTCCTCGTCGATCTCGACGTGGACGGGGGCTACGTCCATTCCGCGCATCTCCGGGTGGAACATCGCCCCGAACTGCGCCGGCCAGCCGCCCGCCTCACCACCGAAGACGGCGCCGAGCGCAGCGCGCTGCTGCTCGTCGGCGCGCTCGTCGAGGAAGACCGCGGCGTACGGTTCCGTGTGTGTCCCGGCCCAGGGGTTGCCCACGAACGAACCGAGCATCAGCACATTGAGATCGTCGAGCCGCACGTCGCCGAAGGTGCCCTCCCGGATGTGCCAGACCAGCACGCCTTCGCAGTCGCCGTAGGTCGGCGGCTGCGCAAACGTGCAGGGGCACGGTATGGCGCACTTGCAGACATCGAACCAATCACCGGACAGGCGCCAGTGCGTACCGGTGGTGACCTGCTCCGTCATCTCGCTTGCCTCCTGACGAGCCGATGGCCCTCAGTCGGAGTGGCGAGACCGCGTCTCCCGAGCCCCCTCCCAGATCGCGAGGCGGCCTCACCTCCAGCTTGCACCTCACGTCCCAGCAGGGGAAACCCGGCCATCAAGAAGTTCACGCGCGAGGTCCGCCCCGGCGTACACCTGATGCGGGCTAACGCCTGTTGCGAGCCGGGTGCTGTTCTTTGTGGTTGCTGTCCGTCTGCGATGCCGAGCCTGGGCAGGGTGTGTGAGCACGTGGGCGGGTCCCGCGACGCGGTCATACGTTGTGATCGCCGTGATCGGTGTGGCTGCTGAGGTGCGTGCGATTGCGTTCCGTCGGAGACTGACCTGGTGAGAGGAACGCAAGCCAACCTGAACGAGAACGAGGTCGGTGCGCCGCGCGCAACCTCTCAGTCGCTCGCGCTGGCGGCCATGATGTTCGCGGTGGCGATGACCTTCATCGACCAGACGATCGTCTCGATCGCGGCACCCGGCATCGTTGCCGATCTGGGTCTGTCCGCCTCCGGGATGCAGTGGGTGATCAATGCCTACCTGCTGTCCCTGGCGGCCTTCTTCGCCCTGGGCGGTCGTCTCGCGGACCTGTGGGGTCCGCGGCGGGTGGTCGTGGCCGGCACGGTGATCTTCGTCGTCTCCTCGGTGCTGTGCGGCTGCGTGCCGGACGGCGACTACGCCCTGACCTGGCTCATCGTCTTCCGGGCGATTCAGGGCCTGGGCGCTGCACTGCTCTTCCCAGCCGCCCTGGCCGTGGTCGTCGCGGTCTTCCCGGTCGAACGACGGGGAAGAGCGCTGGCCCTGTTCTTCGGTCTGACCGGTGCGCTCACGGCGATCGGGCCGCTGCTGGGCGGCTGGCTGACCGCCTGGACCTGGCGGGCAATCTTCTGGGTCAACGTTCCCGTGGCGATCGTGGCGCTGATCCTCACCGGTTTCGCGCACATCAGCGACCGCCGACGGCGGGAGAAGCTGGACGTCGTCGGTGCGTTGCTGATCATCGCGGGGATGGGACTGAGCGTGCTCGGCTTCCAGCAGGCGTCGGCGTGGGGCTGGGACAGCGCGGCGACCTGGGCCTGCGTCGTCGGTGGCCTGGCCGTCCTGTACGTCTTCTGCCGCTACGAACGGCGAGTTCACCACCCGCTGATCAATCTCACCGTCTTCCGCGACCGGGCCTTCACCGTGGACGCGCTGGTGCTCTTCTTCGCCATGCTGGCGTTCGTCCCGCTGTTCTTCTTCGCCTCGGTGTACTCGCAGGTCTCCCTCAGCGCCTCGCCCAATCAGGCAGCCCTGTACCTGCTGTACTTCTTCGTGGGGTTCGCCATCGCCTCCCAGTGGGGCGGTCGCATCCTCGACAAGCAGGGCGCCCGCCCGGCGATGAAGACCGGCTGCGTGGTGGGCGCCGTCGGATTCGCGCTGTGGGCCGGCAAACTCACCGACCTGTCGATGCACGACCAGTGGCCGTATGCCGCGCTGGCGGGGGCGGGCATCGGTTTCATCCTCGCCCCGGCCTCCACGGACGCGGTGAACCGCGCGATCGACGCCTCGTACGGCGAGGTCACGGGAATCACCCAGACGGTCCGCAACTACGCGGCCAGCGTGGGCCTGGCGATCTTCAGCACCATGCTGACCCACACGATGACCGACAACGTGGCGGGCACCCTCCGCTCGCGCGGGCTCCCCCCGGACCGTGCGGACTCCTTCGCCGAGCAGGTGACCCAGTCCGTCACGGGCAATGCCGACGCCCGTACCCCCACCGGCGACGGCCCGGCCGCGACCACCATGCGCAACGCGATGTCAGCGATCCGCATGGACTTCGCCGAGGCCAACCAGTGGGTCTTCTACGGCATGGCCGTGGCCCTGGGCATCGGCTTCCTGTGCGCCCTGGCCCACCCGGGCGGCCGTGTCACGGCACCCGCAGACACGACGGCAGAGCACGCGTCCGCGCAGCGGTGAGCAGCTGTGCGGTGGTGCAGGTGTAGCGCCCGTACTCGAGGGAGCGGCCGGAGGCGTGCACCGGGGCCGCGGAGGGCGTGGAGTTGAGCCTGGCGGGGACGGCCGGCGGCGTGCCGGTTCCCGATGGAGGGTCTGCCAGTGGTGCCTAGCGGTGGTGCGGAGGGTGGTGGGGTGGGTGTGGGGGCGGGGCCGGGATGCTGGACAGCGCGGGTGTGCTCTCCGGCCAGACCAGCAGTACGGGGCAGGGGGCGTGGTCGATGACGAAGCGGCTGTGCGGACCCAGGCTCTTGGGGCCCAGGCGGCTGCGGTCGCCGTCCCGGGCCACGATCAGCAGGTCGGCGTCCTCGGCCGCGGCGACGACCTCACGCTCGATGTGTCCGGTGCGCGCGATGCGGCTGCAGGGCCGGCCGAGCCGGTCGGCCGCCTTCTGCAGCAGTTGCTCCGCGGACTCCGCGGCCAGCTGCTCCACCCGGGTGCCCGGATCCTGCTCCGGGTGGCCGCGGCCGAGCAGGCCGGCGAACGCGCCGTGTGCGACGGCCGGAAGTTCTTCGTCGCCCACGTGCACCAGCACGATCTCCGACTCGTCGGCCGCGTGGACGCGGGCGGCGTCGACACACGCGGGCCAGGTGCCCTCAACGATCCACACGACGACGGTCATGTCAGTCAACCTCCGGCCTCCTGTTCCGTCTTGGGTCAGGTTCCCGACAGGGGCAGCGGTCCTCGCCGGGCGCGTACCGGCCAGGCCGGTACGGCGAGCACGGTATCGGGCCGGGCAGGGTGGGGCCGCCTCAGCTTCACCTCAGTGTCGTGCTCGCGCACCATCCGCCGCCACAGCTGCGCCGCCGGCGACCGGTCGGAGGCGACGTCGGGTGCGATGCAGGTGTGGCGGCAGGACCACCGGCATCGGCGAGTGGCGCTCGTCTAGGGAACATGGCCGGCCGCCCGGGCCAGGCGGGTCAGGGTGAGCTGCTGTTCACTGCTCCACCGCTTCGCCTGGTGGTGGTGTACCGAGACGACGCCGATCAGGACGCCGTCGGGGGTGGTGATGGGCAGGGATGCGACGGCATTGACGTGGGCGTCCTGCAGTACGTCGAGGGCGGGAGTGCCGAGAAAGACGGAGGAGGCGGCCACCTCGTCGACGAAGGTGGGGACCTGGTCCTGGGCGGCGATGCCGCAGGCGGTCTCGCGGTCGTCGACGGTCTCGAAGAAGTCGAGGAAGGGCTGTTGGAAGCCGCGGTGGGTGACGATGTGCAGCAACCCGGTTTCCGTATCGAGCAGTTGGGCGTTGCCCATCGGGGCACCGGTGATTCTCAGGGCGAGGACGAGTGCTTCGCGGACCAGTGAGGTGCGGCGTTGGACGTCGTCGGAACCGAGCAGCGGGACGGGGCGGGCGGTGGTGTACAGCTCTGGCGGCCCGTGGGCCTGCAGCACCCGCACGACGCTGCTGTGCGCGCGCTGCAGCACCAACTCGCCGCCGTTGGAGCGGAGCTGACGGTGGGATGTGTGCAGGAGTTCGGCGATCAGGGGTGTGCAGGCGGTGACCCTGCTCAGGTCGAGGGCGATCCTGCGCTCGCCGTTGCCGGCGGCTCGTAGGGCTTGGGCCAGTGCGGGAACCGAGGCGATGTCCAGCTCGCCGGACACGTGCAGGGTGGTGGTGTGGGGGTGGTGGGTGACGGCGATTCGCACGGTGCGTGATGCCTGGGCCCAGGGCATACGGCGTCCCTTTCGCTGCGCGGTACCTGCCTCAGTCTAGGAGAGAGGGATGGGCCCGGCTCCCCGCATGGTGGTGGTAGGACCGTTGCGGACAGGGCGGGTTGGGGACGGGGTGGGCGCTCCTCCGTGACCTGCGAAATGAGGATGTGGCACGCCTCATCCCTGCCGTTCCCGCACCACACCCCGAACGATCATGATCCGGTGAGCGGACCACTCGTGGTGACAGGCCTCGCACACGCACTTGCGCCAGCCAGCCGGCCGATCCCCCCGGGAGCGCACACGGCCCGGCGCGCCGCAGAATTCACAGGTGCGCTCCGTCTCCGCCTCCGCCGCAGCGATCACGGCCCGCAGCGCGGAGTGCTCGCATCCCTCAGGCTCGACCTGGAGTCGCAGGCCGCCGAACTTTTCCTTGAGAACGGTGAGCGCATAGTCGGGGGCAAGTGCGCGCAACTGCTGATGCACCCGGGCCAGCAGCTCCTGCCAGCCCGGCCCCACCACATGGGCGAGGTCAGGGATTTGCGCCGATAGGTGCACGCTCTAATCCCCTCGTCGTGTCCGGTCTATATCGCAGCACCCGCAGCGGTCTAACAGCACGATCGGCGGTGCTGTCAGAACGGCTCCGGGTCTTATTGATCAATGATCCCCCACTTCTGAGTAGCCCTGACCGGGCCGGCTCCCGTTCCACTGGAGCCGGCGGCACGCCATTGACGCCTCAAGCCGCAGCGCGTGACCCCGCAGGTCAGCGTCGCGGCGAACAGCAACGCCATCAACTGGCAGGACCTGAACCGGGACCGCTCCTACAACGGCGGCCGCGCCTACAGCCAGTCGAAGATCGCGTTCGGGCTTTTCGGTCTAGAACTCGACCGGCGGAGCAAGGAAGGCGGCTGGGGCATCACCAGCAACCTCTCCCACCCCGGAGTCGCTCCGACAAGCCTGCTTGCCGCGCGCCCCGAGCTCGGCCGCGACAAAGACACCATGGGTGTACGGCTCATCCGCGCCCTGTCCGCCCGCGGCATCCTTCTCGGGACCGTCGAGACCGCGAAGCTCCCGGCCCTCTTTGCCGCGACGTCCGCTGACGCCGAGGGCGCCCGGTTCTACGGCCCGAGCGGCCCTGGACACCTCGGCGGCCCTCCCGCCGAGCAGAAGCTCTACTCCCGCCTTCACAGCCCCGAAGACGCTCAGCGCATCTGGCAGGTCTCCGAGGACCTGACGAAGGTGTCGTTCACCAACGGTTGAGGCAGCAGCCGACGCTTCTCCGTGGTCTCCGATACCCCGTGTCGAAGCCGTTTTGCCCGTGAACTGCGCGGACGAACCGGGGCGGGGCTCGGACCGCGCCCAGTGGCGCACAGGGGCCGAGGGACGCAATCTCCCCTGAGTAGAAAAATGTATGACCGCCCATCTGGCTGCTGTTGGCACACTCGGGGCCGTCCATGCGCTTCACCGATAGCGCCGCACCCCGCCTGGGCGACATGCCCGGGAATTGCACCCGACTCGAGCTCGACGCGGACGCCGCCGGGTGCCATGAGCGGACCGGATGCGGTCTATCGGGGCCTGGACGTGACTCAGTCACCATCCCATTGCCCACCCTCAGTGCCTATTCCTCAGCTGGTCATGACATGCGAGGACCCTCCGGCCTTTGTCAGGGCTTGCCATGGCTTGTGGCGAGCTCGGCGCGACGGCTTGACGGACCTGTTGACCTGGATTTGGGGGGGGCGATCCGCGATCGTGGATCGGAACAAGGACTGCACTGCAGGGGAGGGGCATGGCGACTGAGTGTCTGAGATCAGCTGGCCAATCCGATGACCAGCCACATGAACGCCACTCCCGCTATGGTGAACAAGAGGGTCGCCCGCGTCGGATGCGGACTATGTGCCTCAGGCAAAATGTCTGACGTCGCCAGGTAGAGCAGGAAACCGGCGAAGAAGCCAAGAAATATGCTCAGGATGTGCTCGGAGATGGTGAATGCCAAAGTCACTGACGCGCCCGCGATCGGAGCAGCGGCATCGGCCACGACAAGTGCTAGAGCTTTCCGTCGGTCATTACCGTATAGCTGGGTAATGGTAAACGTGTTGAACCCGTCGGCGAAGTCATGGGAGATTACGGCAATGGCGACCACGGTGCCCGTGGTCCCGCCCGCTTGAGCCGCCGCTCCGATAGCGAATCCGTCAAGAAAACTATGCCCCACTAGCGCGCCCGCCGCAGCAATTCCCAACCCTTGGGCTCGCACATCTCGGGATGCGTGACCATGATGATGGTGAGGCGCTGAGAACGGGTGCGAGTGAGGCCCGTACTCCTCTTCATGTGCCCTGTGGATAGCCACACAGCGTTCCGTTACGTGCAGTACAAGGAAACCGGCTATGAACAGGAGCAGCGGGACAGGGACCCCGAATTTCTCCGTCTCGTTCGTTTCCAGCGCTTCGGGTAGCAAGTCGAAACCGACAATTCCCAGCATCAATCCTGCTGTGAGGCCGAGCACGAGATGTCGTCGGTCACCCACATGTTGCGCGACCCACCCCCCGAGCAGGGTGGTAGCGGTGGCACCGGCTGCTATCAGTAGAGGAGCTGCCATCATGATCTCCCATCACAGATGGAGGCCGAGCACGGAGAAGGAGCTGCCTGCGGTACGGCGGTTTGCGCGCCGCCCAGCCTCAAGCCGCCAAACCGGGTAAATCGTGAAGCACTTGCACGGCTGGGAACCTGCCCCGGTCCGAGTTCTTGGCGGATGCCAAACGAGTTGCCCGGGAGGAGGTTGACTGCCCCCCGGGCGCGGACACAAGTCCGGTGCCTGGCGGCCTGCGCGGCATTGCTTGTCGCGCGTACCTGCGGTCGCCGGCAAGAGATCTCGGCCGGTGCGATCCTCTCGTACGGCGTCACTCCGGCAGTGCTTCACCGTTCTGCTCTCTGGCCATGTAATCCGCGTATCTACACAGGGCCTAGGCAATTCCGGGACGTTCGTAGTGTGCGCTGCAGCAAGCTCCAGTTGGGATGGCTGACGAGCGGAGACGGGGCACCTGCGAGAACGGGCGGCCGTTCTTTCGAGCAGCCTCTGAAAAGAACGAGCCCCGAGCTCACAGAGCTCGGGGCTCGGGATCGGCTGCGGTGCGGTCCGAAGCGAGCGGAGCCTCGGCCCGCGTCTTCGGGGCCAGCGGTCCGACTTCAACTGCGGGCGAACTCGAGGAGGTCCTTGTTGAAGGTCTCGGCGTACTTGGGCACCATGGCGAGACCGTGCGGCGCGCCCTCGTAGACCTTGTACACCACGTCCTTGACGATCTTCGAGGACTTAGCGCCTGCGGCGACGATCGGAACGATCTGATCGTCGTCACCGTGCACGATCAGAGTGGGCACGTCGACCTTCTCGAGGTCTTCGGTGGTGTCCGTCTCGGAGAACGCCTTGATGCAGTCGTAGGCGCCCTTGATTCCGACAGTCATGCTCCAGAGCCAGAACTCGTCTAGCGTGCCCTGGGAGACGGTGGAGCCTTCGCGGTTGGCGCCGTAGAACGGGACGCTCAGGTCCTTGTAGTACTGAGACCGGTCCGTCGCCACGCCCTCGCGGATCTCGTCGAACACCTCGAGCGGCAGACCCTCGGGGTTCGCCTCCGTCTTGAGCATGAGAGGCGGAATCGCGCCCAGGAGGACCAGCTTGGCGACCCGGCTCGTACCGTGACGGCCGATGTATCGGGTGACTTCACCGCCGCCGGTGGAGTGACCGACCAGGATCACGTTCTGAAGGTCTTCGGCTTCGATGACCGCGGCCAGGTCATCGGCGTAGGTGTCGAGGTTGTTGCCGTCCCAGGTCTGTCCGGAACGCCCGCCCCCGCGCCTGTCGTGCGCGATGGCCCGGTAGCCGTTGTCCGCCATGAGCTTCATCTGCGGGTCCCAGGCGTCCGCGGTCAGCGGCCAGCCGTGGGAAAAGACTACGGGCTGACCTGCCCCCCAGTCCTTGTAGAAGATCTGCGTACCGTCGCTGGTGGTGGCGAAAGGCATGGTCTGATGTCCTCTCGAAGCTGGCTTGTAACCTCACGCGTCACGCAGGTTAGGGCTGTGACGGAATTGGGTACATCCTGCGAAGTTCACCCTAGCCCCGGGGCTCTGCTTCAGCGCGTCGAGAACAGTAAAGTCGGGGCGAGTGAACCTGGAAGCGAGTTGCAGCGCCGATGACGGCTCGCCAACTACCTGATTTAGGCGGCACGTTGTGCGGCAACTGGGATGAGTGGAGGGGCTCCCCTTCGTCTGCACAAGCCCAGTTGATGCCGAGTCTTCGGCCACGATGATCTCGCGGCGGCAGTGTGTAATTGCTCGACTACTCGCAATGTGACACCGCAGGTGGCGCGGAATATAGGGTCGACCAATGCGATCTCCCCCGGAACGAGCCTGGCAACTTACGGCGCATCGAAGGCAGCAGTACGCAACCCGGTGCGCAGCTGGGCGCTCAGCGCGCAGGAACGGAAGTTCCGGGTTAACGTGCTGACCCCGGGCCCAACCGAGACCCCGGGCCTGGTCGGCGCCGTAGGCCCGGACCACCAGCTCGCCTCGCAGGTGCCGCTCCGCGGGATCGGCCGCCCGGACGAGATCGCCGCCGTGGCGACGTTCCTCGCCTCGGACGCTTCCAGCTTCGTCAACGGCGCCGACTGGTTCGTCGACGGAGGCCTGGCGCAGGTCTGACCGCGCTCTTCAACCAGCGCGAGAGCGCACCACAACACACCACGTACCAGGAGGAAAAGTGAACGCCACCAGCGATATTCAGAAGCGTCGCGAAGAGATTGCTATCAACTACTTCCGCATGGTGGACGCCGGCAACCCTGCGGTTATCGACGTCTTCACGGACGATGCTCGTATGTTCTACCCGAAGTTCGGCATCGCACGTGGGAAGGCGCAGATCGGAGCGTTCGCTCAGGGGCTCGGTCGGGGAATCGCGTCGCTCAAGCACGAGATCGAGGGCTTCACCGTGTTGTCGTCCGGGAACTACGTGATCGTCGAGGGGGTGGAAAGGGGAACCACGACGTCAGGCGTGGACTTCCCTGACGGTGTTTCCTCCTTCGGGCTGTTCTGCAATGTGTTCGAGTTCGAGGGTGAACTCATCAAGAGGGTCCACATCTACGTGGATCCTGACTTCGCCAACACCCACGCCGAAGGTGTGGCTTGGGGTAAGTCGGTGCAGGACAGCATCGCCAGCCTGTAGTCGACAGCCTGCACCGTGGTGTCGCCACTGGGGCGGGGCCGCATGGCGATGAGGTCGCAGTGCCAGTGCGCAATCTAGGAACGCAGCGTGCGGCTGGGCGGATAACCGCAGATGGACGCCCAGGGACGGTTGATCGTGGCCTCCTCGGCGAGGGGGCACCCCCGACCGGCTAACCGGGCATGGCCGGCGGTGGGACAGTGGTCTTCCCCGGGTCAGGAGCAAGGAAAGGACGCTGTCCTTGGAATCGGTCAGTCCCGGACCAGTTCGCGGGGTGCCGGCTGCCCGTTCCTGCGGGAGCCTCGGCGGGTGATGCGTCTGGTCATGATGGTGATCGCCGCCCAGGTGATCAGTGATTCCGAGTGCTGGATGAGCCGTTCGTAGTCGCGTGCGTGCCGACGGGCGTGCATGATCCAGGCGAGAGACCTCTCGACCACCCAGCGGCGAGGCAGGACGACGAACCCGCTCGCGTCCTTCGGGCGGCTGACCGTCTTTAAGGTCAGGCCCAGCCGGGACTTCGACCAGGTCACGAGCTGTCCGGCGTAGGCGGAGTCGGCCCAGGTGATCGTGATCTCGGGGTGCATCAGCCGCAGCCGGAACAAGACCTCCTTCGCGGCGTCGCGGTCGGTCATGTCGGCGGGGGTGACCATCACGAACAGCGGCAGGCCCTTGGTGTCGACGACCAGGTGCCGCTTGCGGCCGTTGATCTAATGGGCGGGAGCTGAGCTCGTTGAAGCACCTTCCCGATGCCGATCGCCGGCGTCAGCACGACGTCCTCCGTTGATCCGGGCCGTGAGCCCTCAAAGAAGACTGACGCGTGCTGACGCTCGCCGTCGGCATCGAGAGCGATCACTTGATCGTCGATGATGATCGTGGTCCAAGCCCCCTGCGGGGACTACCTCTTACGTGCTCGGGAGCCACCAGCTCCGATCAAGACCGAGGGCCCCGCAGGTCGCTGGGGTCATGAACGGCTAATCGGATGTCGGGCCGCCGAGCCCTTCCATTAGAGAGACGCATGCCCTGCACGGCTGTGACCAGCCACAACACAGGTTCGATGAGGAAGCGTGAGGCGAGTGCAAGCGTTCTGCGGCATCGACTGGGCCGGCGATCACCACGACATAGCCGTCGTCGACGAAACGGGTTCGCTGCTGGCTCGTGCTCGCATTGATGACTCCGCGGAAGGGCTCGACCAGCTGCTTCAGATACTCGCTGAGCACGGCGATAGTCCGCAGGATCCCATCCCGGTGGCCATCGAGACCTCCCATGGTCTTCTGGTCTCCTGCCTACGGGCAACGGGCCGCCCCGTCTACGCCATCAACCCGATGGCCGCCGCCCGATACCGGGACCGTCACACGGTCTCCCGGAAGAAGTCCGACCACCTGGACGCCATGGTGCTGGCGAACATTCTCCGCACGGACGCCGCCGCTCACCGCATGCTTCCCGCCGACTCGGAGGTGGCTCAGGCCGTCGCGGTCCTTGCCCGTGCTCAACAGGATGCCGTCTGGGACCGAACCCAGGCCGGCAACAAGCTGACCTCCCACCTGCGTGAGTACTTCCCCGGCTACCTGGCCGCCGTTGGGCACCGCCGCGAGGGCATCTATCACCCCATAGCCCGGGCTCTCTTGGCCGCGGCGCCGACCCCGTGCGAGGCGGCCAAGCTGACCCGGCCGCAGCTGCGGGCCGTATTGAAGAAGGCTGGCCGCAAGAACACCATCGACAGGGAGGTCGAGCGTCTGCACAGCGCACTTCGCGCTGCACAGATGCACCATCTTCCCCTGGTCGAGGAGGCCATGGGGCGTCAGGCAATCGCGCTACTTAGGCAGTTGGAAGCCTCGTGCGCGAGCGCCGACGATCTTGCCGAGGCCGCGGTGCAGGCGTTCGAGACACATACTGATGCCGAGATCATCACCAGCTTTCCAGGCTGGGCCCCCTCAGTGGAGCTCGGGTTCTGGCTGAGATCGGCGACGACAGGACTCGGTTCGCCGACGCCAGAGGTCTGAAGGCATACGCGGGTTCCGCCCCGGTCACCCGGGCCTCCGGCAAGAGTGTGTCCGTCGCGGCCCGCAGGGTGAAGAACCAGCGGCTGGCCGGCGTTGGCTACATGTGGGCCTTCTCAGCGATGGCCCACTCAGACGGAGCGCGGGCTCATTACGACCGCCGACGTGAGGCCGGAGATCGGCACACGGCCGCTCTGAGGAACCTCTTCAACCGGATGATCGGCTGTCTCCACCACTGTCTGACTCACCGCGTCCCGTTCAACGAGGCCGTAGCCTTCCCGACGTCGCGAGAACCACGTCTTGCCCTCGCCGCTTGACACGTTCTTCGCATCGGATGTCTTCTTCGCTCCGTCATAGCCGCGCGAGTCCCGTCCGACGGTCTCTGCGGCTCTGACCAACTGGGAGTCGATCACCGTGGCGACCACTCCCGGGGCCCGGCCCATCTCGCGGCGGATGCGTTTGCGCAGCTGGTCGCGGATCTGCCCGACCACCCCGCAGGCGGCCCAGCGGGCCATGAAGCCGTAACACGTGCGCCAGGGCGGGAAGTCCTTGGGCAGGGCCCGCCACTTGCATCCGGTGTCCACGACGTAGCGGATCGCGTCGACGACCTCGCGGCGAGGGTGCTTCTCGGGGCGTCCCCCCTTGGGGGATTCGCAGGCCGGGGGCGGGAGGAGCGGCTCGATGAGGGCCCATTCGTCGTCAAAGGTGTCGGACGGATAGCAGCGGGACCTGCCTATCCATCTACCTCCCCTCACCAAGTACGGGGGTTGGGGCCGGCCACTTCGCGGCCGGCCCCCCTCAGGCGTTGATGTAGTCGGCGATGATGTCGAGCGTGGATTCGACCGAGCCGAGCTGGGTGTTGAGGTGTCTGATCCACCGTCCCTTCGGCTGGAGGGCCGCGTGCGGGCCGACGACAGCGGTGATGAAGCGGCGGATCTCGGTGAGCTTCTCTCTCACGATCACCAGTGCGTAGGCCTGGAGTTCGTCCGTGTCGGTGCAGAAGCGGTAGCCGTCCTTCTTCGTCCAGATCAACGGCGGCCAGCTGCGTTCGGCGATGATGTCGCGCAGGCAGGCCAGGCCCGCGCAGGCCTGGCTGGGCGTCAGCTCGCTGGAGCGGACGAGCTGGACGAAGGTCAGCCCGGCCGGACGGGCTTCGAAGAGCACGAACCGGATGGTGTCGGCGTGCCGCTGGGACGCCGCCGATCTGCGCTCCGAGGCGCGCGGCAGTGCCCTATTCGCCTTGCAGGAGGCGGGCCAGTTCGCCGTCGACGTCGACCTTCCCGGTGTCCACGGCCGTCTCGATCCACTCCAGCGTGGCGCGGACGCGGGCGACGTTCTCGTGGACGATGACGCGTTCGTCGTCGCCGAGCTGCCGGTTGCGCAGGCCCGGGACGATGCGGCCGGACACGGCGACGAACGAGTGACAGGCGGCGACCAGGTCCAGGAACTCCATGGAACGGTCGATCGCGCGGACCGCGGGGGCGACGGGACTGTTGCGCTCGAAGTCCTCGCGGGCCTGCTGGCCGCGTTCGACCTGGGCGCGGTTGACCTGGTGGCGGGCGGTGTCTCTGTTGACCCGACTACCAGGTGACACGCCGGGCATCGGGCGAGTCGAGCAGGGGCTGACCGGTAGACCTCACGCAGTACAGGAGGATGTCTGTGTGGGGTCGTTGGATGAGGTCGAGCGGGATCTCGGTGCAATCCGTCTGCCGCGTTGGGGCAAGTTGGTCCCGTCGGACGGCGTGGTGCCATGGCTCGTGGTGGATCCTGATGGGGTGCCGGTCGAGCCCGTACGACGGTTCCTGCGGGATTTCGTCGCCCGCAACCGGCCAGGCTCGGTTCGCAGTTACACGTACGCGCTGCTGCGGTGGTGGCGTTGGCTGCACGTCGTCCAGGTCGAGTGGAACCGGGCCGCCGCTGCCGCACCTCTTCCAGCGCAGGATCGGCTGGAAACGCGACGTCATCAGCACGAACATGCTCTACCAGTTGCTCAACGACACCCTGGCCCGAGCTGCCCTCACCGACCAGACGGGCGAGCTCCTGCACTTCACGCCGCACGACTTCCGGAGGATCTTTGCGACCGAGGCCGTCGCCGGCGGTCTGCCTGTCCATATCGCCGCTCGTTTGCTCGGTCATACCAATACGAGCACTACGGAGGCGTATCTAGCCGTGTTCCAGGAGGACCTGATCCGTTCCTACCGGGCCTTTCTCGACCAGCGGCGGGAGACACGGCCCGCAGAGGAATACCGCGAACCCACGACGGACGAGTGGCGCGAGTTCCACGAACACTTCCACACCCGCAAGCTGGAGCTCGGCGACTGCGCACGGCCCTATGGAACTCCGTGCCAGCATGAGCACTCGTGTCTGCGCTGCCCGATGCTACGGGTTTCCCCCAGGCAGCGGCCCCGGCTGATCGAGATCACCCGCAACCTCTCCGAGCGCATCGCAGAGGCGCGGACGAATGGCTGGCTCGGAGAAGTTCAAGGACTCCAAGTCAGCCTCACCAAGGCCAAGGAGAAGCTCTTTGCCCTCGACCGCTCTCTGGAACGCAGCCGCAGCACCGGCCAGGGCGGTCCTACCGACCTCGGCATGCCCGTGATCACCAAGCCGCGTTCCGGCCTGAGACGAGAATGAAATCTGCTGGTCGTTCCCTCACAGGTGGGGGATGCTGCCTGAATGATCGACCGTGAGTTCGCCGTCCGGCTGGTGGAGGCGCATCTGGAGCGTGAATCGCCGGGGCAGCTGCGAGTGACACATGTCGAAGAGCACGAACTGGCGTGGATTGTCTCCTACCAGTCCGCGGAGTACGTGCGGACGGGAGACACCTCTCAGCTGTTGGTGGGCAATGGCCCGTTTCTCGTTGATCGCGTCGATGGCGGGCTGCGCTCGATTGGTGTGGTGTCCGCGCACACCGGCGCGTGGGAAGAGGACTACCGGACCCGCATCCGGAAGACGGCCACACGAACGGCGGTGGAGGACCTCCACGACGAGATACGCCAGACCACAGCAACTCGCGGGCGGATCTTCGCTATGCACGTGCTGCGGCAGAAGGTTCCGGCGCTTGCTCACGCGGAGGTCGTCCAATACGTCAATGCTCTGCAGAGCGGCTCGGCACCGGCCCATCTCGTGGCTATCTCCACCAAGGCTCTCGTCCCTGAACTCGACCCAGTCCTCAGCGTCCACACCATCCAGGCAGGACAACACACCACCGGCTGAGCTCAAGCCATCAACCGGTAGTCCGGATAATCGTCGCCCATCGCCTTCAACGCGACGTCCGGCCGGCGCAGGAGACCGGTGGTCACCTCGGTGGCGACGGACTCGTCCCGGGTCAGTTCCTCGACGACCTTCACCTTGTCGGCCGCTTTGACCTTCGCGACGACCGCGGGCCGGCGCAGGATGTCCGGGGCGACCGCGGCGGCGACATCGTCCTCGCGCGACAGCTCCGTGACGACGCGGACCTTCTCCTCGGGCTTGACTTGGGCGACCACGGCCGGACGCCGCAGCGGGTCGCCGGTCACCGTCGCGGCGACCTCCTCGTCCTTGGCGAGGGTGTGGATGGCGCTGACCTTCTCCTGCGGGGTGACCGGGTTGGCGACCTGCCGGCCCGTGCGGCGCTTGGCCTCGTCCGGCGTCCACCGCGACCGGCCCGACGGCGGCGTCAGGATCGCCGCGAACCGCTCCTCGTCATCGGCAATCGACGCAAGGATGTTGTGGACGGTGAACGACACCTCCGCAACCCGCCGGTCCTTCGGCCATTTCGACGCGGTCTGCCGGGCCTGCTTCACCGTGTAGTAGGACATCCCGATGTCCTCGGACAGGCGGAACAGTGACTCCTTCACCGTGAACGGGCCGTCGGCCGATGCCCCGCCGTGCTCGCGCATCGGCTCGATCTCCAGCGCGTAGTCGCCGACCTGGAACAGGATGCGGCTGGCCGTCTTCACCAGTTCCCGCAGCTCAGCCACGATCTCCGCATAGCGGTGAGCGCTGACGCTGCCGACCTTGTCTGCGGCCGTCTCGATCTCTTCGGGCACGGTTTCACCACCAACCCGCAGGCCGGGCACGGCAGTTGACCGTGACGAGACCCGGCCCGCCTCTGGAATCAGAGGGTCAGACCGAAAATCCTATGATCACAATGAACGACCGCAATTGACCCGGACGTGACCGGAGTTGGGATGCGGGTGCGTTCGCACTGCGGTCACTGTGACCGTTCGTCGAACGATTCCTTCCGGGCCCTCCAGGCCCTCGTCACGCACCGCCGTGAGCAGTAGACCGCGTTCGACCGCCGGTCCACCCCGGCCACCCAACCAGTCCCGCACTCGGGACACTCCACCCGGCCGGTGCCCTCCAGTTCCGCCGCCACCCGCTTGCGCCACCGTGCCTGACGGCGCCACTGCCTGGCACGACAAGCCGCCGAGCAGAACCGCGTACGAGCTGGAGCACCCGGCCTCAACCGCTCACCACAGCCCTCGCACACCCGCCCCGCAACCCCGCCGGCGCCCTCGGACACCCAGCCCGGCTAAGACCCAAAGCTACTCAAAACCGAGGATCGAAAACAGGTACTCACTCGGGTCCGGCCCGATTGCGGTGGATTCAACGACTGCGTCTGCGCCGGGCCGCTGCACCTGCTGCTGTCCCAGGGCTTTGAGCGCCTGGATGATGCCCGCCAAGGCCGGGCAGCGCGAGGCAAGCTGGATCCCAGGGGCGGCGCCGACATCGGACGACGGAGGGATGCGGGTGCGGAGGCCAGGGTGAAGGCGAGGGATCCGCGCGCTTCGGCATGAACCACCTGCTTGTTTCTTTTACGGGTGCAGTGCCTGGCGCAGAGTGAGGCCGTGGCGCTCGCGCAGGCGGCGGATCTCCCAGAGGGACAGGGCGGTCACGGTGATGGGGGCGCCCATCATGAAGACGACTCGGGCGATGATGGGGACTCCGGCGTAGGCGCCGGTGATGACGTCGAGCAGGGCCAGTTCCCAGGACAGGACGATGGCGAGGCTCGGTGGTACGAGTTCGTGGATGTCGGCGGTGCGCAGGACGTGGACGAGGGACAGGCCGATGCCGTAGAGGGCGAAGCCGACGGACCAGGCGCAGGCGACGAAGAGGAGGATCTTGCCGGGCAGGCCGATGAGGTCGCGGAAGCCTTTGGTGACCGGGTCGGGGGCCATGGCCAGCGGGAAGGTGGCCATGGCGCCCATCAGGGCGCCGATGGAGCTCAGGGAGCGCAGGGAGCGGCGCAGGTAGAGGCGTCTGAGCGGTTGTTGGGCGGCGGCCACGAAGACGCCGAGGACCAGGGGGAAGGTGCAGATGAGGATCAGGACGCTGGTCCAGCTCTGGCTGAACCGGTCGGAGAGGGCGCTGCCGACGTCGGCGGTGTCGCTGATCAGGCCGTAGGTGATGGTGAGCCACAGCCAGGCGGCGATGCCCAGGACGCTGCGCCACAGTTGGAGTCGGCCGACGGTGGGGTCTTCGACGCGGTCCGGGCGCGAGGGACGGAAGGCCCTTTGGGCGGCGTAGAAGGGGTTGCGGACGCAGCGCAAGACCCTCTGGCGTCGCGTCGGTTCCGGCGCGGGCGGCATACCGGGCGGCCGTAGTCCGCCGTAGGGGTGGGGAGGCTGGGGTCCCCAACCGGCCGGCGGCTGCGGGGGATAGGGGCCCCCTTGGGGTGGATAGGGGCCGCCGTGTGGTGGATAGGGCGGGGCGGGGGAGGGGCCCCAGGCACCGGGGCCTGTGGGCTGCCCGTCGGGGCCGAATTGCGGACTGCCGTAGCCGTTTCCTCCGTGCGCGTTCACGGTATTCCCCGTAGTTTCTGTCCGGTTGAGCCTGGCGGATCTTGCCTGCGAGCCATTGGATGGGCGGGCCGCCGGTAGGGACGGCCCGCCGCACTCGCACAATCAGCAGCGTCAGGTCTGGCACTGGGAGGTAGCGGCGCTGCTCCAGTTGGACCAGGCGCCCCCCGCGGGCCTGACATGGACGCGGATCTCGACCTTGACCGGGCCGCAGACGCGGTCTGTGGAGCCGATCTCGACGGGGCCGACCGTGGACCGTCGCTGGACGGCGGTACGCCCGTTGCCGATCTTCACCCAGTGACCGCCCGAGACGACGCGGAAGTACGCCTCGTACTCGACCCAGGTGGCGTGCGGGCGGGTATTCGTCAGCGTCGTGTGCGCGGTGATGGTGCGGAAGAAGACGCGGCCGTCCTTCCACCGGTCCGCGCTGATACAGCCGTTACCGGAAATGCCCTGGGTCGAGACGGACCCGCCGCAGGCGACGGCGGTGGCGTGGGCGTCTGCGGGGAGGGCAAGTGCGGCAACGGCAGCAGCGGCCACGACAGTTCCCGTACGTTTCAGCATTCAGGTACTCCTTGGGATTGGGTGCGGTCGGCGAGCAGCAGGGCGAGGGGAACCGCCGGGAGGTGGAACCGGTGGCCCTGTGCGGCCTGGACCGCCTCGTTCATCGGCCACCAGGACAGCCCGAGGTCCTCTTCGGTCTCGTTGAGTTCCTGTGGTCCGAGCGTCGATGTCAGGCGAGGAACAGCGACAGGCGGGCGTTGTTTCCGAGGGGGACGGCGTACCTGCCGAGATGCTGCCACCGGGTGGCCTCGGCGCCGGCCTCTTCCTTCAGCTCCCGCCGCTCACAGTCCTCTGGACAGCCCGCCTCATGAAGGCGCGGGGCTAACCGGCGCCGAGGTTGCGCCGCCGACCAGCAGCGTCGAGTCGACTGCGATCGCCGCGCCTGCAGCGACGAGTCGGTTGATATCCCTTGAGTCCCATGCTTGATCCCCTCGTTTTCAGCTCTTGTCAGCGTTGTGGTCGTTGTGCCGCCGACCATGTTGGGGCGTGGTGCCGCACGAGTGCGGCGGACTCGGAGGAGTCCGGATCCGTTGGGCTCCCCTGCTGGATGAGCTACATTCTTTTGGCTCCGAAGTCCGGACGATTCCGGAGAGCGGACGAGAACGAGACGAGAGCAAGACGGGGAAAGCGGCGTACATGAGGGGACCGGGCTCGCCACAAAGCTGGTTCGTCGGCCGCTTGCAGCGGTTGCGGACGTCCGCAGGTTCACCCACCCAGGCGCAGCTGCTGGCCTACGACGGCAACAAGGTCCTCACTCGGTCGTCACTGTCGGACCTGCTGGGAGGCAAGTTCACAAAACCGCCCCCGTGGGAGCGGATCGCGGCTTACGCCACTGCGTGTGTCCGCGCCGCGCACGCCAGTCGGATCCAGCTTTCCCTCGAGGAAGAGCTTGCGCGGCTACGGGGTGAACATGCCACGCTCACCGACCTGTTCGAGGCCAGCGTCCGGGAGGCCGGTCCACCGGCGGCACCTGCCGTGAGCCCGCCGCTCCGTCGGTCGACGTACCGCCTGCCGCCGCGCAACACCAACTTCACCGGCCGCGACGCCGCACTGCAGGCGCTGCGGCAGAGTCTGACGTCGGGCAACGAGGGCGCGATGCACGTCGTGCACGGGCTGGGCGGTGTCGGCAAGACACAGCTGGCTGTGGAGTATGCCTACCGGTACCGCTCGGAATACCGGTTCGTCGCGTTCGTGGATGCCGAGGATCCCGCGCTGGTGGCGTCACAGTTCGCTTCGCTGGGTAGGGAGTTGGGCCTGGCGGAGGTGAGCTCCGAGCAGGTCGTCTCGCGGGTGTACGGCGAGTTGCAGGACCGCGGACCCTGGTTGATCATCTTCGACAACGGGGAGAGGCCCGGACTGCTCAGGGGGGCCTTGCCATCGGGTGACCTGCTGAGCAATGGCCACGTCATCGTCACGACCAGGGTGCGCGGTTGGTCGAGCAGAGCCGGCGTCATCGAGCTGGATGTGTTCACCAGGCGGGAAGCGGTGGATCTGCTGGCCCGGCGGGTGTGCGGCATGACCACGGAGGTGGCGGACCGGATCGCCGAGCACCTGGGGGACCTGCCGCTGGCCGTGGAGCAGGCGGCCGGGTACATGGACTACAACCAGACGGCGCCCGAGGAGTACCTGGCTCTCCTCAGGTCGCGGCTTGAGGACATGATCGCGCTGGGTGAGCTGGCGGACCGGCCGGAGGTCGTGGTCGCGACCCTGTGGCAGCTCAGCGTGCGCAGGCTCGAGGCAGAGCGTCCGCAGGCGATGCGGATGCTGGAGCTGTGTGCCCTGCTCGCCCCGGAGCCGATCCCGCTGGACCTCTTCACCGGCAGTGCGGAAACACTGGTCGCGGCCGCGGCCGACCCGGTGGCGTGGGACATGACGGTCGGTGCCCTGGCCGGCCTGGGGCTGGCGAGGCGCGGGACTTCCTCCCTGGTGCTGCACCGGCTGGTCCAGGCCGCCATCCGCGCCGCGATGCCGGACGACGTGCGCACCGACGCTCGCGTACGACTGTGCCGGGCGCTGCTCGCCGCCGTACCGCACGACATCCACGGCGACCCGGATGCGCGGTCACGGTGGCAGCGGCTGCTCCCACACGTGCTCGTGGTGACCAAGGACGAACCTCCGAGCGAGTGTGCTGCGGAGCTGGCGACCCTGCTGAGGCTGGCGTCGGTGTTCCTCCTTTCGATCGGGGACCATTCGGTGGCACTGCCCCTGTGCCAGCGTGCCTTGTCGATCCACGAGTCACTCGAGAGCAACGCGGACATCGGCTTCGACCTGATCACCCTGGCGCAGATCCACCGGGACCGCGGCGCTCCCGAGCGGGCGTGTTCGGTGGCGGAGCGTGCTCTGAGCCTGCACGAGTCCTGTCTGCCGGCGGACAGTCCCGCCATCGCTACGGACCTGGCCACGCTGGCGCGCATCCGACACATCCTCGGTGATTACGAGGCGGCGGTGCCTTTGGCCGAGCGGGCGCTGCGGATCGACGAGCGGGCGTACGGGCCGGACGACCCATATGTGAGCTTCGACCTGGTGGCACTGGCGAGTGTCCACCTCGACCGCGGCGATCACGCCGTGGCCGTGCCGTTGATCTCCCGGGCACTACGGATCCGTGAGGCCAGTTATGCGCCGGACCACCTGTACATCGGGTACGCCCTGCTGCTCAAGGCGCGCGCCGTGCACGCGGTGAGCGACCCGACCGCTGCGGCGCTCGCGCGCAGAGGCGCGCTGATCCTGAGCGCCCGGCTGGGCAGGGCCCACCCCAAGACAGAGGACGCTTTCGCTCTTGCCAGTTGTCTGGTGCAGCCCGGCAGTGGCGAAGCACCTGGCGAAGTCCTTGCGGGGGGCGAGGCTTACGACACGACGAGCGCAACTGCCTTGGGCACGCGTCAGCCACGGATGCCGAGAGCCGTGATCTGAGCCGTCACAGAGCCTGACCCTTCCCAAGTCGCCGTCAAGGCGCTCGTGCAGGCACGCGAGCAGAACGCCCATCGAGGCGAGTGCAAAGGGCAGCAGTACGAGTGCGACCGCGATCGGGGGTGATGATGACGAGGACGCCGGTGACCCACACGTTGCCATCGGTGGTGGCCGGCATGCGCAGCCCCGCCCAGTGCGCCACGTACGTCCCGCGCCAGTGCAACACGGTGAAGGCGACGGCGACCGCGCCCGCCGCCCCGTGCCGTGTCCCGCCGTCCCGGACCCGCTTTCCAACGTTGCACAGGCTCTTCGACTGCGGGTCCGCGCATGGCATTCTGAGTCGAAACCTCCGGCAGACAACGTTGTCAGATGTCATCTCGCTCGCGCAGAAGGAGTGCTCGCATGGCCCTCGATCGTCGGCGGCTTCTTCACAACGGCACTGCGGTTCTGGGTTCGATGGTTCTGAGCGGCTCGCTGGCGCCCCCTGCGGCAGCGCGACGGATGGAACCGGGCAGCTCTCCGGCTCGGACGCCCACAGTGGGCCGGGGATCGAACACGTCTCCGGTCTACCCCCGGTGGGACCCGGAACAGCCTTCCTCGACCATCCGGCTCTGCTCGAAGACCTGCCGGAGGCCGAGTGGTACGCGGCGAACATCCCGTTCGTCGACCTGCCCGCACCGCCATCCGGGACACCTACTACTACCGGTGGCGCGTGATCAAGCACGCCCTCAAGTACACGGGGACCGAGGAGGGTTGGATCCTTTCCGAGTTCCTGGGGCCGGTCGGCTACCCGGCGCCGCACGGCGGGATCGTCGCCGCGGCCGCGCACCACATTCACGAGGCGCGATGGCTCCGCGACTACCGCTATCTCGACGACTGCATCGGCTACTGGCTGCGCGGCGGCGGTTCGGGGCCGAAACCGCCACCGGCGAGCTCAACAAGAACGCCACCGACTGGGCGCACCAGTACTCTTCCTGGCTCGCGAGTGCTGCGGTGGCTCGCGCCTCGACCGACGGCAGGTGGCAGCATGCCTGGAGTCTGCTCCCGGAGTTGGAACGTCAGTGGAACAGATGGGCCCCACAGTTCGACGACGGAGTGGGTCTCTATTGGCAGACGCCGGTATGGGATGCGATGGAGTACACGGCGAGCTCGTACGAGAGCGATGACCCGTACCACGGCAGTGACGGCTTCCGCCCGACTATCAACGCCTATCAGTACGGCGATGCCAAGGCGATCGCCGCGCTCTTGCGGCGGCGCGGACAGAGCGGCGACAGTGCGAAGGCCGACGGCTATGCCGGCTTGGCCGCTGCTCTGCAGGCCGGCCAGGAGCGGTGGCTGTGGGACGAGGAGGATCAGTTCTGCAAGCACGTCATGCGTGACAAGAATCCCGATCGGCGCAGGATCGCCGACCGGGAGCAAATCGGGTTCCTTCCCTGGTACTTCGACATGGCGCCGGCGAAGAACGCGGCGGCATAGGCGCAACCGCGCGATCCGCAAGGGTTTTTGGCGCCGTTCGGACCAACGACGGTGGAGCGTCGCAGCCCGCGGTTCATGTACAGGCGTTGGAGGGCTGTTGCCGGTGGGACGGTCCGAGCTGGCCGTACGCCACGAGCCAGGCTCTCACCGCCTTGGCCAACCTTCTCATCGACTACCCCGCACAGTCCCACGTCAGCCGCGCCGACTACTACACCACACTGCGCTCCTGCGCCCTGACGCATCGGAAGAACGGCGAGCCGTACGTTGCCGAGGCGCACCACCCCGATGAGGACCACTGGATATACGACAGCCGTGGTCACAGCGAGGACTACAACCACTCCACCTTCAACGACCTGGCCCTCTCCGGGCTGCTCGGCATCCGTCCCAGCCCGACGACACGGTCGCCATCGCGCCCCTCGTGCCGCCCGAATGGGACTATTTCGCCGTCGAGAACCTCGCCTACCACGGCCACAACCTCAGCGTGCTTGGGACCGCAGCGGCGGGCACTACGGACACGGATCCGGCCTGACGGTGTGGTTGGACGGCCGGCAGATGCACCGGCAGGCGGACCTGCAGCCGGTGACGCTCGACGTCGGCACAGCCGTGGAACATGCCCTGGCGGACGAGGTCGGCGACCTGGCGAACGTCGAGCAACAGGGCTATCCACAGGCGCGTGCCTCATACACGTTTCTCCTGGACAGCCCGGCCAAGGCGATCGACGGGCAGGACCTGCACATTGACACCCCGTCATCGAGGTGGACCAACTATGGCAGCCCCAACGCCGTCGATGGGCTCGTTGTGGGTTACGGAGTCCCCACACCCGTCTCGGACCTGCGCATCTCGTTCTACGACGACGGCGGCGGAGTCCGTACACCCGACTCCTACGACCTTGAATACCTGGGGGTTGGCGGGAGATGGCAACCGCTGCCCGGTCAGCAGCGCATCCGGCTCGCGGTCGCCGTCGAGACACCGCAGAGCGGACTGATCCCCGTCAGGCCGAACGCAGCCGTGCAGGTCACGACCACCATCAAGGCGTCGACCACGACCGTCGTGAGTCCGGAGCTGCTCGTGCCGGATGCGTGGAAGGCCGTCCCCCGGCGCGCGATCCGTCCCACGAGGGTCGAAACGGGAAAGACGCTACGCATACGCTGGCTGGTGACAGCTCCCGCCGAACTTCCCGACGGCCTGCCGCAGCCTCTACGACTGGTGGTCCGGTCACGGGGCAATGAGGGCGGAGCGGTTCGTCACCAGTGCGGTTGCCTTGACGCAGGTGAGCTGAGGTGAACTGAAGCGGGCTGAGGCGGTCGTATGGCCGTGCTTGGGGCCGGGCGTGCGTGGTGGTTTCGCTGGATTCCACGTCCGTTCTCCTGCGCCATCACTCGCGAACGCGGCCGCCCTACGGCGGACGACTCTGCCCGCTGCGGGCCGACCGCATCCGTGTTTGGCGTGCTGCTAGTGCCGTATCAGGCAACGTTTGCCCTGTCGTGATGTGACGCGCCGCTCGGGTCCTGTTCCGTGCGGCGTGTTGCCGTCAGGCTGTGCGGGTGGCAGAACGAGTACGTGTCCGTGAGATCGACGATGACGAAGGCAGGCGGCTTCTGCGGATCATCCGCAGGGGCACCGGATCGGTGGTGACCTGGCGGCGGGCCCAGATGGTCCTGCTGTCCGCGCAGGGCATGCCGGTGGCGAAGATCGCCGAGGTGTCGTTCACGAGCGATGACCGGGTTCGCGATGTGATTCATAACTTCAACACCGACGGCTTCGACTCCCTCTATCCCAAGTACAAGGGCGGCCGGCCGAAGCCCTTCACGCTGCCCGAGCGGCGCGAGATCAAGAAGATCGCCAAGTCCAGGCCCACCGAGCACGACCTGCCGTTTTCCACCTGGAGCCTGACCAAGCTGGCGGACTTCGTGGTCGCCGAGGGGGTGGTCGACGACATCAGCCACGAGGGCCTGCGCATCCTGCTCCGCGAGGAAGGCGTCTCATTTCAACGCATAAAGACCTGGAAAACCTCCCGCGACCCCGACTACGCGGCCAAGAAGGCCCGGGTCGAGCACCTCTATGCGATCGCCGACGGCGAGGTGATACCCGAGGACGACGAGCCTGAAGTGGTCTTCTGTGTGGACCAGTTCGGCCCGCTCAACCTGATGCCCCACCCCGGTCGGCAGTGGGCCGAGCGCGGCGGCAAGCACAAGGACCCCGACCGCGAACCCCGCCGCAGGCGCCGGGCCACCTACAACCGCTACGGCGGAGTACGGCACCTGTTCGCAGCCCTGGACCTGACCAAAGACAAGCTCTACGGCCACATCAAGCCGGTAAAGAGGCGGACACAGTTCCTGGAGTTCTGCCGCTACCTGCGCAGCCTCTACCCGCCCGAGACCCGCATCGCGATCGTCTGCGACAACTTCTCCCCGCACCTGACTACGAAGAAATGCCAGCGGGTCGGCACCTGGGCAGCCGCGAACAACGTCGAGATCGCCTACACCCCGACCAACAGCTCCTGGCTCAACCGCATCGAGGCCCAGTTCACCGCCCTGCGCTACTTCACCCTCGACGGCACCGACCACGCCACCCACAAGGAACAGGGCAGCATGATCCGCCGCTACATCATCTGGCGGAACAAGCACGCCGCTGACGAACGACTCCGCAAGGTCGTGGCTCGGGCGAACATCGCATAGCAGCAGGCCACCCGCTCTCCGGCCGGACAGGCATCAGCCTGCCGAGGGCGCGCCTTGCTCCTTGCTCAGCAAGGTTCCGCGCGGCCCGAAGCCAGCCGAAGAGTAGAAGCGAACGGCTCCCTTGTTCGGCGCGAAGATGCCGGCATAGATGATCAAGACACCGCGCTCCGCGGCGGCTTTCTCCGCCGCCATCAGCAAGGCCGCCCCGACGCCCTCGCCGCGATGTCCGTCCAGGACGACGGTGTGGATCTCGGCCGCGCGGCGGGGAACCAGGATCTGATGGTCCGGAGGGTCCGCCAGCAGGACTACCTCCACCATGCCCACCACCTCGCCCACCGCCTCGGCGACCAAGATCAGCACTTTGGGCTCGGCCGCAAGCACCTCCTCGAAATGCCTGCGTACGGCCTCGACATCGGGCACGCGGTAGATGGCCGGATCGAGTTGGACATGCCTTTCAGCATTCGCGAGACGCAGGCGAACAAGCGCGGGCACGTCCTCCCGCTCTGCAGCCCTGACCAAGATCGGCATGAGTGGGAGCCTTCCAGCTCGCCCACCCCACCGCAAGGCGCACGGGGCAACTCAAGACGGGGCGAACGTTGCCTGATACGGCACTAGCAGGTCTTGCGTACGTAGCCGCTGCTTCCTGCCGGCGAGACGTCCAGGTCGCGCTGGACGATGCTCAGCGTGCTGGACCATCCGCGGCAGGCCTTCGTCCTGCCGGTGTCGGTGTACTCGACCACGATGACGTTGTTGCCGAAGGCGCTGGTGTAGTCGCCGCACTCGTCGTACTGGCCGCACTCTTCGGCGACGGCGAAGTCGAAGCCGTTGGCGGTGCGGTTGCCGGCCAGCTCGGGGGTGTTCTTCTGCGCGATGGCCAGACCGTCCGCGTGGGCTCGGGTGGAGAGCAGTTTGATGAACGCCTGCGCGTTGTTCGCCGTCAGGCGATTTCCTGAACGGGTGTAACTGTCGTAGTTGTCGGGCTCGATGGCCTGGAAGCCCTTGTCCCGGCAGCCGTCGATCTGCGTTCCGATCTGGTCGGCGATGCGTTGACGCTTGGCGGCGGTGCCGGTGTCGAGGAGGGCCTCGCCCCAGTCCTCGTCGTAGACGACGTTGCCGTTGGAGTCGCGCAGCAGCAGGTCCGAGGCCCACTCGCCCTCGGCGCCGGGCTGGGCCTGGAAGGCGTTGATGTAGCAGATGTTGTACAGGCCCGCCGCCGGTGAGGCGGTGTGGTCGCGGGTGACGACCTTGACGCCGGCCGGCGGGGTGTAGGCGCCGCCGATCTGGTAGTCGAAGCTCGCGTGCGTGGGCGGCAGGGCTACGGCTACGGCCTGGGCCGAGGTCGCCTGGGTGAGCAGGGTGCCGGTCAGGGCCGCCATGCCGACGGCCAGGCCCGTGAACGCGCGGGTTGCGGGGTTGAGATGGCTCATGGAGTGAACTCCAGAGGGAGGGGGTACTTCCCCGCCTCGGACGTGTGGTGCCGTCCTGGCGACTCGGTCCGGACTTCGCGGCACAGGGCCGCTTACCGGCTGGGCGCACCTCTGAACGCGGAGCCCGGCTCCTGCGTTGTCCGGGAGTAAAGCGACCGCCCGTGTGAATGTCAACGCGGTGCCGAAGACCCGTGGGTGTGGGCGTCGGCGTCTGTGAGCGGTGTGTCGCGTCGCGAGCTGTCATGCGTTCACAGACCACGAAGTGGCGCGGGACTGTAGTGAGAAATGCTCGAAGCTGCTTTAATCGAGCGCTGTTAGAGCTGTTTCGAGCATTTGGGGTCACGTTCGGGCCTGCCCGTGATGAGGGGGTGCCTCATATCGCGCCGAGGATCGCCCTGTGTCGGCGCAGAAGTCCCGGCGTTCACAACAGCACCCGGAGCAAGGTGAGTTGAGGAGCAACGATGTTTCTGGGTGTGGACGGCGGCGGCACGAAGACAGCCTTCTGCCTGATCGACAGTGCGGGCACCGTCCGGGCCCGGACGCTTGGGGAAGGTGCCTACTACTTCGGGGACAACGCCACCGGTGGCGTCGACCACGTAGTACGGGTCCTTGAACAGGGAATCGCGGTCGTGACCGAGGCCGCGGGCATCAAACCCGCGGAGATCGATCACGCCTTTCTGGGCCTGCCCGGCTACGGAGAGGTCCCCGGTGACGTCGCCGCGCTGGACGCCGCCCCCTATCGCGTACTGGGGCACCGGCGCTACGCCTGCGACAACGACATGATCTGCGGCTGGGCGGGCTCGCTCGGTGCGGTGGATGGCATCAACGTCATCAGTGGCACCGGCTCCATGGCCTACGGCGAACACCAGGGCCGCGGTGTACGCACCGGCGGCTGGAGCGAACTCTTCAGCGACGAGGGCTCCGCGTACTGGATCGCCGCACGGGCGCTCAACGTCTTCTCCCGGATGAGCGACGGCCGCCTGCCCGAAGGCCCTCTTGCGCAACTGGTGCGTGAGCACTTGCAGTTGACCTCGGACCTCGAGGTGATCGATGTCGTACTCAATCGCTGGCAGGGGCACCGCAGTGAGATCGCGTCACTGACCCCCCTGGTGGTCGAGGCGGCTCGTGCGGGCGACACGGCGGCCGACGCGCTCCTCGCCGAGGCCGGCAGCGAACTGGCCCTGCTCGTGGACAGCGTCCGACGCCAACTGGGCTTCTCCATCGATGACATGGTCCTCGTCTCCTACTCCGGCGGGGTCTTCCGCTCATCCCGCGTGCTCGACGGTTTCACCGCAGCGCTCAACGGCGGCGAGGCCACCTACGAGCTGCGGCAACCCTTGTTCGAACCGGTGATGGGTGCCGCGCTCTACGCGGCCAAGCTCGCCGGCACCCCTCTCAGCACCGAGGCCGTGGCAGCCCTGCGCGCAGGCTCGGACATCACCACGACGGAGAGCAGCGACGGCGATGCGTGAAAAGCGAACCTGGATCCTCTACGCGGGCCTGCTGGTGCTGTTCTGGGGAGTCTGGGGAGCGTTCTCCAGTCAGCCGACCGAGCGGTACGGCTATCCGGACGAGATGATCTACGTCATCTGGGCCTTCACCATGCTCGTCCCGGCTGCGGTCGCGCTGCGCCGAGAGCGATTCGACCGCCGACCCATCGCCGCGGTGTACGGACTTGTGGCCGGACTCACCGGCGCGGGCGGTCAACTCCTGCTGTTCCAGGCGCTGTCCGACGGTCCCGCCTACCTGATCTTCCCGGTGGTCTCGCTCTCCCCGGTGGTCACCGTCCTGATGGCCGTGGCTCTGCTTCGGGAGCGCATCGGGAAGCTCGCGGCCATCGGTGTGGTCGCCGCGCTGATCGCCATCGTGCTGATCAGCATCCCCGCGGGCGCCGGCGGCTCGGTCAGTACCGGTGCCTGGCTGGTGCTGGCCATTCTCATCTGTGTGGCCTGGGGAGCGCAGGCGTTCTTCATGCGCAAGGCGGCGCTCGCCGGGGTCAATGACGCGACGACCTTCGGCTGGATGACCGTCAGCGGCCTGCTCCTCGTACCCGTCGCCGTCCTCATGATGGGCGGACTGCCCGACGCTGTCTGGCAGGCACCTGCACTCACCGCCGGCACGCAGATCCTGAACTCCACAGGCGCACTGTTCCTCGTCATGGCCCTCAGCCGGGGCAGCGCCAGTGTCGTCGCACCGGTCACCAACGCCCTGGCACCCGTCCTCACCATCGCGTTGTCCCTGGCGGTCTATCAAACCCTGCCGACCATATGGGCGACCACCGGCATCGTCCTCGCTATCGGAGGTTCGACATTGCTGGTCTACGAGGACGAGAAGCGCGAGGAGCTCCCCGAACGTCTGGAGGCGTCGACCGTCGAGTCGTAGCCTCCGATTCGGCGGCGCGGTAGAGCGGTGTGGTCTGGGAACTGGCTCAGCGTTGCCCGGTCAGGAGTTGGCATCCCACTGGAAAGTCGTACGAGCCGTCCGGGCGGCGGTACGGTTCGGCCAACTCGCCTATCGTGTACCGGACTTGGCCGAGAGCGTTCAGGTCGAGACGGCGCAAGGCGTCCTGCGCGAGACCGGGTATGGCGAGGACGAACGACCACCAGCTCTCTACGCCCGGCCGTCGATGTCCTGAGGCAGGGCCGGATACATTCGAGTCGCGTACCGTCGAGTGGAGCCGAAGGCCGCACTGAACCGCTCCATCGCCCAGGAGGTATGGGGGCGGACCCTGACGATGCTGACGTACAAGACCGCCCGATACGGCGGCCGGCTCGTCAAGGTCCCCTCCCCACACACCTCCCAGCGATGCTCAGCCTGCGGCTTCACCAGCCCCGGCAACCGAGAGAGCCAGGAACTGTTCGTATGCAAGAAACCCGACTGCGGCTGGACGGCGAACGCCGACTTCAACGCAGCGAGGAACATCTTGCACCTGTACCGGATCGGCCACGTCATCGTGGAGGTCCCGGCCGCCGGAAGGCGCGGTCGCAGGGCGGGTAAAACCGTCAAACCTGCCGCCGCAAGGTAGACAGAAATCCCCCTCCCGAGCTTGCGAAGGGAGGGGAGAAGTTCAAAACCACGCACTGCGCCCGACCGGCAACTGGGCGGAGGCCGAGGAAGCCATGTCCGAGACCTTCCTCGCGGCCTGGCGTACCCGGGAGGCCGTGGGCGGAGGGTGGTTCGCTCAAGCCGTGGCTGCTCAGGATCGCCACGCACAAGGCGCACAGTGCCAACCGCGGTCTGCGCCGTCGGCTCGCCTTCCTGGCGCGCAGCCCGGCACCGCGCCCCGTCGAGGACTTCGCGGACGAGACGGTGGCCCGGATCGACGACGCCCGCCGTCTCGCGGTGGTGCACGAGGCGCTGAGCCGACTGCCGCGCCAGGACCGGGAGGTGATCGCCCTGCGCGTGTCAGCGGGGCTGGACTACCAGCAGGCCGCCGATGCGCTCGGCATCCCGGACGGCACCGTGCGGTCGCGGCTGTCGCGCCCGTGCGCGGCTCGCCCGGATCAGCGCCGGTGAACTCGACCGCGCCACGACGGAACCGCGAGGTCCGCGCGGAGAGAAGGAGAGTGAGGCCGCGCGCGCGGCCGTGTTTCTGCAGGAGGAAACCGGATGAACAACAGTGCACATCGACGACGACCGCACCTCCTCTACCCAGGCTCGCCCGACATCACGTCGGGGCCAGCCCGTGGAGTCGCGCTGTTGTCCCTCCCGGCGACGGCACTCGCCGGTGCGCTCGTCTTCACACTTTCCGGCGGCGACGGCACCTCGACACCGGCGACCGGGGCCCACCAGCCCAACAGCGCGTCCGCCACGCTCAACCGTATCGCCGTCGCGGCCAAGGCAATTGACGAAACACCTGTCAAGCACGGGCAGTACGTCTACGTCGAGAGCCTGACCCGCTCGGACGAGGGCACCTTCAACGGTCCCGTGTACCTGGGAGCACTGCACAGACGCCAGGTCTGGATGGCGCAGGACCCCGCCGCCGTCACCTGGACCGGGTGGATCCGTGAGACGGGCAAGGGAACGCCGATGCCCAGGGAGCTGATTCCCGTCGCGTCCTCCTCGCCGGTCCCGGCGGGCATCGACCGCCCCACGTACAGGTGGCTCGCGTCGCTGCCCACCGACCCGGACAAGCTGCTCACGTTGCTGTACTCCCGGACCAGGGTCTTCGAGGGCGAGTCGGAGGAGCAGGCCGTCTTCTCGAAGATCGGCGAGTTGGTGGGCGAGACGATCATGCCGCCTGCGAACACCGCCGCCTTCTACCGGGCGGCCGCGAAGATCCCCGGCGTGCGGGAGATTCCTGACGCCGTCGACGCCGCCGGCCGGCACGGCATCGCCGGCACCCGGGAGGACGCCTCCTCTGCCACCCGTGACGAATGGATCTTCGACAAGGATTCCCTCGCCTTCCTCGGCTCGCGCTCGTACATGACGAACGGCGCGGGCAAGGAGGCCGGTTCCGTCACGCTGTTCGGGACCAGCGCCATCATGAGGCGCACGGTCGTCGACCAGCACGGCGAGGCACCGGCGAAGACCGACGGCTGACTCGACGCGGCCGGCCCCTCGGTCGGTGCTGTCACCGTGCGAGGGGCCAGCCGTGCCTGCGCACGGTCAGGCTGCGGCGAGTCCGACGCAGAGCGCGGCGAGTGCGACAGTCTGGATTACGACGCGCCCGTTGATGACGGAGTCCCAACGCGCCTGTAGTTGCCGTGCGTTGGGCGGCACCTCGTCGGCGATGGCCGCCGCGATCAGCGCCGTGTTCACGGGCTTGCTGACCCGGCTGTAAATCACGAGGAAGATGATCAGGGCGAGGGTGGCGATCGCCCCGGCCGTGGTGCTCACCCCTTGTCCGGCCGCCGCGGCGGACGCTGTCATCGCCACGGCGGCGATCAGGCCGGCGGCCCCGATCGCCGCGAAGCGGCGGTCGGCGATGCGGTGGATGTGGCCGACCAGCTGGGTGAGGGTGCGGTCGTCGACCGCCGCGATGGCGGGGCGCAGGACGATCGCGCCGAAGACGTCGGTGCCGTAGACGACGCCGTTGGCGAGGATCGCGAGGACGGCGAGTATCTCGATGAAGGTGTGCATCAGCTGTTCTCCTGGGTGAGCATGCGGTGGGCGAGATCGAGGCGGGCCTGGGCGTGGCTGGTGCGCAGGCGGCCGCCGGCCTGCAGGGTGGCCAGACCGTGCAGGGTCGACCAGGCGATTTCCGCCCGGGTGCCGTCCGCGTCCGGGAACACCTCACCGAGGGCCGAGAACGCGCGCTTCAGCGGCTCCGGTGTGTCGTCGGAGGCGAAGCGCAACCCCGAGGGCATGGAAGACATCGCCTCGTAGACCCGCGGGTGTGCGACGGTGAAGTCGAGGTAGGCGCGCATCCGTGCCATGGGGGTGGCCTCCACTGCTTCGAGTGCTTCGGCGACGTCGGCGAAGCCGCTGAGCGCCACCGCGTTGATGACGTCTTGGCGGCTGGCGTAGGCCGAGTAGATCACCGGCTGCGTGACGCCGAGTTCCCCGGCGAGGCGGCGCATCGTGACGGCGGGCCAGCCGTCGGACTCGGCGAGGTCTCGGGCGGCGCGGACGACCTGATCGCGCCTTTGGGCGAGGTCGGGAGCGGGTCTGGGTGACATGCGGGTTAGTCTAACATGGTTATATAACGCTGCTAGACTAACATCGGGCGCAGCTCGTCAAGCTGAGAGGAATCTCCGCCATGCATGTCACCGGACTCCTGGTCGCGCTCCTCATGTGCGCCGTCGGCCTTACCCTGGGCGCTCGCTCTCTTCTGGCGCCCCGGCAGGCGACGCTCGACTACGGTGTCGCCGCCGACAATCTCCGCGCCCCGACCGCGATCAAGGCTGTTCGCGACATCACCTCCGGGGTGGTGCTGCTCGTGGTCTGGATCGCCGACGGCCGTACGGCGTCGGCTGGGCACTGATCGCCACGACCTTCACGCCCGTCGCGGACGCCGTGGTCGTGCTCACCAACGGCGGCAAGCGCTCCGTCGCGCTGGGCGTCCACGGGGGCACGGCTGCGGTGATGGCCGCGCTGGGACTCGTGTTGGTGCTCGGATGAGTGACGGCGGGCGGTCAAGGCCGGGACCGGTCGACATTCCGGGCGCCGGTGAGGGCGAGCCCGGAACGGACCGGGCCCACGGTCCTGTTGAGGCGGACGGCCAGGACCAGCGCTATGCCGAAGCCCCTAGCCCGCACCAAGGGTGTCGCCACGGGCCGCAGAACGGGGCGCGCTTACTGCCGCCTCGGGCAGATGGAGCGCGGCCCCGGCGACTGCGGTGTGTGTGAGTCCTCACACCGGCTTCGTCCACCGGTTCGCCGTGAAGAACCCCACCAGCGCGACGACATGGGCCGCCTCCACCACCAGTGCCGCGCACGTCGCCCTCGCTGACGTCGTCCGTGGACCCAACGGCGCCGGTGGGCCGGTCAGTCGTTCACCAGCACGATCTTTCCGCGCGCGTGCCGGGTCTCGCTCAGCTCGTGTGCTGACGCGGCGTCGGCCAGCGCGAAGGTCCCGGCGATCGGGATACGCAGCTTCCCCTTGTTCGCCAGGTCGGCGGCGATCGCCAGTCCGTGCAGCGCCAGTGGATCGGCGCCCGGCCCGATCGTCCTGCCCTTCTCGTCGGCCGGTGCGCCGTGCGAGAGGTGGACGCCGTGTGCGGCCGCGTTCATGAAGTCGGCGATCGTGACCACGCGTGAGGCGTCTCCGGCGAGAGAGACGAGGTCCGCCAGGGCCCCGCCCGCACAGTCGAAGACCGCGTCCACACCGTCCGGGGCCAGGGCGCGCACGCGCTCGACGAGTCCTTCCCCGTACGTGGTCGGGGTCGCACCCAGCGAACGCAGGAACTCGTGGTTGCGTTCACTGGCGGTCCCGATGACCCGCGTCCCGCGGGCGTTGGCGAGTTGGACGGCGACCGTGCCCACGGCGCCGGCCGCGCCCTGCACGAGCAGGGTGTCGCCTTCCCCGACCTGCAGCCGGTCCATGACCCGGGTGGAGGTTTCCACGCTGCCCCCGGCGCCGCCCGCCTCGGCCCATGACCACACGGTCGGCTTCGGCGCCCAGGCGGAGAGCACCGCGTAGTCCGCGTTCGCCGCGCGGGTACCCGTGCTGGTCACGCCGAACACCTCGTCACCGACGGCGGTGTCCGTCACCCCTTCCCCGACCTGGTCCACGACGCCGGCCGCGTCGAACCCGGGGCGATAGGGGAGGGCGATGGCCATGATGTCCGCCAGCCTGCCTGAACGGACATAGGTGTCCGCGGGGGTGAGGCCGGAAGCGCGCACGGCGATGCGCACCTTTCCCGGCTCGGCCTGAGGCTCGGGCACCTCGGCCACTTCCATGACGCCGGGCGGGCCGTACTGCGAAAACTGGACGATTCTCATGCCGGCGACCGTAGGCAGCCGTACCCGTTCACCTGGCTAAAGTGAGAACGGTGGCTGGGAAAATGAGAACCGGGGAGCGCTCGGACGCCCGTGACAACCGCAGGCGCATACTGGCTGCCGCCCGGCACGCCTTCGCGTCCGCGGGACCTCAGGTGTCCGTACGGGAGATCGCACGGCGCGCCGCCGTGAGCGTCGCCACCGTGTACCGCCACTTCCCGTCCAAGGAGAGCCTGGTCGCCGAGGCTTTCGCCGAGCAGTTGACGACGTGCCGCGAGATCGTGGCGGAAGGGATGGCGCAACCGGATCCCTGGGACGGTTTCTGTCTGGTCGTCGAGAAGCTCATGGTCCTGCACGCTCGCGACCAGGGCTTCGCCCGGGCCTTCGCCTTGCAGGTCTTCCGGCCGTCCGAACTCGCCGAGGAGCGCGACCGGACGCTGCACGACCTCGCCGCGCTCATGCGGAACGCTAAGGAGGCGGGATCGCTGCGACGCGACGTCACGCTGGCCGACGTCAACATGGTCCTGATGGCCAACGAAGGGATCACCTCTCCTTCCACGGCCGCCAAAGTCGCGGCCGCCCGGCGGTTCGCCGCGCTCATTACGCAGTCCTTCCGTGCGGGCCCGGACAATGCGCCCCTTCCGCCGACGCCGCGGCTCGCGTTCCCGGCCCTCGGATGAGTCTCCGCCCTTCTCGTCGGCCGGCCCGTGGACTGCGCGGCAGTCCGGGCCGTCGTCGTGTCCGGTGCCGCCGTCGCCGTCCGCCGCGGGGAGCCGGGCAGACACGAACCATCGGCGTCAGGACAACTGGCCGCCACCGAGGGCCCGGTAGACGGCGGTGGTGTAGGCGGCAGCCCGTTGCGAGCCGAGGATGTCGGCTCCCATGCGGTTCATGACGTAGCTGATCGTCATCCGGCGGTCGAGATCCATGATCGCCATCGAGCCGCCCCAACCGCCCCAGAACGCGATGCGGCCTTCGGGGATCCAGGGCAGGGTGCGCCGGTCGGACAGGGCGTAGCCGATTCCCCATCGCAGGTGCAGTCCGTTGACGAGATCCGCGCCGTGCGCCTGCTCGTCGAAGACGAGTCCGATGGTCTTCGGCTTGAGGAGCTGACCATGGGCCCCGGTTCCCGCACGGGCGATGGGGGAGAGGATCTCGGCGACCGCCCGCGCGTTCCCATGGCCGTTGGCCGCGCCGAGGTCGGCTGCGCGCCAGGCCCGGGTGTTGGCCGCGGCGGCGTCGAACGAGGGTCCGATGAAGGTCTTGAAGGCGGTTGTGTCGTGGTCGAGTGCCGAGGGGTCGAAGTCGGCTGCCGGTGTGATGACATCGGCGACGCGTACGGTGTCGGCGTCGGGCAGTCCGATCCGGAAGTCGGCGCGGACGGGCCGGGCGATGTGTTCGTGTACGAAGTCGCGCAACGGCAGCCCGGTCAGGCGATGGACCAACTCGCCCACCAGATGGCCGTAGTTGAGGACGTGGTAGCCGGAAGCCGTGCCCGGCTCCCACCAGGGGCGCTGAGCGGCCATCCGGGCGGCTGCCGCGCGGACGTCGTACAGGTCCTCCAGCCGGGCGGGGTGCTCCAGGCCGGACACACCCGAGGTGTGTGACAGCAGATGACGTACCTCGACGTGCTGCTTGCCGTTGGCGGCGAACTCCGGCCAGTAGCGGGAGACCGGTGCGTACACGTCCAGTTCGCCGGCGTCGACGAGCAGCAGGGCGGCCAGGCTGGTCACGGTCTTCGTGATCGACCAGACGTTGGTGATCGTGTCGCGCTGCCAGGGCTGCGTACGTGCTGTGTCGCGGTGGCCGCCCCACAGGTCCACCACCTTGTCGCCGTCCACGTCGACGACCAGGGAGAAGCCCGCCTCGGCGCCGCTGCGAAGCTGTTCCTCCACGACGTCGCGGACGGGTTCGAAGGCGGGGCTGACGGTTCCGTTCAGTTCGGTCATGCGGGCATCGTCAAACCTTGACGCTGATGTCAAGGTCAAGCGGTAGTGTGCGGGTGTGCGTATTGGCGAGGTGGCCGCTCGAGCAGGTGCTTCTCCGCGGCAGGTGCGGTTCTACGAGGCGAAGGGCCTCATCACCTCGACCCGTGAATCCAACAACTACCGCGACTACAGCGAGGCGACCCTCGGGCGCGTCCGGCAGATCCGCGAGCTGCTGAACGCCGGCCTGTCGACGCAGACGATCCGCGCAATTCTCCCGTGCCTGGAATCACCGCGCGATCCGATCGTCTTCGAAGGCGTCACCTCCGAGACGGTCCAGGCCCTCGAGAGCGAGCGCGACAGGCTCACCCAGCGCATCGACGTCCTGACCCGCAACCGTGACGCGATCGCCGACTACCTCACCCTGCTCCGGGAGCGGGCGCACCGGTGAACGGAGCGCCGGGGCGTCGGCGGCGATGGCGTAGGCGGTCCACATGCCGACGTCGTGGCCGGCCATGGCGAAACCGGCCATCCCTGGGTGTCAACCATCCAGATCATTTGCTCTCTAAGCGTGATGAACACCCGTCATCAGCGCCGCAAGGTCCTCAGGCGCGAGCATGGACGGCGGCGGAGGCGGGCCCCAGTTGAACATGCTGCGCGCGCCTTCAAACGTCTGAGGAGTCCACAGCGCATCGTCGACGATGCAGTCCAGATCGGAGTAGTACTCGGAGAAGTTCCCGGCGGGGTCTTCGAGATACCAGAAGAAGTTGGAACCGACGTGGTGACGTCCGAGACCCCAGACGTGCCGGTCCGGATCCTTCTCCAGCATTGCGGTGGCGCCGCGGCCGACCTCGTCGACATCGTCGACCAGCCAGGCAGTGTGGTGGAGGAAGCCGACCGGTGCCTGCTGGACGACGACGTTGTGGTGGTCGCTGAAAACACCGCATGAAGGCCGCCTGCCCCCGGACCGTGTCGCTGACCTTGAAGCCGATACCTTGCTCGAAGAAGACGCGCGAGGCTTCCTCGTCCGTGGAGCCGAGAGCGACGTGACCGAGTTTGCGCGGTCGTACGAGTTGCTCGCGCTGGATGGCCCGTGCGCGCTGATCCCGGCGGGGAGCGAGGCACGGCGCGTTGTACGGCGGGGTCGGCGTCGGATCCTGGTCGAGCCGGAGGGCGATCTCCACCCGCACGGTGACACCGGTGCCGGCGTCGGTCGCGCGGACGCCGGCAGCGTCTCGCTCGCCGGCCACCCCCAGGGCGGCCAGGGAGGCCGCGACCCGGTCGAGATCGTCGGGGTCGTCGACGCCGACACCGAGCTGCACGAGGCGTCTTCGGGCGGTCGGCACGAGTTGCAGCTGTTCTCCGCCGTCCACGGAGGTGAAGCGGTGTCCGGCCGGTGTGCTCGGTGAGCCGGCGGACGTGGCCTCGCGGTGTACGGCGTCCAGGCCGAAGTCCCCGTGGTAGGACGCGGTGTCCTCGAGGTTGGGAACACCGATCACGATCTGGGTGAGGCGATGGAGGGGCATGTCGTTGTCCTCTCAGGGTGAGGTGTGCGCGACGACAAGGGGGGAGCAGCCAACGCGCCTGCAGGCACGGCCGGTTCGAGGGCGTGGGTGAGCCCGACGGCCGTACGAGACCTTGTCCGATCCGGCAGTGCCATGCGTGCCGTCGTCCGACCGACCCGAATCTCAACCGGTGGGGCCCGGCAGGAAGCGCTGGCGGAGTTCGCCTATGCACACCGCCCCCCGAGGTGAAGAACCCGAGCTCGAGTTCGAAGTCGAGCTGGTCGGTGTATGAGGGCCACAGCAGCGGTTCGTCAGGCCCGACGACCGTCTCGGTGTTGGCCTGGTAGCAGATCGGCATGGCGCTGAACGCGGGTGGGACTGCGAGGCCGGATAGCCTGGCGTGATCGGTGTAGGTGAGATAGCCGCGGATCCGGCGTGGTCGCGGGACCGGCGCGAGCAGTCGTACGCCGTCCGCGGGCGGGACCGCCGCGGTGCCTTCCGGTGTCACCAGGTCCGGACCGTGGCGGTCGGCCAGGTCCAGTGCCCGGCGGCCCAGTTTGCGGCCGTGCCGGCCGGTTGCGAGGAACTCGACCATTTCGGTGGGCAGTTGGGACGTGGCGCCCGCGCCGCGGCGGTGCATGGCCGCTGCGGCGCGCAGGGCCAGATCAGGGTCGACGACGAACGCCCCATCGGCGATACCCACCCTCGGCTTCCCGCTCCCGTCGGAGTACGTGACGAGGCGCATCTCTTTTCCCTTTCGGTCAGCGGTACTTCAGGCGGGCCTGACGGGGGACGTCGCCGAACAAGCCGCCGTGGAAGTCGCGGAAGGCCTGGGTGATCTCCTCCTGGGTGTTCATCACGAACGGTCCCCCCATGGCGACGGGTTCCCTGATCGGCTCACCGCTGAAGACCATGACGGTGGTCTTCGTGTCCTGGTCACCTGTTTCGAGGGCGATCGATGACACGAGGGCGTAGGGGAGTGGGTCGGACCAAGCGGTTTGCCCCGCCTCCAGGGAGCGTCGGGCGATCGTCGTACGGCCCTCGAGGACGTGGAGGAACGCCCGGTCCCGGCCCGGAAGGACATGGTCGAGGCGCTGGTTGGGTTCCAGCGTGATGACGGCGCCGGAGATGGGCCATTCGTTGACCGCCGGGCCGACCACGTCGCCGGCCCGCCCCGAGATCACGTCGATGCTGACGCCCTCCCGGTCGACGACAGGCCGCCGGGTGACGTGCAGATCCTGGTAGCGCGCTCCGGTCAACTTGCGCTCTCCGGGGAGGTTGACCCAGAGCTGAAGGGTGTGGGCGCGTTCGTCACGGAAGGCGTGCTCGCGGTGGATGATGCCGCGTCCCGCGGTCATCCACTGCACGTCTCCGGTGGTCAGCACGCCGGCGTTGCCGGCGTTGTCACCGTGTTCGAGGACGCCGTCGACCACCATGGTGACGGTCTCCACGCCACGGTGCGGATGCCAGGTGAATCCGGGCGAGGAGATCCAGTCCTCGCTGAGGACGAGGAACGGGTCGGTCAGCTCCGGCTGGGTCGGACCGAGGATCACGGCCTTGTCGTCGACTTGTGTGTCGGGGCCGAGCCGCATCTTCGTCGTGACCCGGTCGACGATGCGCTGTGGAATCTCCACGGCAACCACCTCATCGAGTTGATGTGTCACCCCAAAGTTACGCCGTTGAGGTGACACGTCAACCCCCTGTTACGATGTGGGCATGGCACAGCAGGGACTGTCCGAACATGAACTCCGCGCGTGGCGGGTGTCGTTCGAGATGCTCGAGCTCCTGCGGACGCGCATCGAGCAGCACCTCCAGGCCAGTGCCGGCCTGTCCAACGCGGACTACACAGTCCTCGCGGTCCTGTCCGAAGCGCCCGAGGGAAGGATGCGGATCTACGAGCTCGGCCGGACGGCCGGTTGGGAGAAGAGCCGGCTGCACCACCAGCTCACCCGTATGACCAAGCGAGGCCTGATCGCCCGTGAACGGTGCGGCTCGCGCGGCATGGACGCGGTGATCACGCCGGAGGGGCTCGCCGCCATCAAGGCCGCGGCGCCGAGCCACGCCCAGGAGGTCCGGCGTCTGTTCATCGACCGCCTGACACCCGAGGAACTGGACCGGTTCGCCGCCATTTCCGGCACGATCCTCGACGGCCTCCGCCAGGCGGACAAGGCGGCCGACTGAAGCGGGCGCGGCCGGCGACCAACGCTCCCGGCACCTGCCTGCCCCGGATCGGCCCAACCTGCCCGGTCCCGCTGCTGCGCCCGGCCGAACGGGACGTGAACGGCCCCTACCGACAACGTGCTGTGCCCTGGGCGGGCCGCCGTCCGTCTACTCCTGCGCCCGGCGCCATACGGGCCAGGTTCCCGCGGGGTCCTTCGCGCATTCGAGGGCGCCCCGGGGCCGATGGGCATGGCCGAATCTGTCTGCCTCGGCCTTCTCTGCAGCCGCACACCCTCGTCGAGGTCGATCAACGCGACGGTGTGAGGGACGTCCTCGGGCGGCCAACCGTCGAACAGCCTTCACTGAGGAGTGTCCTTGTCCATGTGGCGGCGTCAGCGTGAATCTCGCCGGACGGCGAATGCCTCCGACTACCGCAGCGCTCATCCGCCGGCCGGTGTGGACGCGGCGTGGGCGAGGGGGTCCCTGAGCGCGAGCCTGGAGGGCCGCCCTACGAACTGGCCACGTACGTCGTCGCCGTCAACCAGTCACTGGCCGTACTCAGCCGGGCCCGAGCCTCTGAGGCCGAGTTGCGCACCGTGGTGCGGCTCGCCTGCACGACCGTGGCGGACAACCTCGTCCGCGCCGTGCGCGAGCAGTCCGCCAAGCCTGATCGGCGCCCCACCGGGCGAGAGTGACAAATCTCGGACCGGACCGGACCGGACCGGACCGGAGCGGGTCAGGTCAGGTCAGGTCAGGTCGAAGCTTGCCTGCACTCGCGTACCGGTCTCGTTCGCTGCTGCTGGTGCTGCAGCGGCGGCAGTCCGGGCGCGGGGTGCGGGGAGGCAGGCCGCTGCCAGGCCGCCGAAGATCAGCAGACTTCCGACGGCACCGGTCGGGGTGAGGTGCTCGTGCAGCACCACGACGCCGAGGACCGACGCCGCGAGCGGCTCGGCGAGGCTGAGGGTGCCCACCGCGGCGGCGTTGGTGTGAGGGATGCCGGTGGAGAACAGCCAGTAGGCCAGGGCGGTGGTGGCCAGGCCCAACCACGCGATCAGGCCCAGCGTGGACGGTTGCTCAAGTGCGATGAGGTCGGCACCCATCCATGGCATCAGCGGAAGTGCGCCCAGGAGCAGTGATAGAGCGGACACGGCCGGCAGGTGCACAGCAGGGTGTTGGGTGGCGAGCTGCTTGGCGTACACGGTGTACAGGCCGTAACAGACGCCTGAGACGGCGGCTGCCAGCAGGCCGAGGGGGTCGGCGCCTCCTCCGGTGGGGGAGAGGAGCAGGCTGCAACCGGTCACGGCGGCGGCCGTCGAGATCAGCCATGTCCGGGTGAGGTGTTCACCGGCGGCGGCCCTGGCGATCAGGCCCGTCGCGACGGGAGCGACTCCCAGGGCTACGACGGTGGCGAGTGCGGCGCCGGTGCGTGCGGCGGAGTACAGGAAGGCTGCCTGGAAGATGCCGGTGGCCGCGGCGCAGATCAGCAGGGGGCGAGCCAGCCCGTGGCGCAGGGCGGGAAGCATGCTTCGCAGGTGACGGCGGGCGAAAACGGCCAGCACCACCCCACCGACGAGCAGCCGCCAGCCGCCGAGCGCCGCGGGGTTCATGGCCGTACCGGTGAAGGCCTGCGCGGGTCCCACGGTGCCCCACAGCACTGCGGCCCCCAGGATCAGCCCAGCGCCACGATACGAACCGTACTTTCGTTCCCTCATGGCTCGTATGCTAGGAGTTGGTTCGCCATTCCAGAGATCTCAGCGAACTTTCTGAGGGAGGACGTCGAAAACATGGAACTTGATGCGGTCGACGTGGCGCTTTTGCGGGAGCTGCAGAATGATGCACGGCAGACGAACCGGGATCTGGCCGCGAAGACGGGCATCTCTCCGTCGACGTCCCTGGAGCGGGTGCGGCTCCTGCGCGAACGAGGCCTGGTCACCGGCTATCACGCGGCAGTGAGCCTGGAGGCCGTCGGCCGGCCGGTCCAGGCCCTGATCTCGGTACGCATCCGCCCGCCGGCCCGCCCCGTGATCGAGGGCTTCCGGGAGTGGGCGCACCAACTCCCGGAAGTGATCGGCATGTTCGTCACCTCCGGCACCTACGATTTCCTGCTGCACATCGCGGTGGTGGATGTGAACGGCGTGTACGGGTTCGTCATCGACCGGCTCACCGAGCGGCGTGAAGTCGCCGACGTTCAGACGATCATGGCGTACGAGCACGTCCAGTCACGCGTCGTCGAACCGACGGGCACGGACCCGGGTGAGGCACGACCTGTGCGACGCCGCCGGTGAACGCCACGGCACCCGCGTATGCGCGATGCCCGGTCAGAGATCGACCGTGAGGTCGGACGATCGCGCCCGGGAGACGCAGGAGTACATGAGGCCGGGCGGGGCGCCGATGTCGTCGCGGTGCTCCGGCTCGCCGCCGATGACGGGGATCTCGCAACTGCCGCAGACCCCTTCACGGCAACCGGACGGTATGCGCAGTCCCGCGTGGTTCAAGGCGTCCAGCAAGGACTCCTCCGCGCCGACCCGAACGGTGCGCCCCGACCGGGCGCAGTGCACGTCGAAGGCCTCGCCGGGTGCGAACTCCTTGTCCACCGGGCGGAAACGTTCGAGGTACAACCGCTGTGCGCAGAACACCGCTTCGGCGGCGTCGAGCATGGTCGTGGGGCCGCAGCAGTACACGAGCGCTTCAGGGCCCAGGGCTGCCGCCGCGGCGGCGAAGTCGGGCCGGCCGTGCGTCTCGGTGACGTGCATGCGCACCCGGCTTCCGTGCACCGCTCGCAGGTCGCCGGCGAACGGCATGGTGGCCAGGGACCTGCCCACGTACAGCAACCTGGCCGAGGCCCCCGCTTCGACAGCTGCCGTCAGCATGGGCAGGAGCGGCGTGATGCCGATCCCGCCGGCCACGAACAGATATTCCGGTGCGGGCCGCAGGGGAAAGTTGTTGCGCGGCAGTGAGACGTCGAGGGGCCGGCCCGTGTTGAGGAACAGGTGGATGTATTCGGAGCCGCCCCGGCTCAGCCGGTCGTGACGGACCGCGACACGGTAGGCGTCGCGATCGGCCGGGTCCCCGCACAACGAGTACTGCCGGGTCAGCCAGTTGGGCAGGGTCAGGTCGATGTGGGCGCCCGGTTCCCACGAGGACAGCGGGCCGTCGGCGCCGCGCAGCAGGAGTGAGACCACACCTTCGGCGACCGGCTCCACCTTCTCGACAATGGTTCGTTGCATGGTGTGCCGCCCTCAGTACAGGTGCCGGTATTCGTCTTGGAGCATCTCGTCCAGCACGCTCGGATCGGCGTCGACGCCCATCTGGTCGACGGCGATCTCACCGATCGACGGCAGTTCGTCGGCAAGGGCCTGGACGGTGGGGTCCCACAGCCGGGATCGGAGCAGTGCGCGGCCGCAGTGGAAGAAGACCTCTGTCACGTCCACGACGATCGCCAGAGCGGCGTTCTTTCCCTCGGTCCGCATACGGGCGAGCACGTCGGGTTCGTCGGTGGGGTAGGCGCGACCGTTGACGCGCAGCACCTCCCGCATTCCCGGGACGACGAACATCAGCCCGATCCCGTCGTTCTCGGCGAGATTGCGGAACGAGTCGGCGAGGTTGTTGCCCGGCCGGTCCGGGATGGCGAGCGTCCGCTCGTCTAGCACCTTCACGAATCCCGGATAGTCGCCGCGCGGTGAGCTGTCGGGGAGCCCTGTCGCGTCCGACGTCGCCATCGACAGGAAAGGGGAGTGGGCGATGAAACGGCGGCAGTGCCGGTCGAGACGGTCGTGGATCTTACGCTTGATCAGGTCTTCGGGCTCACCGATGCGGGCGCGTACCTCCGCGTAGGAGATCCGGCGCGGACGGGCCCCGGGGGCCGCGTCATCGCGGGTTGCCTGACGGTCATGAGTGAACATGCGGGTTGCTTCCTACTCGCTTTCTCGTTGCCCGGGATACGCCGCCGCGCCGTCCGGTCAGTCTTCGGACGGCGGCTGGCACCATGACGCCGGCGGCCCCGGGCTGAAGAGTGCCTTCGACGCTACGAACCAGGGCCGATTAACACCAGTGCAATCTTGATAGGGAGTCTTTTCACCACTGATAATCCGGAGATGGACCATGCCGACCTCAGCCTGATCGAGGCGCTGGACGCGCTCCTCGCCGAAAACAGCGTGACGAAGGCGGCGGAACGCCTGCACACCTCACCCCCTGCGATGAGTCGCGCCCTGGCTCGGCTGCGCCGCGCCTTCGACGACCCGCTCCTCGTGCGCGCCGGGCGCGACCTCGTGCCCACACCCCGCGCTCTGGAACTGCGCGGGGAGGTGCACGCCGTGGCCGCGAGGGCGCGAGCACTGTTCGCACCGTCCGGCACCGCCGATCCCAGCACCGCCGTGCGCACCTTCGACCTGCAGGTGAACGACATGCTGTCCACCACCTTCATCCCGCCTCTCCTCGATGACCTACGGGCCCAGGCGCCCGGCATCTCGCTGCGCCTGCGGCCGGAGACGATCGAGGACACTCCTGCCCTGCGTGAAGGGCTGGTCGATCTCGAGATCGGGCTCGTGCACCCGCGAGACCCGGAGATCCACTCGGAAACGCTCCTCACGGAGACGCTGATCGGCGTCGTACGGCCCGACCATCCACTGGCGAGGGCGAAGACCGTCACGCCGCGGCGGTTCGCCGGGACCGATCACATCGTCGTGTCACGGCGGGGCCGGGCTCATGGACCGATCGACGAACGGCTCGCCGAACTGGGCCTGAGCCGCCGTGTGGTCGCCGTGGTCCCCAGTGTCGCGACGGCGCTGTTCCTGGCCCGCCAGACCGACGTCGTCAGCGTGGCTCCGGCAGGACTGGGACGGCCGATGCTGGAGACACTCGGCCTGCGCACCTTCACGATCCCTCTGGAACTGCCGCACCTGACGATCGGCATGGCATGGCACCCCCGCAACCACCATGACCGCACGCACCAGTTGCTGCGCGAGCGCACCCGCCACATCATGACCAGCGGCGTCGATAGCGCCGGGCAGAGGTGATCGGATGTAGTCGGAGCCGACCGTGGGCCGGGCTCCATGAACTGCGGTCACCTATCGATCCGTTGCCGCCCGATGCGCGGCGAGTTGCAGGAAGCGGGCGACGGCTTCCTTTTCGAGATCCAGTCCCGACTGGATCCGAGGAGGTACGGGCTCGAACGGCTCCACCTGGACGGAGCTGGCGCCGGAGCCACGGGTCCACGTGGCGATGGCCAGGCCGTCGGCGACGACCGTGGGCCGGATGATGCCGCCTCCCGGCCAGACACGGGCCTGGTGTGCCGCGGGAACGGAGACTTGGCGGGTACGGTGGCCGAGCAGGTAGTTGTCGTAGGCGGGCAGCATGCGGACGTCCGGGGTGTGCGACGCATCGGCCGGCTCCTCCGTCCACCCGCTGAGCACGGTCGACGATCCGTACTCGGTGATCACGCCGGATTGCGCCAGCGTCCTCCACGCCCTGCGACCCCAGGAGACCGGCAGCCCGGACCAGGCGGCGAAATCCTCCAGGTCGGCCGGGGCGTGCGCCGCCAAGTAGCGGCGCGCCAGCTCCGCGAGGGCGGCCTCTTCCTCCAGCGCGACGTCATCGGTCGGGGGCAGCCAGTCCTCGACCAGTACATACGTGGCTTCGCCGGCCCGTAGCGCGCCGTGGCAGAGGACGCCGGTGAGTGCGGCGTGGCGGATCAGGTGGAAGGGCGCCTGCCCGTCCGGCTGGACCCCGAGGGTGGTGAGGTGCTCGGTCAACTCGGCCCGGCTGAGCGGGCCGTGCGTGCTCAGCGCGCGGCGGATGAGACGGTCGGCGCGCCGGCGCAGGTCTTCGTCCAGGCCGAGCTGCTGGTAGCGGCGGCCGGTGGCGGTGAGGATCCGGGGGGCGAGCAGGCGCAGAACCCATCGGGCGTCGTCGCAGGGGATGGTGTGCAGGGTGCCGCGCATGTACCAGCCGCGGACGATGGTGCGGTCCCGCTCGTACGCCGTGCGGACAGCACGGGCGGTGATGTCGCGCCCACGTGCCCGGATACCCAGATCGGCGGCAGTGACGTCCTGGGCCTGCACGGCAAAGACCCGCCGGACGACCGCTTCGGCGGACGTCTCCCGCACCCCGTCGGCCAGGGCCTGTGCGCGGGCCCGCAGCCTGCGGACGCTTTCGTGGTCGGACATCGAACTCCTGCACCTTGTGATCGGGTCTGGTCAGGACATGGCCGATCAACCCTGGCTCAGCTGTTGGGAGACGGCGGCGCGATCGATGACGGACAGGACCTCCGCGATGCGCCCCTCGCTGAATCGGTAGAAGACGTGTTCAGCGAAGGAGATCTGCCGTCCGTTCGGCTGGAAGCCCAGGAATTCCTTGATCGGCGTGCAGTCGAAAACGATGCGGCTTGCCACCCAGTTCTGGTTGGTGACGATGTTTCGTGCATCGAAGAAGAGGTCGGGGGTGGCGGCGATGTCCGCGGCGATCATTTCCTGATACTCGAGGCGGGTCATGGCTTGCCCGTTGTACTTCAGATCGTCCTGCACGTAGTGCACCATGTCGTCGAGCCGTCGTTCGTTCAGGGCGTCGAGGTATGCCCTGTAGCGGGACTCCAGGTCTGTCATCCCTCAACCTCCGTTCGGGTACGTGCTATTCGACGGTTCGGCATACCTTCAGGCCGTCGAGGGTGAGGTCGAGCAGCCGTTCCGCCTGCTGCCGTTGCTCGGGGCTCGCCGATGTGAGGGCGATGCCTTCGAGAGCCGCGCCGATGTCGGCAGGAGTGATATCGGTGCGGATCGTCCCGGCGGCCACGCACGCGTCCATGAGAACGCCCAGGGCGGACCGGATCATCTCCCGGCTGTTGCCGTACGGGTTGCTGCCTGTCGCGGCGATCGCGCGCAGGGCGTCGATCATGCCGTACTTGGTCGTCACGTAATCCATGAAAAGACGCGTCCATGCGCGCAGGGCCTCAAAGGGTGGCTTCGTGGTCAGCAACGCCGGTGCGGCGTCGCACAGTTGGGCCACCTCGTTGCGGTACACGGCCTCGACGAGTGCTTCGCGGGTGGGGAAGTTGCGGTACAGCGTGGCGCTGCCCACCCCTGCCTCCTTGGCGATGCGTTCCAAGTGGGCGTCGAGCCCCTCGACTGCGAATATCTGCACCGCGGCCTTGAGGATCTTCTCCCGGTTACGTCGTGCGTCCGCCCGCAACGGCCGTTCCGCTCCCTCCGTCATCAGTGGCCTGCCGTTCCTTCCCAGACTCTCGAGCTTGCAAGTGGAGGCGTCCCCACTTAGCCTCGGTAAACGGAGCCGCCCCCACTTACTGTACGGGGCCGCCCGCCGACCTGCACACCTCTTACGGAAGGTCCCGTCATGTCAGGCATCGAGGGCAAGGTCATCGCACTCACCGGCGCCAGCAGCGGCATCGGGGAGGCGACGGCGTCCCACCTCGCCTCCCAAGGGGCGCGAATGGTCCTCGGGGCCAGACGGCAGGACCGGTTGACCGCGGTGGTGGACCGCATCACGGCCCAGGGCGGCTCGGCGGTCGGCGTCGTCGTCGATGTGACGCGCCGCGAAGACCTCAAACGGCTGACAGATGCGGCCGTCGACCGTTTCGGCCGGCTCGATGTGCTGGTATCCAACGCCGGCACGATGGCGGTCTCGCCGTTCGACGAGCTGCGCCAGGACGACTGGGACGCCATGGTCGCCACTCATGTCACCGGCCTGCTGAACGGCATCGGAGCGGCACTGCCCGTTTTCCGGCGGCAGCGCTCCGGGCAGTTCGTCAACGTCGCCTCCACCGCGGCCTACATCGTGAAGTCCCCGCAGGCCGTCTATGCGGCCACCAAGACGGCGGTGAAGGTGCTGACCGAAGGGTTGCGGCAGGAAGCCGGCCCCGACCTGCGTGTCTCGCTCATCTCCCCGGGCTTCACCCACACCGAAGGCGTGGGCAAGGGGGCGAGCCCCGAGGTCGCGGCGGCGATGGCCCGGCAGCGCGACGAGATCGCCATGCCGCCCTCCGCCATCGCCTCCGCGATCGGCTACGCCATCGCACAGCCCGACGGCATCGACGTCAGCGAGATCGTCGTCCGCCCCACCGCCCAAGCCTGACCGCAGTGAGCCAGGACGCTCGGGGTCCTGCCGACGGGTTGAAAGACCTGAACTCGCGATGCGCCTCTGCCAGCGGAGCCCTATCGCGGGCGGAAGTCGCGGGGTGCGCCGCCGTGTTGGGGTATGCGCGGCCGTTGCGGGTCTGCCCGGCCTGGCTGCCGTGAGGAGGTCAACGCGTCAGGCGTTCCATCAGGGTTTGCCAGGCGTCGCCGAGGAAGTCGTAGGCCTCCGCCGCTTCGTTCGCGTCGGTCTCGGGGCGCGACAGGTAGAGCAGGAGCGGGCCCTCAAGGGCGGCGGTGAGCTGGATCGCGATGAGGCGTTCGACGGGCTCGGCGCCGGGGCCAAGAGGCAGTGGCCCGGCCATCACCTGTTCCTGGAACCGCCGCTCGTCCGCGTCGAGCAGCGCCCGGAAGATGCCGGCCCGGGTGCCGAAGTGACGGAAGACCGTGTCCTTGCCGAGGCAGGCGCGCTCGGCGAGCCCGTCCATGGTGACTTTTCCACGCCTTGCTCCGCGAGCATCTCGCGGGCGGTTCTCAGCAGGTGCTCGCGGTTGCGCACCGCGTCGGCGCGCTCGCATCGGCACAGGCCCCAGCTACTGACTTCGTGCGGACGTACGGAGTCACGGACCAGGCTTTGTTCGCTGTCACGAATCGGTGCGGCGCGTGCGCCCCTACGTTCACGGCATGACGAAACTCGACCGGATACGAACCTGGTGGGAAGAGCGACTGCCCGCACTGCTCGCCGAGTACGACGTTCCGGGTGCGGCGGTCGCCATGGACCTGGGCGGGGAGGTCGCCGACCACGGCGCGGGGGTGCTGAACCTGTCGACCGGGGTGGAGGTGGACGCCGACACACTGTTCCAGATCGGTTCCGTCACCAAGGTGTGGACCGCGACGCTGGTGATGCAGCTCGTCGACGAAGGCCTGGTCGAGCTCGACGCGCCGGTACGCAGCCGTCTGCCGGAGTTCCGCATCGCCGACGAGTCCGCGGCGTCGGTCATCACCGTCCGGCAACCGCTCAGCCACACCGCCGGGTTCGAGGGCGACATCTTCACGGACACGGGCAAGGACGACGACTGCGTGGAGAAGTACGTCGCCACCCTGAACGACGTCCCTCAACTCTTCCCACCGGGGCACCTGTTCTCCTACAACAACGCGGGCTACTGCGTGCTCGGCCGGCTGGTCGAGGTGGTGCGCGGCAAGCCCTTCGGTGCCTGGCTGCGCGACCACCTGTTCACCCCGCTCGGTCTCACCCATGCGGCACACGGAGCGGACGAGGCGATCCTCCACCGGGCCGCGGTCGGACATCTGCCGCCGTCTCCCGGTGAGCCCCTGCAGCCCGCGCCCGTATGGTCCATCGCCCCCTCGAACTCGCCCGCGGGCTCGCTGCTCGCGATGCGCCCGCGCGACCTGCTGGCCTTCGCCCGGATGCACCTCAACGACGGCACGGCCGGCAACGGCACGGTGGTACTGAGCGAGGCCACGGCCAAGGCCATGCGCGAGCGGGAGGCGGAGCTGCCCCGCCTGGGCGTGATGGGTGACGCCTGGGGTCTGGGCTGGGAGATCTTCGACGGTGGAAGCACCGGGTTGATCGGGCAGGACGGGACCACCATCGGCCAGTCCGCCTTCCTCAGGCTGGTGCCCGAACACGACCTGGTCGTCGTCCTGTTGACCAACGGCGGCAACACCCTCGGCCTCTACCGCTAGGTCGTGGGCCACATGCTGCGGGAACTGGCGGACGTAGACCTTCCGGCGATGCCGGTGCCGCCCGCCGACCCGCAGCCCGTCGACGTCGGCCGCTTCCTGGGCACGTACAGCTCCCGGATGTTCGACAACACCGTCACCCAGGACGACGAGGGCCGAGTCCGGGTCACCTGCGTCCCCAAGGGGCTCGCCGCCGACATGGGCATGGAGACCACGACGGTCGAGCTGGTCGCCTTCGACGGCGACACGCTGATCGCCAAGGAGGAGGAGCACGGCTTCCACCAGCCGTACGCCTTCGTGGGTGGCGCGCCCGACGGTCCCGCGCAGTTCCTGCACACCGGCGGGGCGGACCGCCGTTCCGCTCAGTGACGCCCCGGGCCGGCGGTCTGCCTCGGCCCGCTCGACCTTCCGCTGGAGACACCATGAAGTGCGCAGGGACGACGACGATCGCGATGGCCGGGGCGCTGACGCTCGCACTGACCGCGTGCAGCGGTGGCGGCACCAGCACGTCCGGCCGGCCCGTCGACGGCGGGACGTTCACCTACGCCGAGGACGATGGCCACGATCGCCGTGACAAGGGTGAGCGCGGCGATCGAGGTGAACGGCGAGACGATCAGCACGATGCCCGCCAGCATGCCGATGATTCCGGAAAACAGCATCCATCCTCGGGCCGGCATGGCGTCGGCGGAGGCCGCCGTCGCCGTCACCATGGTGCCCCGCAGCAGCCAGCCGAAGCCGATCCACAATGCGAGCAGCAGAATCGACTCCAGGGTGCGCCGGAAGCAGATCAGTCCGAGCAGGAGGGAGAGTGCGCCCGTGAGGAAGTGCAGGGCCCGAAGATGGCCGGGGATGTGCGAGCCGAAGGCGGCGGCCAGCTCGAAGACGCCGACGACCCGCAGCGTCTCTTCCGGCCAGGCAAGGATCACGAAGCCCAGGGCGATGGCCGCCAGGCCTGTGGTGAGCAGGATCTGCCAGCCCAGATTCGCGAAGGCACCCAGGCGTTCGGCGGTGGTGTCCGACGGCTCGGTTCGGGGCGGAGAGCCGGTGCCTGAGGGATCAGAGTGAGACGTCATGGCGTTTCCTCCTCCTAGGAAACCGCATGGTCGGGGCAGCACACAGTCGTCGTCACGCCGCCTGGGCGGTTTCGCCCAGGGCCATCTGACCCAGTTCCACCTGGGGAGTGGAGACGGCGGAGAGGGTGGCCTTCGGCGCGGACGCCGGTTTCCGGCGCCCGCCCGGGAACAGTCATCACCGGCAGGTGAATGCCTTTCTGGTCGTTGCCGATCTGGACCACCGGTGTACACGACCCCGTATCTGAGGGGATCGCGGGTTCCTTCGCCGTGCGGATCCAGCCGCCGTCATGCCATTTCCGTGGCCACGGTTGCGGCGTCCTGTGCCGCACGGTCGCCGCTGCACAGCATGGGCGCCCAGGCCGCCGCGGCGGCCGCCAGATCGTCGCCGCACGTGTTGCCGGGGCGTGGCCGGGCTGCGGTGGCGAGGACGACACGGTCGGGGCGGAGCAGGACGGCAGCCGCACTGCCCATCCACCGCACCAGGGCGCCGGTGCCCGGATCGCCGCGGTGCGCGGCGCCCCCCGTGCCGGGCTGTGGTCGCTGGGGGTCGTGCAGGCGGATGACGCGGGCGTCCAGCGCTCGCACCAGCGCGTGCAGGGCCGGGCTCAGCGGTGCGGTGGTCAGGAGCGCAAAATCCGTGCCCAGCAGGTCGTCCAGCGGGTGGGGCACGCCGTCAGAGTCGGGGACCAGGGGCTGGGGGCACAGCGTCCCGGGGCGCGGGTGGCCAAGGCGGCGGAAACCAACGAGGGGGCCCGGTCTCAGCGGTGGGCTGACGGCGGACAGGACGAGACGGGAGGCGCCGGGCAGCCGGGAGAGGCCGGGCAGGACAGTCTTGCGGGCCACTGCGGTGCCCGTTCCGCCACCGGTCATGACAGCCCCGACGGCCGCGGCGGTGCGGATCAACTGCTGTGCGTGGCGGCGGCGTTCGACCTGGTAGCTGTCGAGCAGGTTCTCGCTCGCGCGGCCGGTGAGGACGTGGGCGAGCTTCCAGGCGAGATTGTGGGCGTCGCGGATGCCCGCGCCCATTCCTTGACCTATGAAGGGCGGGGTGAGGTGGGCGGCGTCACCGAGCAGGAACACGCGGCCGGTGCGCCAGCGGTCGGCGACCTGGGCGCGGAAGGTGTAGCAGGCGGTACGCAGGACGTGCAGGTCGTCCTCGGGGATGCCCGGCGTCCAGGGCGCGATCAACGCGAGCAGACGCCTTCGGTCGGTGACCGGCTGCGGCTGCTCACCGGTGCGCAGGCGGAACTCCCAGCGGTAGCGGTCCTCGCCCACGCGCATGAAGGTGGCCGCCCGTTGGGGATCGCAGATCTGGTGAACGCCGTTCCAGGCGGGCAGCTCAAGGCGGCAGCGGATGTCGACGACCAGCCACTGCTGGGCGGTGGCCAGGTCCTGCATCCGGGCGCCGATGCAGGCGCGGACCAGGCTGCCGGCGCCGTCGCATCCCAGGACGGCATCGGCCAGGAGCGTGCGTGAGACGCCGCTGTCCTCGTCGTGGAAGGTGACCTCCACCGGTGCCCCGCCGTGCGGGGGTAGCGTCACGTCGGTGACCTCGACGCCTCCGCGCAGCGTGACTGCCGGATGCCCTCTTAGGTTGTCCCGAAGCAGCTGTTCCAGTTCAGGCTGGTCAAACATGTTGGCCTGGGGGAAGCCATGATGCCCGCGCGGGTTGTCACGCTGGAACTCGGCGAGCACCCGGTGGGCGCCGTCCAGCAGCCGCATGCCGCGGGCCGGACGGGAGATCGCGCTGAACGCCTCATCGATGCCCACGGCCTGGAGGATGCGGTGGACCTCGTCGTCAAGGTGGACCGCGCGCGGCAGCGGATACGGCGCGCGGTGACGTTCCAGAACCAGGGCGGGCACGCCGTGGAGGGCGAGAAGGGTCGCGGCGGTCAGCCCGGTGGGTCCGGCACCGATCACCACAACGGGTACATGCTCGGGGCCGGTGGCGGTCACTTGCTCAGGGCTTTCATCAGGCCCACCAGCCGGGCTCGGTCGACTTCGTTGTCCTCGCGCAGTGCGGAAAACGCCTGGAGGAGCGCGCCCGGAGAGGGGGTGGTGCCGAGGAAGTCGCGGGTGGCGGGCGGGCCCCACTGGGCCAGGCCGGAGGCGGACATCGCGGCCCAGCCGGGTTCCAGCGTGCTGTCGAAGACGTCGCCGTCGGCGTAGTGCTCCAGCATGAAGCGGTCGGGGTCACGCCAGTAGTCGAAGATCTGGCTGCCCTGGATGTGCCGGCCGATGCCCCAGGAGTGGTGGTAGCCGCGCTCTCGCAGGTACTCGCCGCCGGCGGCGAGCGTGTCGAGGTCGGCGACCTGATAGGCGGAGTGGACATACCCCGTGTCGGGGCCGAGATGCATGGCCAGGGTGTGGTGGTCGGCGGGTTCGTCGCCGCGGTCGCAGCGGATGAAGGCCATGGTGGGGCCGCGGTCGCGCTGCCCGTCCAGATAGAGGAAGTCGCTGACGATCAGGCCGAGGTGCTGCAGGTACCAGTCCAGGGCCCGCCGGAAGACCCGGGTGGAGAGCACGACGTGGCCCAAGCGCTGTACCTGGGAGGGTTTGCGGGGCGGGCGCTGGGTGGCGTTGATGCGGACGGCCGCGGTGGTGGTGCCCGTGTTGAGGATCAGGGGCTGTCGCAGCGGTCGCGCGGGCTGCTCGGTGACGCCGTGCACGACACGGACCGGGATGCCGGAAGGGTCGAGCAGGTCCACGGCGCGGCCCCCGCCGTACTCGGTGAGGGCGCGGACCTTGTGGCCGGTGGCGCGTGCCAGCCGGTCGAGGTCGGCGGCGTCGGCGGCCTGGAAGGCGGGGCCGATGAACCGGGAAGCGGGGCCGCGGCGGATCACCAAGCAGTGCGGTCCTGCCATGGCACCCCCTAGACAGAGGGTGTCATCGGTACGCGCAGCGGTGGTGAAGCCGAAGTCGTGGGCGAAGGTCTCGGCCCGGTCCAGGTCAGGCTTGGTGAACTCCAGCCAGGCCAGGTCGACCACCTTGATGACGGGCTGAGCGGCTCGGCCGGGGTGCTCTCCGCGCAGGGCGCCCTGCGGGCTGTGCAGACCCTGATGGGCGTCGGCAGTAGGGACGGGGATGGATGTCGAGTCGTTCACGGGGGATTCCTTCCTGTGGCCTCCACGACCTGTCGCGATGGCGCGGCGGGTGCCGCGGAGTGCCGGAGGCGAGGCGCGGGTGAGCGGTTCCTACCGTGCGAGCAGGGTGTCCAGTGCGGTGGTGAGTTCGGCGACCGGGTCGGTGGCCGGGCCGTTGGCGCGCCAGCCGACGAAGCGGTCCGGGCGCACCAGGACGGCGCCTTGCGGTGTGTGACCTCGGGCGGCGGTCCAGGTGGAGCGCAGGTCGCGGTAGTCGCCGTCGACATGTCCGACCCGGACCGCGTCCACCGGTAGCCCGCACCCGGCGGCGATCTTCTCGGCGGCTTCGCACCAGGCCTGACCGTCCTCTCCCGCGATCAGCATCAGGCGGCCGGGGCGCACAAGGCGGGCCAGGGCCACGCGACGGCCGTCGAGGTCCTCCAGCCAGGCGTGAGGCAGCGGGTGTCCGGGGCGGGCGGCGGGCTGGTAGACGCGGACCGGGTCGGGGTTCTCGGGTGCGGGAGTGCCGTCGGGGACGACGGCCGCGGAGTCATACGTGTAGCCGAACTCGACGCCCAGTTCGTTGAACTCCATGGACTGGGCGGCCACGGCAGCGAGGAAGGTGCGGCGGAAGTCGGCGTCGGCGGGATCCTCGCTCCACAGGCGGCGGGCCTGGCGCCAGTTCTCCTCTTGGCCTGCCTGAGGCCCGCCTCCGAAGAGGGCGTTGATGGCGATGTGGTTCATGGCGTTCTCCAGCGAGCGCTGGACGTTGGTGGCGTCCGCCGGGCGCCGTTCGGTCTCGTAGGTGTCGAGCAGGGCGTCGCCTGCATGGCCGTTCAGGACGACGGCGAGCTTCCAGGTGAGGTTCTGCACGTCGTGCATGGCGGAGGTCAGGCCGAGGCCGCCGGTGGGCGGGTGGCGGTGGGCGGCGTCGCCGGCGATCAGGACGCGGCCGACGCGGTAGCGGTCGGCGACCACGCCTTCCAGTGTCCAGCGGGAGATCATGTGGACCGTCAGGTCCTCCTCGCTCAGGCCCAGTCCCGTGCGCAGGTCGGCCAGGACGGACTTGTCGTCCAGCGCGCGGCCGTCATCGGGCCCGTAGTTGAGGTGGAAGACCCATTCCTCGGATTCGGGCCCCCAGTTCTCGGGGCCCATGGGCACGAGAACGCCGGGGATTCCGAGGTCGGGGAGCCACAGCCAGCGGATCAGCACCTCCGGGTCGTGCGCCCAGCGGGACAGGTCGGCGGAGATGTGGAAGGAGACCACGCGGGCGAGGTCGCGCACGCCCTCCTGGACGATGCCCAGTGCGGGTCCGACGGTGCGGCCGCCGTCGCAGCCCAGCAGGTATCGGGCCCGCACCCGGTAGGTCTCACCTGTGTCGCGGTCGGCGACGGTGGCGGTGACGCCCTCGTCGTCCTGGGCGAGTCCGGTCAGCTCGTGGTGGAAGCGGACCCGGCCGGGCGCGAGTTCCTCGGCGCGGGCGCGCAGGACTGGCTCGAGGCGGATCTGGGGCAGGTTGGCCTGTCGCTCGGGGCTGGCCGCGAGCCACTCGGGTGAGCGGCCGCCGGCTCCCCATGCCTCCATCCTGGCGACCCGGCGGCCGTAGTCCTCGTGGTCGCCGGCCAGGCCGACGTACCAGGCGGTGTGGGACATCTGCTCGGCCGGAGTGGAGGCGGCGTAGATGGTGTCGGCCACGCCGGTGTCGCGCATGACCTCCATGGCGCGCTGGTTGATTACGTGGGCCTTGGGAAGGGCGGAGGTGCTGGGCCAGGCAGTGACCAGCAGGGAATCTATGCCCATGCGGCTGAGCAGCATGGAGGCGGTGAGTCCCGCACCGCCTCCGCCGACGATGAGGACGGGGACGTCGATGTCGTTCATTGGGTACTCCATGGGGTGTCACGGCTCGGGGCCATGGGGTGGGGACGGCTCAGGGAGCGGCGGGGGAACAGCGCCAAGAGCGCTGGCCGGTCGATTGATCGAGGCGGGGTGCGTGCCGGTCCCGTTCGCGGGTTGAGCGAGCGGCGGCGCGTACGGTCCGGACAGCACGGAGAGCTGATGGAGACCGGCAGTGCCGAATGAGAGGGCGCTCCGGGCCTGGGCGGCCAAGGCGGTGGAAACGCAGTGGGCGCCGTACGAAAGGAAGGCGGCCTGCGGCGGCGCTGAGCGTGGAAGCCGTGCTACCTCGGCCACACATGGAGGTGCGGGACGGCAGATGCTGGCGTATGTCGATACGGCTCATCGTGATGCTCCTCGGGTCCCGGGCGGCGGCTGGGCGGTCACGACGACATGCCAGCCGGCCATCAAGGCGTGTGATCGGCTAGCCGCCGACCAGCAGCACGAGATGGGCGCCGGCCAGGGCACCCACGATGACGGCCTGCAGGCAGCGGGGCGCCGGATCGCCGCTGCGCAGGTGGACGACGACGGCTCCGGCCATGAGCAGGACCAGGCCCGTCGATGCGGCGGCCCCGAGCGCGGTGATCCGCAGGCCAAGCAACAGACCGGCAGCTGCCCCCACCTCCAGAGCCCCCAGCAGGCGGTAGTGGGCGGTGGTCATGCCGACGTGGGCTGCGGCCTCGCGCATCGCGGGGACTGGCGCGAGCTTGGCCGACCCGAGCACGAGGAAGACCCCGGCGAGAAGAACGGCGAGGACGATGGCGGGGGCGCTCATGGGGTTACTCCCTCAGGTGGCTTGCTCGGGGCGTACTGCCAGTGCAGGACGTACCGGTCGAGAGCTGCGGTGACCCTGCGTCGTACCGCCTCGTCGGCAAGGGCGGGCACCGTGACGCGGACACCGCCGTCGTGCGGCCGGCACAGGATGCGCTCGGGCTCGCAGTCGGCGCCCTGGGCGACCAGTTCGGCGTAGACCGCGCGGCGGGTGGCGTCCAGGCGCAGGCCGAGCTTGTAGGGCTTGCCGACGGCGGTCAGTGGGATGGCGTCGACCACGCACACCTCGCGCGGGACGGCGGCGCGCTCGGGGACCCGCTCGGTGGCCCAGGCGAGCAGTTCGGCGGGGCCGGTCTGGGCGTGGACGGCCAGGGTGACGTAGGCGACGGGCACCTCGCCGGCATGCGGGTCGGGACGGCCGACCGCCGCGGCGGCGGTGACCTCGGGGTGGGTGAGGAGGGCGTCCTCGATCGCGGCCGGGTCGATGTTGTGACCGCCCCGGATGATCAGGTCCTTGGCGCGGCCGGCGAGATGGATGAAGCCGTCGGCGTCGATGCGGGCCAGGTCGCCCGTGTCCAGCCAGCCGTCGCGGATCTTCCCGGCGCTCTCCAGGCGCGGCCCCTGGGCGGTGTGCTCGGCGACGTACCCGGCGAAGAGGACCGGGCCGCTGACGGCGAGCACCCCGGTGGCACCCGGCGCCAGGTCGTGCCACTCGCCGGTGTCCGGGTCGATCCGCACCGTCTTGACCCGCTGGTAGGGCAGGCGCCGCCCGACACTGCCGGGACGGGTGTGACCGGGCACGCCGAGGGCGGAGGCGCAGGTCGCCTCGGTCAGCCCGTAACCCTCGCACAGCGGAATGCCGGTGTGCTCCTCGAAGGACTCCCGTACGGCGGGCGGCAGCGGCGAGGCGCCGACGGCGGCGAACCGCAGGCTGGAGATGTCCGCGTCCACGGGGACATGAGCGAGGACGGAGTAGACGGTGGGCACGCCGGACATGGTGGCGATGCGGTAGTGCTCCACCAGCTTCCAGAACACCGAATACAGCTCGGGATCCCGGTAGCCCAGCGGCCCGGCCCACACCACTCCCCGGCCGCGCAGCAGCGGGCTGAGCAGGGTGACGATCAGGGCGTTGACATGGAACAGCGGCAGCGCCGCGAACATCACCGAGTCCTCGTCGAGAGGAATGCTCGCCGCCACCATCCAGGCGTCGACGACCTCGTTGGTGTGCGTGTGCGCGGCAAGCTTGGGAGTGCCGGTGGTGCCGCCGGTGTGGAAGTAGGCAGCCAGGTCGTCGGCAGCCGGGGGTTCGATGTCCACCAGCCGGTCGGCGGGATGGGACGCGGCCAGCTCCGTGAGGTAGCCGACGCGTACGCCCTCGATGGGGTCCAGAGCGGGGGTGGGCCCGTCGGCCGAGGTGGGGGCCAGGGCCAGCAGTGCGTCCAGCCGCAAGGCCGCGGCGACCTGCCGGGCCGTGGCCCACACCTGCGCATCCAGCTGCGGACCGGCGGCGATGAGCACCCGCGCGCCGCCGCGCCGCAGCAGTTGTTCGACGTGCTCGGACGCCAGGCCCGGATTCACCGGGGCGGCGATCCCCGCGGCCTGTGCTGCCAGCAGGGCGGCGGGCAGCTCCGCGGTGTTCGGCGCGAGCAGGCCCACGGCGGCCCGGCGGGTGACGCCGAGTGAGCGCAGCAGGTTGGCCGTGCGGTGCACCTGGTCGCGTAGCTGCGCGAAGGTGGCAGTGGCGGGACGCAGGAAACGCGCGGCGTCGGGCAGCACCGTCAGGGCCGGGCGGTCGGGCCACAGGCGGGCGGCGCGCAGTACGGTGTCGTAGGTGGTGGCGGGCAGGCCGCGCTCATGCAGCGGAACAGCCTCGATGGCGGACAGGTCCGTGATGCTGTCGGGGGCGGGCCACAGCAGGTCGGTGGGTGTAAGTGTCACCGGTGCGCCTTTGCAAGGTGAGGGATGGGGTCAAGTGGTCGGCCCGGTACGGGGATGCCGATCCGGCCGGTCCCGGGCGGGGTCCCGGGAGTCGTCAGCGGGTGCGCACCACCGTGCGCTGTTGGCCGAGATCGAGTACGCCGTCATCGGTCGCGATGCGAGCCGTGACCGCGTCGCCGTCCTTGAGGTAGTCGGGGTTCGCCTGCTGGCGGGCGAAGAACTTCTGCCAGCGCTTGTGTGGCGGCAGCAGGGCGGCGAGCGTGGTCAGGAGCCTGCCGGGGGATTTCAGGGCGGTGCCGCCGGGCGTTCCGGTGAGCAGGACGTCACCGGGTTGCAGCGTCTGAAAGCGGGCCAGCAGGCTGAGTGCACGGGCGGGTCGGACGATCATGTCCGTGGTGGTGCGGTCCTGCCGCGTGGTCCCGTTGACCTTCAGCGTGAGCCGCAGGTCCGGCAGGCGGGCCAGATCGTCGGCATCGACCAGTAGCAGCCGGGGCCCGAGCGGAGTGAAGGTCGGGTACGACTTGGACTCGTAGAACTGCGTCTTGGGCAGCTGCAGGTCGCGGGCGCTGACGTCGTTGGCGACGACCAGCGCGGCGACGTACTGGGACAGCGTGGAGTTGGTGATCTCGGTGCCGACCGGCAGGTCCGCACCCATCACCAGCCCGAGCTCCACCTCGTAGTCCAGGAAGCGCACGTGGTGGGGACGGACAATGTCCTGGTACGGGCCGTTGACGGACCCCGACGCCTTGCGGAAGAACGCGGGCGGGACGGTGTCAGGGTCGAATCCGGAGTCCAGCGCGTGGGAACGGTAGTTGACCATCTGTGCCACCACCCGGCAGGGGGTGGTGACGGGCGACAGCAGCTCGGCCTCTCCAGCGGAAAGCCCGGCGTCGCGGTCAGCAGTGGCGCGGGCAGCCGCCTGCCGCACGGCGGAACGGTCGGCGAGCAGGCCGGCGGTGGTGTCCGCGTGCGTGTCGACGCGGTGTAGCAGTCCTGTGCTGCTCTCCACCCACCAGCCGTCTGAGGTGCGGACGACCTGGATACTCATCGGCTCTCCTGAGTCCTGGACAGACGTCGACCAGGCCGCTCCCGCGAGCAACGCCAGTCAGTAGTGATGTGAGAATCAGTCCAGATGACAGCATCGTCAATGGCCGTCAGTAGCGATGAAACTATCAGAACTGATTCAATGGGTTAAGGTAAAAGGATGAACGTCGACCGACAGGGCAAGGCCACCAGCCGGATGCCCAGCTCGCCGCCCAACCGCCTGGACCGGCGCAAGGCGCGTACCCGAGCCGCGCTGATCGCCGCCGCGCAGGGGTTTCTCGCCGCGCAGGGGCGGACCGACGTGAGCATCCAGGAAATCACCGAGGCGGCGGACGTCGGCTTCGGCTCCTTCTACAATCACTTCACCAGCAAAGACGAGCTGTTTGACGCCGCCGTCGCCCTCACCCTGGAGGAACACGGCGTCCTCCTGGAATCCGTCGTGGGAAAGCTGAAGGACCCCGCGGAGATCTTCGCCGCCAGTGTCCGCCTGACCGGCCGGCTGCAGCGCACCCACACACAGATCGCCAGGATCCTCGTCCGCACCGGCATGCCCTACCTGACCTCCGACAGCGGCCTGGCCCCGCGGGCGATGCGGGACCTGCAGGCCGCCGCCGACGACGGACGGCTGGACATCGACGACCCGCAGACCGCCGTGGCGATGGTCGGCGGCGCCCTGCTCGGGGTGCTCCACCTGCTGGAGACCCGCCCAGACCTCGATGCCGAGCATGTTTCCGATCAACTGGCCGCTCGCCTGCTGCGCATGTTCGGCATGACACGCGCCGAAGCACAGGAGATCGCCAGTCGGCCCCTGCCAGCGCTGCCCGCGGCCTGACCCAGGCGATTGCCGGATGGCGTCCCCCAAGTGGTGGAGCCGATCAAGTGACCGAATGAGCAGGTCACTGCGGCCCTTGCGGTGGGCGGCGTTGTGCTCCTCTTTCCAGTTCGGTAGTTCGGCCTGGTCGCGTTCCCGGCGGTGAGGGATGACCAGGCCGGTGCCGCGGGTGGCCACCGTGAGCGATCACGGTTGTCCTGTCGACGGCGGCCTTCGCGCTGGACAGTTCCCATGCCTTGCAGTCGTTGTGGTTACCCGGCAGGGGCCGGCCGACGGCGACGACGCACCGGGTGTCGGCGTCGATGACGACCTGATGGTTGGTGGAGTACCGGTAGTTCTTCGAACGCTCGGCGATGCTGTGATCGCGGGTGGGAACCGAGGTGCCGTCCACGATCAGCACGGCATCCTTGCGGAACCGCCGGCGCTGGCGCAGAGCGAGGGTGGGCCCGAGGTGGTCGATGATGCGGTCGGCGGCCGACTTCGAGATCCCGAACGGCAGCGCGAGCTGTCGCAGTGTCATATTGGTCCGCCAGTAGGCGATGATCAGCAGCACGCGGTCCTCCAGCGGCAGACCCCACGGCCGTCCCCTGCGTCCTGCGACCGCGCCCTCCTTGCGCGGAGCGGTGATGAGCGTGCCGAACTGCTGCGGGCTCTGTCCTGTGAACGGGCTCTTCCAACGGGGTTCCGATGCCGTGATCACGGCGAGATCATCTTCCGGCCCCGAGGAGCCGTGCTGAGCTACGGGATCTCGGGGTACTGAGGGCGCTTCCGCTTGAGCTTGGCCAGGTCACTGAGATCGATGCCCGTGGCCTTGGCATACTGCCTGGACCAGTCGGCGACGCCCGCCACCGCGAACGCCCGGTCGACCACCTCGCGGTTGCCGTAGCCCGGCGGAAAGTCCACGAAGGGCTCTTCCGCGAGGTCCGCCAGTGCCACCTCCCTCGTTTTGCAAGCGGATGGGCGGCGCTCACCACCAGGACGAGTGGCGCGGTGGCCAGCTCCCGTGCGTCGATCCCGGCGTGATTGTGCTCGGGCAGCGACAGGAAGGCCACGTCCAGGTCTGCGGAGCAGCGCGTGCGCCAGTCCCACCGATCCGGTCGTCGCCGGCGCCGCACCATCGGCCGTGACGAGGCCCGCCGACTGCTCGCCGACGGACTGCGCGCCTGTACCCACTGCCGCCCGAGACGCGGCTGGACATCCCGTTTGGACACCCAGCGTTTACATGCCTCCAGCCCGTTGACCCATGGGACTTGTTATCGTGCTACTCGTCGGTAGTAATCAAGCGGGGGGCGGGGATTCTGTGGCGGCATCGCCACAGCTTTCCGGCGGGGGGCCGAGAAGGGTGACCTGGCAAGGGGGCCGGGTCGCCCCAGGGCTTTCGCGTGTACATATCACGCGGACATCGAACTCCAGTTCCCTCGCCCGCTGATCCGAACGGGTGAGACTGTCACATGGTTCGTACTCTGGTCGATTTATTGACCGCGCACGCTTCGCAACAGCCTGACCGCACCGCGTACCGGTACCTGGTCACGGGTGACTGTGACGGTGAGGTCCGGGAGATCTCCTACGGGCAACTGGCCCGCCGCTCCCAGGCCATCGCCGCCTGGCTCCAGGAGCGCGGTCTGGCCGGCTCCCGAGCCATGCTGTTGTATCCGCCCGGCCTCGAATTCATCCCTGCGTTCCTGGGCTGCCTCGCCGCCGGTGTCATCGCCGTGCCGGGGGTGCCCCCGCGGGGGCGGTCGCAGAACCACCGGGCCCTGATCCGGATGAAGCGGCTGATCGCCGACGCGGACGCCAAGGTGATCCTCGGCGGACGTGAAGTCATCGGCGCCCTGGGCGAGTTGGCGCAGCACCTGCCCGAGACGGAGGGGATCACCTGCGTCACCACCGAGGACATCCCCGACGATGCGGCCGGCTCCTGGCGAGAACCCGGTCTCACCGCCGACTCGGTCGCCTTCCTGCAGTACACCTCCGGCTCCACCTCCGCACCGCGCGGGGTGATGGTGACGCACGGCAATGTGGTGGACAACGAACGGGTCGTCACGGAGCAGATGGGGCACACCCCGGACACGATCGCGGAGTACGGCCACGAGATGTACGTCAGCTGGCTGCCCGTGTACCACGACATGGGCCTCATCGGCCCGGTCCTCAACACGGTCCACCTCGGTGTGACCGCCACCCTCTTCTCGCCGCTGCACTTCCTGCAGCAGCCCCAGCGCTGGCTCAGCGCGGTCACCCGCTACCGCCCGCACACCAGTGGCGGCCCCAACTTCGCGTACGAGCTGTGTCTGAAGCACGCCACTCCCGGGCTCCTCGGGGAGCTCGACCTGAGCAGCTGGAGGGTCGCCTTCAACGGCGCCGAACCGGTTCGGGCCGCCACCCTGCGACGGTTCAGCGAGACCTTCGGCGCGGCCGGCTTCCGCCGCGAGGCCCTCTACCCGTGCTACGGCCTCGCCGAGGCCACCCTGATGGTCACCGGCGGCTCGGTGGACGCCGAGCCGACGCTGCTCGACGCCGGGGGGAGTGGCCCGCACGCGGGCGCTGCGGACGCGGCGGCGGTCGGCTGCGGTCGTCCCGGCCCCGGCCTGACCGTGGTGATCGCCGACCCCGAAGGGCAGGAGGAGTTGCCCGAGGGCGAGGTCGGCGAGATCTGGGTCGGCGGCGCGAGCGTCGCCAAGGGGTACTGGCGCAACGCCCTCGCCACCCGCGAGACCTTCCGGGCCACGCTGACCGGCCGTGAGGGCCGCTTTCTGCGCACCGGCGACCTCGGGTTCCTGCGGAACGGCGAACTGTTCGTCACCGGCCGTCTCAAGGACCTGATCGTCATCGACGGCCGCAACCACTACCCGCAGGACCTGGAGTTGTCGGCGGAGCTGTCGCATCCGGCGCTGCGGCCAGGCTGCACGGCCGCGTTCTCCGTGGACGGCGCCGCGGAGGGCGAGCAGCCCGTCGTCGTCGCAGAGGTGGCCCCGGAAACGGCGGGCGAGGCGGAGAAGATCGCCGACCAGGTCCGCAGCGCGATCGCCGAGGCCCACGGCCTGTCGGCGCGCGACGTCGTGCTGGTCCACCCCGGCACCATTCCGAAGACGTCCAGCGGAAAGATCCAGCGCCGGGCCACCCGGGCCGCATACCTCGACGGCACCTTGTCCGTGCTCGGCGTGCCCGTACAGAGGTGACGTCACCCGTCACCGGTGGGGCGCCCGCACCGGTGACGGCCCGCCCGAGGTACCCGCCGCCGTACGGGACCCGCAACCGTCCGACGCGGCGGCCCTACCGGTCCCGTTCCGTGCGTACGGAAACCGCCTGAACCACCGTTCCTGAGGACACCTGACCAATGCCTGCGAACGAGTTCTCGAAGCAGTCCGCCGAGACGTGTGTCAACACATCCGAGGAACTGCGCGCCTGGCTGGTGTCGGCCGTCGCCGAGGCCGCCGGGCTCGACCCGCTGGCCGTCGACCCCGACCGGCCGATCGCCGAACTCGGCCTGGGGTCACGCCAATTGGTGACCATGGCCGCGGAGCTTGCCGCGCGGACCGGCCGGCCGGTGGAGCCGTCCCTTGTCTTCAACCACCCCACGATCACCGAGCTCGCCGACGCGATCCTCGGCGAACGGCCCAAGGCGGACGACGACTTGGCGCCGGGCGACGCCCCCGTGCGGGCGACGGGCGGTGACATCGCGATCGTCTCGATGGCCTGCCGCTTCCCCGGTGGCGCCGACGATCCCGAGGCGCTGTGGCGGCTGCTGGCCGCGGGCGAGGACGTCATCTCCGAGGTACCGAAGGGCCGTTGGCGATCCCAGGGGCTTTTCGACCCCGACCCGGAGGCTGTGGGCAAGGCGTACAGCCTGCGGGGCGGCTTCCTCGACGGCATCGACCACTTCGACGCCCCCTTCTTCGGCATCTCGTCGCGAGAGGCCGCGGCCATGGACCCGCAGCAGCGGCTGCTGCTGCAGACGAGCTGGGAGGCGATCGAGCGGGCCGGGATCGTCCCCAAGGCGCTCCACGGCAGCTCCACGGGCGTCTACATCGGCCTGTACGACAGCGGATACCTCGCTTCGGCCTCGCTTGCCCAGCTCGACGGGCACATCGGCACGGGCTCGGCGCCCAGCGTGGCCTCCGGGCGCATCGCCTACACCCTCGGTCTGCAGGGCCCGGCGGTCACCGTCGACACAGCCTGCTCGTCGTCCCTCGTCGCCCTGCACCTCGCGGCCCGGGCGCTGGCGGGCGGCGAGTGCGACCTCGCGCTGGCGGGCGGCGCGACGCTGCTGGTGACCCCGCGCGGGCACGTCGAGTTCAGCAGGCTGCGCGGGCTGTCGCCGTCCGGACGGTGCAGCCCCTTCTCGGCCGGCGCGGACGGCGTGGTGTGGGCCGAAGGCTGCGGTGTGGTCCTGCTGAAGCGGCTCGCGGACGCCCGCCAGGACGGCGACCGGGTCCTCGCCGTCATCAAGGGCTCGGCAATCAACCAGGACGGACGCAGCCAGGGACTGAGCGCCCCGAACGGACCTGCCCAGGAACGGGTGGTGCGCGCGGCCCTGGACGCCGCCGGTATCGAGCCGGACGACCTGGACTATGTGGAGGCACACGGCACGGGTACCCCGCTCGGCGATCCCATCGAGGGCCGGGCACTGGCCGCCGTGTTCGGACCGGGCCGCCCGGCCGCCCGGCCGCTGGGCGTCGGCTCCCTGAAGTCCAACATCGGTCACACGCAGGCCGCGGCGGGCATCGGCGGCGTCATCAAGACGGTGCTGGCCCTCGGGCACGAGCAGATACCGGCGTCGCTGCACGCCGAGGCGCTCACCGAGCACATCGACTGGGCGGGCGGCGGCCTGCGCGTGCCGGGCGGCGCCCAGGCGTGGCCGCGCAGTGGCGATCGGCTGCGCCGAGCGGGAGTGAGCGCGTTCGGGATCAGCGGCACCAATGCGCACGTGGTGCTGGAGGAGGCACCACTGGATGTCGTACGGCCAGGAGCGGAAGGGGAGCCGTCGGGTACCGCGACTCTCTTCCCGCTCTCAGCCGGTACTCTTCCCGCCCTCGAGAGGCAGGCCCGGCGCCTGCATGAATTCCTGGCCGGACAGCCGCAGTTGCCGGTGGGGGCGGTGGCCGCGACGCTGGCCCACCACCGTACCCACTTCGAGCACCGGGCCGTCGTCCGGGCAAGCAACCGCGACGATCTGCTGACGGCCCTGCACGGATTGGCCGGGGGACGGCCGGAGACGGACCTTACCGTCGGTCCCCAGCAGACGGCCCCGGCAGGCAAGTTGGCGTTCGTCTTTCCGGGCCAGGGCGCCCAGTGGGCCGGCATGGCCCGCGACCTGCTTGCGCACGACCCGGTGTTCGCCGACGAACTCGACCGCTGCGACGGTGCCCTGCGCCCGTTCACCGAGTGGTCGGTGGCGGCCGTTCTGCGCGGCGACGCGGGCGCGCCGTCCCTGGACCGCGTGGATGTCGTCCAGCCGGTGCTCTTCGCCGTGATGGTGTCCCTGGCCGCAGTATGGCGGGCCCGTGGCGTACGGCCCGACGGCGTGATCGGGCACAGCCAGGGCGAGGTCGCCGCGGCCTGCGTCGCCGGAACTCTGAGTCTCAATGACGCGGCGGCGGTCGTCGCCCTGCGCAGCCAGGCTCTGACCGGGCTGTCCGGCACCGGCGCCATGGCCGTCGTCGCCCTTCCGCACACCGACGTCGAGGCCCGCCTCGAAGGTCTGGGCGGACGGGTTTCGGTCGCCGCCGTGAACAGCGGCCGTTCGACGGTGATCGCCGGTGCCGTGGAGCCGCTGGCGGCGTTCCTTGCCGACCTCGACCGGGAGCAGGTGTTCGTCCGTCGCCTCGACGTCGACTACGCCTCCCACAGCACTCAGGTCGAGCAGGTCCACGGACTGATCGTGGACGAACTCGACGGCGTCACCACCTGTCCGACGTCGGTCGCCTGGTATTCGACGGTTACCGGTGAGCCGGTCACCGAGGAACTGGAGGCCGACTACTGGTACACCAACCTTCGCGAACCCGTCCGCTTCGCGCCCACCGTCGAGCGCATGGCGGCCGACGGCTACCGCTACTTCGTCGAACTCAGCCCCCACCCGTCCCTGCTCACCGCGCTGCACACGATCGGCGAGGACTGCGGCCGCGAACTGGTCGCCGTGGGCTCGCTCCGCCGAGACGAGGACGGGGCCGCGTGTCTGGACCGCGCCGCCGCCGAACTCCACGTCCACGGACGGAAGATCGACTGGCGTCGTCTGGTTGCGGACACCGTGCCCGCGGACCTGCCGACCTACGCCTGGGACGCGCAGCGCCACTGGATCGAGTCCGAGTCCGCCGCCGGCGCCCCCGGCCTGTTCGACCGCTCCGCGCACCCGTTGCTCGGGATTCAGCTGCAGTCGGCGGACGAAACCCGCTGGACCTTCCGCAACGAGTGGTCCCCGTCGACCACCGACTGGCTGCCCGATCACACCGTCTTCGGCAGGACCGTGGTGTCGGGTACGACCCTGATGGAGCTGTGTCGCGCCGCCCTCGCCGTGGCCCGCCCGGACGAACCGGCCGACGTCACAGACCTGCTCCTGCTCACGCCCCTCGTGCTCTCCGTCTCCGGCACGGTCGAAGTGTCCGTCGAGGTCGTCACGGCCGGCCCCGTTCCGGAGATCACTGTGCACAGCCGCCCGCGGGGCCAGGAGGCCACGGGCTGGACCCTGCACGCAACCGCCTGCGCTGACGAGGCGGCGCCGGTGACGGCCGGGCAGCCTCCGGTCCGGCCGGAGACGGCCGAACCCGGGTGGAGCCCGGAGACGTACGAGCGGCTGACCGGGCTCGGCCTCGGCTACGGACCCGCTTTCCAGGGCGTACGCGAGGCGGTGGTGACCGGCGGCGGCGAGCTGCTGGCCCGGCTGTCACTCCCGGACGCTGCCCGTGACCTGAGTGACCCCTACCCGGTCCACCCGGCGCTGCTGGACTCCGCGCTCCACGTGGCCGCCGCGTTCGACGCCTCCGACGGCCGGGTGCTGCTGCCGGTCGCGGTGGGCCGCTGCGCCCTGCATCACGGTGGCGCGAACGAGCTCATCGCGTCCGTACGGCAAACCGGCGGCTCCGGCACGGACCTCACGCTGGACGTGACGCTGTGGGACACCGACGGTATCCCTGCCGGCAGGCTGGAGGGCGTGCGGCTGCGGGCCGCGAATGCGGCGGACCTCATCAGCGGCTCGGAGAACGGCCGGCACCTGTACGAGCCGACGTGGACGGCGGTGACCGAAGAGCCCTCTGAAGGACCGGACAGCGAGTGGGCCGTCGTCGGCGACCCGTCCGACCCGCAGGCCGCAGCGGCGCTCAGCGGACTCGAGGCGGCCGGGATCCGGCTCCGCGAGACCGGCGCTGACGTCCTGGTGCGGTTCTGGCCTCTCCCGGCCGAAGACGACGAAATCGCCCTTGCAGCACACGAGTTGGCGGCAACCGCCCTGGCCGAACTGCAAAGCCTCATCACGCACGAGGTAGCGCCCACGCGGACCGTATGGGTGACCCGCGGTGCGGTCGCCGCCGGTGAGGCGGACACGGTGTCCGGCCTGGCACAGTCGGTCCTGTGGGGCCTGGCCCGCAGCGCCCGCATCGAGCACCCGGACCTCGGACTGACCCTGCTCGACCTCGACGGCTCCGACGATCCCGCGGACGCCCTGCGGGCCGCAGTGGCGCACCGCGGTGAGCCCGAACTCGCTCTGCGTTCGGGCACGCTGCTCGCCCCTCGGCTGGTTCGCGCCCGCGCCGCCGGCCCGGCCGTACCCGGCTCGGTGCCCACGGACGGCACGGTGTTGATCACTGGGGGCCTGGGTGCCGTCGGTCGCCACATCGCCCGCCTCGTGGCCGAACGCGGCGTCCCCCGCCTGCTGCTGACGTCCCGCCGGGGCACCGCCGATCCGCGCACCGCCGAGGTCACCGAGGAACTCGCCGCGCTCGGAGCCGAGGTCGAGGTGGCGGCGTGCGACGTCGCGGACGCGACGGCCGTGGCCGACGTGCTCGGCAGTGTCGGTGACGAGCTGCCGCTGAGGGGCATCGTGCACTGCGCCGGCGTCCTGGACGACGGGGTGGTCGCCGAGCTGACGCACGAACGCCTCGCTCGGGTGCTGCGCCCCAAGGTCGACGGCGCCGCCCATCTGCACCGGGTCACCGCCGACATGCCGCTCGAGATGTTCGTGCTGGTCTCCTCGGCTGCCGGTGTCGCAGGCAACGCGGGCCAGGCCAACTACGCGGCCGCCAACGTCTTTCTCGACCAACTGGCCCACCACCGCCGGGCCTTGGGCCTGCCTGCCGTGGCGGTCTCGTTCGGCGCGTGGGCGGGCGAGGGCCTTGCCGCCGAACACGCCGACCTCGCGGGGATGGCCCGTCTCGGCCACCGTGCCCTCACTCCCGACCAGGGCCGCGACCTGGTGGAACTCGCCCTGCGCCGGAGCACCCCGCACCTGGTCGCCTGGGCCCTGGACCTCACGCGCCTGCGCGAGACCATGGCCGCCGCGGGTGACCCCGCGGCCGCGTTGTGGCGCTCGCTGCTGCCCGCGCCGCGCACCGGCCGGGACGGCGGCGACGCCCTGGCGGACCGCCTGGCCCGGCTGCCGGAAGCCGAACGCGCCGAACGTGTCCTGGCCCTGGTTCGCGAAGAGGCGTCCCGCACCCTCGGTCTGCGCTCGGCGGAGTCCGTCCGCCCCGACCAGCCACTGCGCGAGCTCGGCATGGACTCCGTGACCGCGGTCGAACTCCGCAACCGCCTCGCCGCCGGCCTCGGCGCCCGGCTCCCCGCGACCCTGCTGTTCGACCACCCCACCCCGGCCCGTCTCGCCGAGTACTTGCTGACCAACACCCTTGCGGCGAGTGGACGTACGGCCCGCCGCAGCGATCCGCGCCCCACCCGCAGCGCGACCGCGCCCACCGACGAGCCGGTGGCCGTCGTCGCCATGGCCTGCCGACTGCCGGGCGGAGTGAGCGATCCGGAGGAACTGTGGCGGCTGGTCGCGGAGGGCCGCGACGCGGTCGGCCCGTTCCCGTCCGGACGCTGGGACGTGGAGTCGCTGTACGACCCCGACCCGGACGCCCCGGGCAAGTCGTACGCCCGGGAAGGCGGCTTCCTGGACGACATCGAGTCCTTCGACGCGGGCTTCTTCGGCATCACCCCGAAGGAGGCGGCGGCCATGGACCCGCAGCAGCGGCTGCTCCTGGAGACGGCGTGGGAGGCACTCGAGCGCGCCGGGATCGTGCCCGCCCGACTTGCGGGCAGCACCACCGGCGTGTACGTCGGCATGTTCGGCAGCGACTACCTGTCGGGCTCCCGGCTCGACCAGCTCGACGGCTACGTCGGCACGGGCTCGGCGCTCAGCGTGGCCTCCGGCCGGCTCAGCTATGCGCTCGGGCTGCACGGTCCGGCGTTGACGGTGGACACGGCGTGCTCGTCGTCGCTGGTGGCGGTGCACCTGGCGACGCAGGCGCTCCGGTCGGGCGAGTGCGACCTGGCACTCGCCGGAGGTGTGACGCTCATGGTGACGCCGGGCACCTTCGTGGAATTCAGCCGACTGCGGGGCCTGTCCGCGACCGGACGCTGCCGTTCCTTCTCCGACGACGCCGACGGCGCCATATGGTCCGAGGGCGTCGGCATGATCGTACTGAAGCGGCTGAGTGACGCCCAGCGCGACGGTGACCAGGTGCTGGCCGTGGTGCGCGGCACGGCCGTCAACCAGGACGGCCGCAGTCAGGGGTTGTCCGCGCCCAACGGTCCGGCTCAGGAGCAGGTGATCCGCCGAGCCCTGGAGCTGTCCCGGCTGGAGCCCGCCGACATCGACTACGTCGAAGCGCACGGGACGGGCACGACGCTGGGAGACCCGATCGAGGCGAACGCCCTGTCGCAGGTCTTCGGCGACTCGCGCCCCCACGACCGCCCGCTGTACCTCGGCTCGCTCAAGTCCAACCTCGGGCATACGCAGGCCGCTTCGGGCGTGGCCGGGCTGATCAAGGTGGTCCAGTCGCTGCGCCACCAGACCCTTCCCGCCACCCTGCACGCGGGCACGCCCAGCCGGCACGTCGACTGGGACGGCAGCGGGTTGCAGCTGCTGCAACAGGCGGCGGCCTGGCCGCCGGCGGGGGAGCGGTCCCGGCGTGCCGGGGTCAGCGCCTTCGGGATCAGCGGAACCAACGCGCATGTGATCCTCGAAGAGGCTCCGCCGGTCGAGGCCGAGCAGGCGAGCGAAGTCCCGCCCGGGAAACGGTTGTTCGTGCTGTCCGGGCGGAGCGAGGCAGCACTGCGAGGCCAGGCCGCGCGGCTGGCCAGGCACCTGGCCGAGGACATCGCGCTGCCGGATGTCGCCCACACCCTGGCGCTGCACCGCAGCCACTTGGAGTGGCGGGCGGCGATCGCGGCGGACGACCGGGACGAACTGAGGGCGCGTCTGGACGCGTTGGGAGCCGGACGTACGCCGCTCGCACCGCCCCGCGAGGAGCAGTCGGGCAAGGTGGCCTTCGTCTTCGCCGGACACGGTGGCCAATGGCCGGGCATGGGCGTGGAGTTGATGGCTGGGTCGGAGGCGTTCCGCAAGGAACTGACCCGGATCGACGAGACGGTGCAGCGGCATGTGGGTTGGTCGGTGCTCAATGTCCTGCGGGCCCCCGAGGAATTCTCCCCGCTCGAGCGGACCGAGTACCTGCAGCCGGTGCTCTTTGCGGTCAACGCGGCGCTGGCGGCCGCCTGGCGGCGGCTCGGGGTCGCCCCGGACGCCGTGATCGGGCACAGCCTGGGTGAGATCGCCGCCGCCTACAGCGCGGGCGCCCTCACCCTCGACGACGCGGTGACCGTGGTGACCGGGCGCGCCCACGCCGTCGCACCGCTGGTCGGACGGGGCGGCATGGTGTCCGTGGAGCTGACCCGCACGGAAGTCGAGGAGCTGCTCGCGCCGTACGCGGACCGGCTCTTCGTCGCCGCCGTCAACAGCGGGACCTCCACGGCGGTCGCAGGCGACGCCGATGCGCTGGCCGAGCTGTGCCGGACCCTCGGCGAGCAGCAGATCCCCGTAAGACGGCTGTCGACGCCGTTCGCCTCGCACACTCCGCTGATGGAACCCGTGCGCGCGGAAATCCTCGACCGGTTCTCCGGCATCCGGGCCGGGCAGGCGTCGACCCCCCTGTACTCGACGGTGCTGGGCGAACCCGTGCCCGGTGACCGGCTGGACGCCGGCTACTGGTACGCCAACCTCAGGCAGCCCGTCCGTTTCGCGGACACGGTCCGACGGATGCTGGACGACGGCTACCGCTACTTCGTCGAGCTCAGCCCGCACCCCTCGCTGCTCTCCTCCATCGAGGCGGTGGCCGCGGAGGCCGGGATCGACGCGGTCGGCGTCGGCTCGCTGCGTCGGGAGCAGGGCGGACACGACGTGCTGCTGCGCAGGGTGGGCGAGTTGTACGCAGCCGGGCACACGCCCGACTGGCCGGTACTGTTCCCGCACGGCCGCCGCGTCGACCTGCCCACGTACGCCTTCGCCCGCGAGCGGCACTGGCTCGCGCCCGCCCCGGCCACCGCGGCGGGCTCCTCGCCGATCCTCGGTACGCACATCGAGTCCAGTGACGAGCCCGACCGGCACACCTTCCAGAGTGAGATCGACCTGGGGGACAGTCGCTTCGCCTATCTGACCGACCACCAGGTCGGCGGCGAGGTCTGGCTGCCCGGCGCCGCCTTCCTGGACATGGCACTGGAGGCCGCGTCCGCGGTGGCGGACGGCCGCGAAGTACGCCTGGCCGACGTCAAGTTCCTCCAGCCGCTGCGCCTGGGCGAAGACCGGCCCGTACGGCTGCAACTCGTCCTGCGGCCCGCCGAAGGCGGCTCCCGGGACTTCACCATCGCATCGGCGGCTGCGGGTGAGCGCGGCACGCGGTGGGAGCAGCACGTCATCGGACGCGTCGCGCCGGTCTGCGACGAGCCGACCGCCGACGTCGCGCTTTCCGGCGTGCGCGAGCAGTGCCTCGAAGCAGTCGACCTGCCGTCCGTCTACGCCGGGTTGACCGCCCTCGGCATCGACTACGGCCCCGCCTTCCGAGGGCTCGAGGAGGGCCACCGCACGCACGACCAGTGCCTCGGCCGACTGGCCGCCCGGCCCGCAGCGGGTCACCTCCTGCACCCAGCGGTTCTCGACGCCGCTTTCCACACGGCCGCCCTGCCCGGCGACGCACCCGGGGACCGCGCGTTCGTGCCTGCGGGGGTTGGACGCCTGCGGTTCACCGGGCTGCGCGGCACGCCCACGTGGGTGACCTGCCGGCTGCGCTCCACGGCCCAGGACACCGCCGTCCTGGACCTCAGGCTCTGGGACGAGGACGAGCAACTCGTCCTTGAGGCGGAGGAGTTCGAGCTGGCGGCGCTCTCGCCGCTGAACGGGGCGCTCTTCGAGACCCGCTGGCAACCGCGGCCGGTGGCGCAGGAGCCGCCCACCGAGGGCAGGTGGCTGATCCTGGCCGACGAGAGCGGGGCCGCCGCGGAACTCGGCAAGCGGCTCGGTTCCTCCGTGCCGCATGTCATCGCCCGCAGGGGGACCGTGTTCGGCGCCGAGGGGCCCGGCCGGTACCTGCTCGACCCGGCCGATCCGCAGCACCTGGCCCGGCTCCTGGACGAGGCGTTCCCGGGCGGAGCGCCCGAGCGGGTGATTCAGCTGTCCGCGCTGGATGCTCCACCCGTCGGCGACGTCGGTACGGCCAAGGAGGCGGCACGGCTGTGCTGCCTGAGCACTCTGCACCTGGTGCGCACCCTCGCCGACCGTCCGCACGGCCGGCCACCGCGCCTGTTCGTGGTCGTGCGGGGCAGCCAGGCTGCCGGTGACAGCACCCAGGTGACCAACCCGCAGCAGGCACTCGCCTGGGGCTTCGGGCTCGCGGTGGCGCAGGAGCACCCGGAGCTGTCGACCACGCTGATCGACCTGCCGCCCACCGGCGGTGTCGGCGACCTTTGGACACAGCTGAGGCACGCGGACGGCGAACGGCTCGTCGCCCTGCGCGGGGCGGGCCGACTGGTGCCGCGCCTGGCGCGCACCCACCCGGACGACGGCGGCCACGGCGATACCGGCGCGGACGGCGTGCACCTGATCACCGGCGGTCTCGGCGGCCTCGGCCGGGTCGTCGCCGAGCGACTGGTCCGCCGCGGGGCCCGCCGTCTGGCGCTGATGAGCCGGGGCACACCCGACGCGGAGACCGCGACCTGGATCAAGGGCCTTGAAGAGCGAGGCGTCACCGTGCACGTGGCGCGCGCCGACGTCGCCGACCGGGACGGCCTGGCAGCGGCTCTGGACGCCGTACGACGGACGGCGGGCCCCATCGCGACGGTTGTGCACGCGGCCGGTGTACTCGACGACGCCACCGTGGCGAACCTGACCGACGAACGCGTCCTGCGCGTGCTCGCCCCCAAGGTCCTGGGCACCGCCCTGCTCACCGAACTGGCCCCGGAAGCGGGAACATTGGTGTTGTTCGCCTCGGCGGCCGGACTCCTCGGCTCGGCCGGTCAGAGCCCGTACTCGGCGGCGAACGCCTTCCTCGACGCCTGGGCGCACCACCTCTCCCACAGCGACCGCCGAGCGCTGAGCCTGGACTGGGGTGCCTGGGCCGGCGTCGGCATGGTGTCCGAGTCGGGCACCCGAGCCGCCGAGACCAGCCGCTCCGGCCTGATCGCCTTCTCACCGCAGGAGGGCGGCGAGCTGTTCGAGCGCGTGCTGGCCACCTCCCGCCGCCAGCTCGCGCCCCTGGCCCTGGACTGGGAGATGCTGACGCTCGTTCCCGACGTGGCACGCACCCGCCCGGTCCTGGGCGACCTGGTGACCACCCCGACAGGCACGGCCGCCCCGGACGACCTCGTCAAGAAAGTGTTCGCGGCCACCAACGACCAGGACCGCGCCACCCTGCTGGAGGCGTACGTACGGGCCAGGGCCGGCGAGGTCTCCGGGGGAACGGCGGACGTGTCCGCGACCACCGCCCTGAAGGAACTCGGTCTGGACTCCCTGATGCTGGTGCGGCTGCGCAACGCCTTCGCCCGCGAACTGGGCGTCGAACTCCCGGCCGCCGCCGTGTTCGCGGCGTCCGACATCCGCGGCCTCGCCCGGACCCTGGGCGAGGCCCTGCCGGAGCGGGAGACCATGGCGCAGGAGCAGCCCGACCACCTCGGCCAGGACGTGCCGGAGACCGAACTGCGGCCCGCGACCCGCGATGTCGTACGCCTGCTGCGCAGCGCCCGGCCGGGCATGCCGGACGCGGCGCACGGCATCGGCCTGGCCGTACGGCTCACCGCGCCGACGACCCGCGAGACGCTCACCGCCATCCTCGACCGGCTCGTCGCCCGGCACGCTGCCCTGCGCACCGCGATCGTCACCGGCAGCGAAGGCGGGTGGCAACTGCTCGTGGACCGCGAGGCGGCCGAGCCGCTCCTGCGCTGGACGACCGCCGAGGGCGAAGTCGACGCCGCCGACCGGCTGCGCCGACTGCTGGAGCCTGCCTTCGATCTGGGCGGCGCGCCATTGTGGCGGTTCGAGCTCGTGGACGGCGGTGCGCGGGGACAGATCCTCGTCTTCGGCGCCCACCACGCCGTGAGCGACCTGCAGTCGCTGCTGCTCGTGGCCGGGGAGATCGATGAGGAACTGTCCGGCACCCCGCTCGGGGATGCCGTCACCAACCGCGACATCGCCCTGCTCGTCGAAGCCCAGCAGAGCGGTCCGGGGGCGGGTGCCGAGTGGCGCGAGGCCTTCAACGGCAGCGAGCGGCTCGACCTGACACTCGCCCGGCCGCGCCCCGCGACACGGTCGTACCGGGCCGGAAGCGTGACGGTGACCATTCCCGACGGCCTGATGGAGCGGGTGTCGGCAGCCGCGAGCAGCCTGGCGATCACTCCCGCCGCCTTCTGCCTCGGCACGCTGACGGTGCTGCTTGCCAGGAAGCGGGAGCGGGAGCGGTTCGTGCTCGCCGTGCCCGTTGACACCCGCGTCCACGCCGACGCCTTCGACGCGGTGGGCTTCTTCGGCGTACCGGTGCCATTCCCGGCCGAGGCCCGGGCGGACGAGGCGGTCGGCGAGGTGCTGCGCCGCACGGACGGCCGCCTGCAGCAGGTACTGGCCAAGGGCGCCATGTTCTCGGACGTCCTGGCCACGCTGGCCAGGCAGGGGCTGCACCGGCAGAACGCGCCGCTGGTCGAGGTCTACTTCAACTATGTGCGCTCCTCGCGCCGCCTCACCCGCATGGAGGTGCTGCCCGCCGGCACCGGCTATTCCGATCTCGACCTGATGATCACCATGACCCCGGACGCGGCGCGCATCCGGCTCGACCACAACCTGGACATCCTGGATGCGGCGGTCACGGCCGAACTGGGGAGGGAGTTCCTGCGGCTGCTCGGTGACACGGCCGAGGACCCGACGGCACTGGTACGGGCCGCGCAGGCTCCTGCGGCCAAGGCCCCTGCTGCCGAGGTAGCTGCCAGGCCCGCGCCGCGCCGGTCCCTGGCCCTCGCCGCGACCTTCGCCCTCGGCAATCTGCCGCTGATGTGTGAGACGGCGGTCAACGACGGGGCCGCGGACGGCGGCCTGACGATCGCCGAAGCGCCGTACCATCACGTGCTCGCGAGCCTCCAGGACCCTTCCGGCGTCTTCGCCGACCCCTCGACCGCCGTGGGCGTCGTGCTGCTGCGGGCAGCGGACCTCGAACGCTTCGGGCCCGTCGACGACGCCGTGCTCACCGAGCTGCGCACCGCCTACCCGGCCGCACTGAAGGCGCTGTCCCAACGCACCCGTACGCCACTCGTCGCCGGCTTCCTCCCCTCCGCACGGAGCGAGGACCGCCTGACGCAGTGGGAGTGCGGGATCGCCGCCGACCTGGCCGAGCTGCCGGGCATCGCGGTTGTCGGCGCCGACGACTGGACCCGGCACCACGCCGTCGAGGAACACTTCGACGAGCGGACCGAGCGGCTGGCCCATCTGCCCTTCACCCCGCCCTTCCAGGCGGCCGTGGCCCTTCGCCTGGCGGAGGTCGTACGGGCGGTGCTGCGCCCCGTGCCGAAGGTGATCGCGGTGGACGGCGACGAGACCCTGTGGGGCGGGGTGGCCGGCGAGACGGGCCCCGAGTCGGTCGACCTGACCGGTCCTCGTGCCCGGCTCGCGCGCAGGCTGCTGCAGTGGCGGGAGGCGGGCGCTCTGCTGGCGCTGGTCAGCAACAACGACGAGGCCACGGTCCGCGCCGTCCTGGACCGCCCCGGCAGCCTGTTGAAGCCGGAGCACTTCACCGTGCTCTCCGCCGGCTGGGGCCCGAAGCCGGGCCGCCTGGCCGAGGCGGCGCGCACGCTCAACCTCGGCCTGAACAGCTTCCTGTTCCTGGACGACAACCCGGCCGAGATCGCCAAGATGCGGTCGATGCTGCCGCAGGTGCTGTCGGTGACCTGCCCGCAGTCGACCGAACTGGACGAGTTCCTGGGCCGGTTGTGGCCGCTCGTCCCGGCCCCGGCGACCGCCGAGGACGCACTGCGCGCCCGTTTCTACGAGCAGGAACAGGAGCGGGAGGCCGTCCGCGAACAGGCCGGTTTCGAGGAGTTCCTCGCCCGGCTTGAGCTCGAGGTCGGCATCCGGTCCCTGTCCGACGCCGACGTCCAGCGGGCCGAGCAACTTGTGCGCCGCACCAACCAGTTCACCCTGCGCGCCCGGTCGGCCGACGGCGGCGATGTCGCCCGGTGGCGGGAGCGGGGCGAGGTGTGGACGGCCGCGGCGCGCGACCGCTTCGGTGACTACGGCCAGATCGGCCTGCTCGCGCTGCGCGCCGAGGGCGATCAACTCGACGTACTCGCCTGGCTGATGAGCTGCCGGGCGCTCGGCCGGGGCGTCGAGGAGCGCCTGTTGCAGTGGCTGGCCGACCGCGCCGAGGAACTGGGCTGCGCAAAGGTCCGCCTGACGGCGGAGCGCACCCCGCGCAACGCACCCGCCCGGCGGCTGCTTGCCGCGCTCGGCGGCGGTGACCAGGAGGACGAGCGCCTGGAGGCCGTGACCACGCCGGACCAGCTGCGGGCATTCCGCTCCTGGCAGCAGCAGTGAGGGAAACGACCGTGCACATCATGAAGGGCTCTCATGCGTGAGTTGAACGAGGACGCGGCGGCGTACACCGGACAGCGGACGGCCGCCGAGTCGATCGAGCGGGGCGGCGGTGGGCTCGGCGTGAGCGACCTGCTGGCCAGGGTGACGGCGGCGGCCACCGCAGCCGGGAACGGTGCCGCGGCCACCCCCACCCGGGACGTGAACAGCGTGGCGGAGACCATCGC
>NZ_JBHVGU010000024.1:113240-156295 GCF_042800575.1 Streptomyces sp. NPDC057616
GGACTGTCGCCCCTCCCCCCCCCCCCTGGGACGGAAAGAGCGGGGCGGCACCCCTCCCCCCCACGGCGGGCCGCTATCTGCCCGGCGGGAACCTGCCGCCCGACACCGACTTCTTCGACGCCGGAGGAACCTCCGTCCACGCCGTGGAACTCGTCGCGGAGCTGGAAGACACGCTGGGCATCGAGTTCGACCTGGACGAGGTGTTCGCCGACGCCCGGCCGATCAGCCTTGCCCGACGCTGGATGTCGGCAACGGGCGATTCAGGGACCCCGGCGAGCACCTCGTCGACCCGGAGCACCGACCCGCGCTTCGCGGCGGGCACCCTTGCGGCCCTCGCCCCGGGCACCCTCCCCGTCCTGTCACCTCCCACCCAACCGGCTTTGAGGGCGAGCCACCTGGCCGGCACCGGCGACGACGCCTGCTCCCGGGCCCGCCGCGAGGACCTCGACCAGATCCTGGCCGACCTCGCGCTCGCAGACCGCCTGCCGTTCGCCGACGTGCCCGAGCCGCTGCCGCCGCGCCGGATCCTGCTGACCGGCGCCACCGGCTTCCTCGGCAGCCACATGCTGCTCGACCTGCTGCGGCACAGCGACGCCCATGTGTACTGCCTGGTCCGTGCGGCGGACGAGGAGGCGGCGGTCGCGCGGCTCGGCGCGGCGCTGACGAGCTACTCGCTTCCCTGGTCGTCGGAAGTCCGCCGACGGGTGACCGTGCTCCGCGGCGACATCCGGCAGCCGCGCCTCGGCCTGTCCGACGAGCTGTGGCACACTCTGGCCCGCGAACTGGACAGCATCGTCGGCGTGGCGGCGGCCGTGGACTTTCTGCGCGGCTACCAGTCGCTGCGCGCGAGCAACGTCCTTGGCACGCTGACCCTGGCCGAACTCGCGGTCACCGGCCGGCCCAAGCCGCTCCACCACATCTCCTCGATCGCGGTCTTCAACGAGGTCGGCATCACCTCCATGGGCGAGGACGATCCGCTCGCCCACGTCGACCGCCTCATCTCGGGTTACGACCAGTCCAAGTGGGCCGCCGAGGTCGCCCTGCGCCGGGCCCGCGACCACGGCCTGGTGGTCACGGCACTACGGCCCGGCGGCATCGGCGGCCACAGCAAGACCGGCGCCTACAACCCGCAGGATCTCAGCAGCGGCCTGATCTCGGCCTTCGGCCGCTTCCGCACTGTGCCCGCCTTCCGGTACCTGAACGCGGCCCCCGTCGACTGGGTCAGCCGCGCCGCGGTCGCCGCGATCTGCGAACCCGACGCCTGGGGCTACGACTACAACCTCACCGGTGTGCCCAACACCCTCGACGACGTCGTACGCGACATGGCGCTCGGCGGCATGCACGTCCGCGTCGAGGACTGGGACGAATGGCGTGCGGACGCACTGGCCCGCCTGGAAGCCGACCCGGTTCCCGAACTCGCCTTCCTGACCAGGGTGTTGCAGAGCCCCACGGCGCAGAAGCTGTGCGAGGCGACCCTGAAGGGTCCGGCGGCAGGCGGCGAACGCACCACCGCGCTGGTCGAGGCGCTCGGGCTGCCGCCCGCGGTCCGCTACGACGCACAGGCCCAGCTCAAGACGTTCGAGCGGCTCGCCCAGGACGGCCTCGCCCGCTTGCCGCACAAGGACGACCAGCCCTACCTGTGGTTCGCGGAGACGACCGAGGGCGGCGTGGGCCCGGTCGGCGCCCCCGCCGACACCCCCTGCTCCATGGCGCTGACCCTCTCCATCGCGAGCATGTACCAGTTGGTGAGGGAACGCCGGGTGGACGTCTCCGGCGAGGTGGTGTGCCCGGCGGTGCACCCCGAACCGCTGGCCGTCGAGCGCGGCGACGTCTGGATCCGCCCCGAGGAGGGAATCCCGCAGGAGCACGGCCTCAAGCACCAACTCCTGTCCTACCGGCTGCGGTTGCGCGATGCCGACGGCGGCCACTGGTGGCTGGAGGGACGCAAGTACGCGCGCGCCCGGCGCGACCTGTGGCGGCAGACCCGCGCGCTGACCGTCCACATCGGCCGCGAGGGCGAGTCGGCGAGTCTTGCGGGCGAGGTCGTCGTGCCCGCCGACTCCTACGTCCGCGACCAGATCGACGGCATCAAGGTCGACCCGCGCCTGACCAGCCAGGAGAAGCGGGCCGCGAAGCTGACCTGGCTCGCCTGGTTCGGCCTGGAGATGGGCCGCGGTCTGCTCGGCCCCTTCGCCCGCGCCGCCGCGGACCTGCTCGACCTGCGCCGCACCCCGACCCTCACGGAGAAGCACCGATGATCTTCAGGACGACGAACTCCCGCCCCGCCCGGCCGGCGCTCCGCAGGGTCCGGACCATGCCGACCCCCCGCCGCCTCCACCACCGCCTCGATACGGCAGCCGTCGAGGAGATCCCCTTCCGGGCGAGCGACGGGGCGCGGCTCGGCCTGACCCGCATCGACACCGGCGAGTGGGACCGGCCCGCCGTGCTGCTCCTGCACGGACACACCGCGTCCGCCGACATGTTCCTGCTGCCGGAGACACGCAACCTCGTCGACGTGCTCCTCGACGACGGCTACGAGCCCTGGCTGCTGGACTGGCGGGGCAGTTGCCGGCTGCCGTACAACGAGACCGGGCAGACGTACACGTACGACGATGTGGCCCTGTACGACATCCCCGAGGCCGTCTCGTACATCCGCGAACGCATCGGCGACCGCGCGCTGTTCGTGGTCGCCCACTGCATCGGTTCCCTCACCCTCTCCCTGAGCATGGCGGCGGGGCTGGTGCCCGGCCTCGCGGGCGTGGTGTCCCAGGGTGTCTTCCTGACCCCGAAGCTCGCGGGCCGGACATCGCTGCGTATGTCGGTGGCGGGGGAGTTGCTGAAGACCCGGATCGACCACATACCGGTCGACTTCCGCAAGGTGGGCCTGTGGTCGAAGTACACCCCGCTGTTCGCGCTGGCCTCCCGGAAGGCGAACTGCCCGGACCCGACCTGCCAGATCCTGCACAACTCGGCCTGGGGCACGGGTGCCTCGCTCTTCGTGCACGAGAACCTGTCCGGGGCCACCCACGACCGGCTGGCCGAACTCCTCGGCCCCGCGCCGCTGTGGATCCTGCCCCACCTGCGCCGTGTCGAGCTGGCCCGCAGCGTGGTCCGCTGGCATGACACCGACCACCGCTACCGGGCCTTGCCCCCCAACGCCCTCGATGCGGCGGGGGGCATCGACACCCCCGTCCTGCTGCTTTCGGGCAGCGAGAACGGGCTGTGGCTGGACTCCCAGAAGCTCTGCCACGAGATCCTCGCCCACCGGCAGCCCCACCTCGACGTGTCGTACACCGAGATCCCCGGCTACGGTCACCTGGACACGTTCCTCGGCCGAGGCGCCGCCCTGGACGTGTTCGGGCACATCCTCGACTTTCTCGGCGAACGACGGTGACGGCCGCCGCGGGGCGGCCGAGACGTCACGCTGCGAGCCGGCCCCTCGATCGTCCGCGCCCCCTGCCCGCTGCTATCGACGTGCCCGCGCAGGTCCAGCCGTATCACGCGCTCACGCAGATCCATCGCGCGCGTGAGGCGGCGGTACTGATCCAGGAGGGTCTGTCGGCCCGGGAGGTCGTGCGCCGGCTGGGGTGCTTCGACCAGCCGCATATGGCGCGGTCCTTGACCCGGTACATCGGCCGGACCGGCACCGGGCTGTGTTCTTCGGACAACGCGGAGGCCTTGTCGCTTCTGTACACGACCTCGGCCTCGATGCCCGCTTGGCTTTCCTCGGGTAGCCGACGGGGTCGGCTCGTAGCGGCCACAGGACCGTCCCGGGCGCGATGGCGGCCGACCCCGAACCCATCACGGAGGAATCACGCGCAAGGTCGTTTCGGGTCTGTTCGTCTCGCTCGAGATCTGTCAGCGGGTGTGCACTCGATCCGCCCAGGAGGCACCGGGCGTCGTCAATCGGGAATCGTCCCGTGGCACCGACACCTGCTCCTCACATCAGGGGATCCCCGAACTGTTCGAGGAGAACGTCGATCGGCGTGTCGTCCGTGGGATCGGATGCGCCGTCGTGCAGGATCTGCTCCGCCCAGATGACCTTGCCGTGAGACGTGTACCGCGTCCCCCATCGCTGGGCGAACTGCGCCACGAGGAACAACCCCCGCCCGCCCTCGTCCGTGGTCGCCGCCCGCCGCAGTCGCGGAGAGGTGCTGGAGGCATCCGACACCTCGCAGATCAGACTTCGTCCGTGCAGCAGGCGTACCTTCACGGGTGGCGCTCCGTACCGGATCGCGTTCGTGACCAGCTCGCTGAGGATCAGCTCCGTGGTGAACGCGGTCTCCCGCAGCCCCCACCCGCTCAGAATCGTCCTGCACTCGGCCCGCACCGAGGGCACAACGGCCGTGTCCGAGGGGACATTCCATTCGGCCACCGACGAGGACGGAACTTGCCGGGTCCGCGCCGCCAGCAGTGCGATGTCGTCCGAGAGCCGGTCCGGCTTCAATGCCTCGATCACCGCACGGCAGGTCTCCTCCGGAGTGCGCTGCCCGGCCCCTGCTCCGCCCAGCGCCCGGCGCAGTCCGTCGAGGCCGGTGTCGATGTCGTGGGCTGAGTTCTTAACCAGCCCGTCCGTGTACAGAATGAGCTGGGAGCCCTCCGCCAGGTGCACGTCGGCGGTTTCGAAGGGGTAGCTTCCGAGGCCGAACGGAGGCGAGGCCGGTACCTCCGGGCAGAGGACCGTCCCGTCCGGGTTCACCACCACGGGGCCGGGATGCCCCGCACGCGCCATCGTGCAGATCCCCGCCACCGGGTCGTAGATCGCATACAGGCAGGTCGCTCCGGTCAACCCCGCCCCCTCTTGGTCGTCGGGGGCGCCGCCGGAGTCATCCTCGTCATCCAAGCGGACGACCAGATCGTCCAGCTTCCCGAGGACCTCGTCGACGGGGAGGTCCAGCGTGGCGAAGTTGTGCACAGCGATGCGCAGCCGCCCCATCGTCGCCGAGGCGTGCAGTCCGTGGCCGACGACATCGCCCATGACCAGCGCCACCCGTCCGCCCGGCAGCGGAATGACGTCGAACCAGTCCCCGCCCACTCCCGCCTCCGACGGCAGGTAACGCCAGGCCACTTCCAGGGCGTCCTGCTCCGGCTGGCCCCGGGGCAGCAGACTGCGCTGCAGTGTCACCGTCATCGCGTGCTCGCGGGTGTACCTCCGGGCGTTGTCGATGGCCACCGCCGCCCGCGCGCCCAGCTCTTCCGCGAAGGCCACGTCCTCCGGCTCGAACGCGGGCGAGCCCTCCGTCCGGTAGAAGTGCGCGAGGCCCAGGGGCACACCACGTGCCCGCAGCGGCATGGTCACCAGGGAGTGCAACCCGAGCTCCAGCGCCCTTCGAGTGCGTTCCAGATCCTGTTCCTGCCAGCCGTGGGCCTGCCGCAGGTCCGCCTCCAAGACACCGCGGCTCTGTTCCAGGGCCAGCATCTGCGGAGTCTCCGGCGAGTACGTGATCACTTCACCCAGCCGGTAGAACGGCAGCATCCGCTGATCTCCGCTGATCGCGGACCGCAGCAGGTGGCGCCAGCCTTCCGTGGTCGGCTCAGAGCCGCGCACCACCGAGTCCAGCAGGTCCACCGCGACGACGTCGGCGAACCGGGGCACCGCCACGTCGGCCAACTCCTGGGCGGTGCGCTCCACATCCAGCGTCGTCCCGATCCGCATTCCCGCCTCGTACAGCAGCTTCAGCTGCCCCAGCGCCACCTCGGCCCGCCCCGAGACCACCGCCAGCTCCGTGGTGTCCCGCAACGTGACCACGCTGCCCGTGTGGTCGGCCTCCGGGAACGTGGGCCGCTTGTTCACCGCCAGCAACCGGTCGTTGGCGAGGTACACCTCGTCGGTGACCTTCTGCGGGGACGCGAGCACACGCTCCATCTGCTCGGGAAGCCCCAGCTCCCGCACGTGCCGCCCCTCTATGTCCGCCGGCAGCCCAGCAGCCGCTTGGCCTCCTCATTGACCAGCAGCAACCGCCGGTCCTCGCCGATGATCAGAACTCCCTCCCGCACCGCGTGCAGCACGGCCTGGTGGTGCTCGTACAGCCGCGCCAGCTCCGTCGGGGCCAGCCCATGGGTCTGCCGCAGCAGTCGCCGGGACACTGCAGTCGTCCCCGCCGCGGCCAGCACCAGCAGGAACGCGCCGACGCCCAGGACGATCGGCAGCTGCGGCATCCACAGCCGCGCCACGTTCTTGACGATGATCCCCGCGGAGACCAGGCCGACGATCCGGCCGCGCGCATCGGTCACCGGGACGACTGACTGGATGGCCGTCCCCTTGCCCGCCGGCAGAGGGGGACCGCCCGCCTGTTCGACGACGGTACGGCCTTGGAGCGCCGGCTCGATGGTGCCGACGAACTTCTTCCCGATCTCGGCGGGGTAGGGATACGTGTACCGGATTCCGTCCGTGCTCATGACGACGATGAAGTCCATGCCCGCCCGCTTGCGCGCCTCCTCGGCTCGCGGTTGCAGCACGGCGGTCGGGTCCTGGCTGCGCAGCGCCAGGCTCACACCGGGGGCGCTGGCGAACGACTGGGCCGCCACCACCGACTCCCGACGCCCCTGCCGCACTGCGTCGCGCGCCGCCTGCAGCATGATGCCCGCCACCGCGGCCACCACCAGCAGCACCACGATCACGCTCTGGACAAGGAACACCTGCCCCGCCGCGCTGCGCGGGCCCAGTAGGGACATGCGCCGAGTCCGCCGGCCATCGGCGGGCGGAGGACGTGAGGTCCGCAATCGGCTGAGATGTCCCTGCATACACCCTTGATAACACCGCTGCGTGGACCTGGATGACTCAAGACGCCTGTCCGGAGAGGGTGAACCCACGGCGTGACGAGCAGACCGATGGGCCGTGAGGGGGGGACAGCTCTCGCGGCGCACCGAGTAAGGGGTCCCAGCGAGGGCGCGCCGGGCCCGGCGCGCCCTCGTCGGCCGGATGGCGTCGCATCCTGCCATGTGTCTGATCATCAGCACTGAGCTGCGTCTGCCGTCCGAGCCCGATGCCTGGTTCCCATCGTTATGATGCCTTTTGTGATCGGGATTGGGCGGCCGTGGCGTCGGCATCCTCTCCGCGGCGGTCGGTGGGAAGCGGCCACGCTGTCACCGGTGATTCTCAGCGCCCTCATCGCTGCTCTGGCGTTCTCCACCCCGAGGCAGATCGCCTTCAGCCGCCTCCTTCCCACCGCTCCCGCCCTTGCCGCAGCCATGTGGCCTGTGCTTCCCACGCTCCTGCTCGGACTGTTCTGCCTCCTGGTCATGATCGGTCTCAGTTTCGTCTACACCGACCTGGGAACGCCCTACACGTCGGCAGCCATCGTCGCGGTCACCCTGGCGGCCGCCTACGCCAGCCATGTCCGGCTGCAGCGTGAGGAGACGCTGTTCCACGTCCGGCTTGTCGCCGAGGCCGCCCAGGAGGTGCTGCTGCGTCCCCTGCCGCGCCACATGAAGAACATGGAGATCGAGGCCCTGTACCTCGCGGCCCAGGAGGAGGCCCGGATCGGTGGCGACTTCTACGAGGCGGCCGACACGCCGTACGGGATCCGGCTGCTCATCGGCGACGTGCGCGGCAAGGGCCTGTCCGCGGTGGGAGCGGCCTCCGCGCTGATCAGCTGCTTCAGAGAGGCCGCGTACGACGAGCCCGATCTCAGCGGCGTCGTGCATCGCCTGGAGGTCACCATCACTCGTCACGGTGCCGCGTTCCCCCTCCTGGACCGGCGGGAGCACTTCGCCACCGCCCTCATCACCGAGATCCCCCACGACGGCGGCCAGGTCAGACTCCTCAGCTGCGGGCACCCGCCACCGCTGCTCGTCCACCAGGGCAAAACCCGGCTGCTTGAAGCCAGCACCCCCTCGCCGCCGCTCAACCTGACGACGCTCATCGGCGAGCACCACCGCGTGGACACCTTCGACTTCACCCCCGGCGACCAGCTGCTCCTTTACACCGACGGGGTGACGGAGGCCCGGAACCGCACCGGCGCGTTCTTCCCCCTGCCGGTCTGGACGCAGCAACAGGGCCAGATGCCGCCCCGCGAACTGCTCGACCGGCTGCACGCGGCCCTGCTCCGCTACAGCGGCGGAAAGCTCGACGACGACGTCGCCGCCCTTGTCGTGCGCTGCCCGGACACCTGGCCCAGGGAGTACCGCCTGTAAGCGTGGCCGGGGCGGTGAGCCAGCCTGCGGGGGCGAGCACTTCTTGGAGATCACCCCGCACCTCGAGGGCGCCGGCACGATCGACGCCGTCGAGGCGCGGGGTGAGTGTCGACCAGGGCCGGGGTGGCGGGTCTGGCTGTTCATGATTGCCGCCGTAGGGCCCACCGGCACCGCCGCCGAGTTCACCGTCGTGCCTGCCGAGCAGGCTGTGCGGCTGACCGATGAGGCTGGCTTCGATGTCGGCGCCGCCCTCGGCGTCCCCGCGGTGACCGCGCACCGCGCGCTCACCGTCGCCGACGACGGGACCTGTCGGCTGCGGCCCGGGGCACTCGACGGAAAGGTGGTGCTCGCCGCGGGCGGGGCCGAAGCGGTCGGACACGCGGTGATTCAGCTCGCCCGGTGGGCCTGCGCCACCGTGCTCAGCATGATCAGCAGCCCGGAGAAAGCCTGGCCGGCCACGGCCGCCGGAGCCAACCACGTGGTCAACTACCGCGAGGGCAGAGGTGGCGTCGGGCACGAACCTCTCACTGGACCTGGCCGTGCTGCTCGTCGACTTCATCTATGCGGCGGGGTTCGTGGGCAGGAACCGGGCGAGCTAGTCGGTGCGGGTTCGGCGGGGCGAGGCCGGTGTCGCGCAGGGCATGCCGTGCGCGGTAGGTCTCGGGCATGCCGGTGACCGCGGTCGGGTCCCGGCCGAACCGCTCGGTGATCGCGTCGTACACCTCCAGGCGCCGCGCCGACTCCACGTCCAGATCGATGTCCGGAAGCGACGTGCGCCGCTCGGAGAGGAAGCGTTCGAACAGCAGATGATGTTGCAGGGGGTTGGCGGTGGCGACGAACAGCGCGTGGTTGACCATGCTGCCGGCGCCGGATCCGCGCGCGGCGACCCGGATCCCGAGGGCGCGGGTATCGGCGACGACTTGGGCCACGGCCAGGAAGTAGCCCTCGAACCCCAGGCGTTCGATCACGTCGAGCTCGTAGTCGAGCTGCCGCCCGGCGTGCTCGTCCCGGTCCAGGCCGCGGGCCACCATGCCGGCCCCGCAGCGCTTCCGCAGCAGCCGGATCGCCGAGCCACGCTCGAGCCCTGTGCCCACGACGGCCGGTTCGGGGAAGTGCGGCCGCCCCAGGCCGAGATCAGCCGGGGTGACGGTGCAGGACTGGCCGGTGGCCTCCGTCTCGGCCAGCAGCCGTGCGGCCCGGGCCGGGTCGTCGCCGGCGGCTTGGGCGATCCGCTCGGCGGCTGCGGTCATGGCGGCCGGATCCTTCAGCCAGCGCTCGCCGCCGTTCAGGTAGCGGCGGTCGACGGGGCGCAGGAGACGGGCCGCATCAAGGACGTCGGCCTCCCGGTGCTGCGAGGCATCGGCGTAGCGGACGGCGTTCGTCAGCACGGCGCGGACGCCAAGCTGATCAGCGAGGCCGACCGTGCGCGCTGCGAGCCGCAGCGAGCCCGTTCCGGTGCCCTGCCGCCCCAGGTACACCGCCTCCATCCGCAGCCGCTCACCGGCCAGTTCCCGCCACGGCGTGAGCAGCCGCTCCGCAACGTCGGGACGTCCAGCGGACAGGGCCCGCACTGGTTCCGAGGACGGCCCGAGCAGCATCACCAGGTCCTCATCGGCGCGCGCAGTAGCGGCCAGGACACGACCGGCGTCGAGCCGTCGCTCTCCGCGTGCGCCGCGGACACCAGGCGGCACAGCCGCGCCCACCCGGCCGCGTTCTGCGCGAGCAGCGCGATCCGCACCAGGGGCTCGAGCACATGCGCGCCGCCGAGCACCGGGGTGCGTGGCCGGCGGCCCGCCGGGCTGGGCGAGGTGAGCGAGGTGACCGCGACGTCGACGCCGAAGACGGATCGAATACCGGCGGCCGCGGCGGCCTTGGCGGAGCGGACCGTGCCCGCGACGGTGTCCCGGTCGGTCAGCGCGAGCGTGGTCATCCCGCGCTCGCGCTGCACGCTGCACCAGGCCGTTGGGCAGGGAGGCGCCGTAGCGGGCCGAGTAGCCGGAAGCCACATGCAGATGAGTAAATCCACGATCCTGCACCTCCGCCTCACGCCTGTCCCTCCCCTGACCTGCTTCCTCTCCGGATATTTCCCATTACACGGAATAGTGCAAGCATTCGAACGTGTCGTAGCGCGGAGCACGCAGCGGGGGCACCACTCCTCACGGCCTTCGCCCCTGCCAGAACACAATCCAGCCGCCGCCAGAACGCGCCCGAGGGCGCGGCGCAACCCCACACGAACGGAATCACAGGAATCATGATCGACTCCCCACGCGTCAACATCGGCAAGCAGCACCCGGCCGCCTACAAGGCCCTCATCTGATCTCGCCGGTGAGGCCGGAATGGCCCACCGCCGTTGCAGGTGATCACTGATGCGATGCGTGACCGGATCGAGCCGCTGACGCCGGCCGATCCGGTCCGTAGCTGGCCGTGGGGCGACCATTGTCGCGTACCGGAAAACCATTTTGCGGAGGGTCCGAACCACCTCCCACCGACGGGACGTGCCCGTCCTCGCGTTCAGTCCGGGGACACTGCACACCCGGCCCTGACGAGTGCTGCCGGCATGGACGTTCGCGTGCCCGACTGTGGGATGCCTTCCCTCCGCCGTGGTGGGCCACCAGGCGCGCCCCCGCCCTGCAGCTGCTGCCGGGAGCGCGCACGGCTGCCCGTACCTTTCCGGCGAAAGGGGCGGCCTGGCTCCGATCTCATCCGCGGTTCGTCCTATGCGGTCACTCCGGCAGAGCGGGAGGGACGAATGTCGTAGGAGATCCGTCCGGCGGGAAGGTAGAAGAGAGCGATCAGCGCTCCTCCGCGGACCTCGGGGTAGTGGTGGCTTCCCGGGGCGGGTGCCGTCCAGCCCGGCCCCTGCCAGCCGTTCGGGCCCGCCAGTTCGGCGCCCGCGTCGACCGGGACGACCAGATTCAGTTCGCCATAGGGATGGGCGTGGTACTGGCCCCGGTAGCGCTCGACGCTGTCCATGTAGACCGCGGTGATGCTGAAGTAGTGGGTCTCGTCCGTCGGTTCGGCGATGAGACTGCGGCGGTAGCGGGGGCCGTCGACCTCGATGTTCGCTGCCCAGCCCTCATCCAGGACGCCGATCTTGGTCAGGCGCGCCAAGTCCCGGTACAGCTCGCTGTCCGGGCCGTACGTCGTGTTCAGCCAGCTCTCCAGGTCCTTGCCCGCCGTACGGTTCCTCACCTCGGACAGGAACGGGATGCTGCGCTCGATCAATGCCTCACGGCTGTCCTCGCTCATGCGCGGGTCCTCTCGTGTAGTCACCTGGTCTGACTCGAGAACCCTGCCTCGCGTTTACGTTACAGTCAATAGCTGTAACGAAATATGGGTGTAGTGCCGGCCGGAGCGCTGGATCGGCAGGTCAACAGATCGGCACCGGAAGTCTTTCAGGCGGTGCTGCCTTCTTCGCCGTGTGTGGCGAGCGCGGGCCAGATCGCCCCGACGACCCGCTCGGCGAGGTCGGCCGGCACGAGCTGCCCGGTCCTGAGGTAGTCGGCGAAATAGCTGCCGAAGCACAGGGTGACGATCATGTCCAGGTCCACGTCCTCCCGCACAGCGCCGCGACCTTGCAGCGAGACGAGCGTCATCAGCAGCTCATCGCAGCGGGGCTGCACTCCGTGTTCCCGCAGCTGCTCCAGCAGACCCGGAGCCCGCTCCACCTCCGCCATGAAGTTGCCGTGCAAGGCCATGGCCTGCTCGTTGTGATAACGGGGGTCCAGGCGGCGGACCGCCTCGACGAGTGCCTCGCGCGGACCCAACTGGTCCATGTCCAGCGGAGGGTAGGCCTCGCGCTGCTTGCGCAGTCCGTACTCCAGGGCATCGATGACGAGTTCGTACTTGTTCGCCCAACGCCGGTACAACGTCGGCCGGGTGACGCCGGCGTCCGCGACGATGTCGCCGATCGTCATGGACGCGTAGCCATCGCTGGCCAGCCGCATGCGCGTGGCCTGGATGATCGCCTCCTCGATCGCCGGGTTCCGGGGCCGTCCGCCCGCAGGCGCCGTCGGCTCCGTGGCCGAGCGGCCCCCGCGCCCGCCCGCCCGCCCCTCGGAATGCGTCGCTCTCGCCCTCGCCATCTCATCCCTTCCCGGCATACGGCCAGCCGGAGCCGGATTGCGCGTCGGCTCCCTCACCGCACCATCACCCTATGCGACGTCGGGCTGTCCGCTCAGTGGTCCTGGGACGTCGAACGCACGACACCGAATCACTTTGCATTACGACTATTGACTGTAACGTAACTGACCTCTAGCGTGACGCGAACCACAGAGCGTGGTGATCTGATCGAACACGAGGAGCTCGCGATGGTGATTGCTCAGCAACCGATTCGCCGCGGCGTGAACTGGACGACGCCGTGGCCCGGAGCCGACCACCGCCCAGCCGGCGGGAACCGAACGACGAATGCTTTGCCCCAGCCGGCCTCGCGCCCCTTCTCCGGCCCCGCCCTTCCAACAGCCTGACCATGGAAACGACCATGAACCGTCCCACGGCACCGGCCCCGACGGCGGCACCAGCCTCGGTGGAGAACGCTCTGCTCAGCCGCCGCAGCGTGCGCGCCTTCCTGCCGGCGCCCGTCCCTCGGTCCACAGTCGAGCGGCTCCTGGCACTGGCCGCTCGGTCCGCCAGCAACTCCAACTGCCAGCCCTGGCAGGTCCACGTGGTGACCGGAGAAGCGAAACGCTCACTCACCGCGGCCCTCCTGCGTGCTCATTCCGGCAACGACGACGGCCGGGGGCGTGACTACACCTACCAGCCCCCGCAGGACGGATGGCGCGAGCCGTTCCGGTCACGCCGACGGCGGTTCGGAGAAAGCCTCTACCGCGACGTGCTCGGGATCCGCGCCGAAGACACCACCGCACGTCTCGTCCATCACCGGCGCAACTACGACTTCTTCGGTGCGCCGGTCGGTCTCGTTCTCACGACCAGCCGTCATCCGCAGCAGAGCGCCCTCGTCGACGCGGGCCTGTTTCTGCAGGCCCTGATGCTCGCTGCGCGCGGCGACGGTCTGGACACCTGTCCCCAGGCATCGCTCATCGACTTCTCGCCGGTGCTGCGCCGGCATCTGCAGATCCCCGAGGACCAGCTGATCGTCTGCGGCCTCGCCCTCGGGTACGCCGACCCCGAGCACCCCCTGAACCAGTTGCGCATGCCGCGCGAACCCGTAGCGTCCTTCGCGACCTTCCACGGAGACGACGCAGAGTAGCGGCCCGCAGGTCCGTCGCCATCGTCCGCGTGCCATCCCGTCCCCGCACCCGTGACGTGACCCCACACATCGGCCGACCCGCCTGGCGGCCACCGGCCGCCACGCGCCCCCCTGAACACACCGCGGGCCGCCCCAGCAGCCCGCCACGGTGTGGGCAATCGTACGCCTCACGGCCGTTTTGTCGTCCCCCTTGCCTCCTTCCCTCTGCTCTTCTTCCTCCTTCGCGCAGTCCCCGCGCGACTGGCCGACCTGGCCCTCCGCTACTTGTGAAAGGTGGGATCGCCGTGTCCCCACAGGTTCCGCGCGACGCCACGGTGCGTCTCGGCGCGCTGATCGAGCACCGACCCGTCGGCAGGTTCCACTGCCTGCTCCTGGCCATGGCGTCGGCTGGATCGGGGGAATCGCCGGCCCGCTCCTCGTCGGCATTGCCCTGGACTCGGGAGTAGGCGTGCACGTGGTCTTCCTGATGATGGCCGGAGCCTTTCTGCTGGCCGGCCTCGTCATAGCCGTCCTAGGCAAGGGATCTCACACGAGTCGGAGCGCGGACGCCAGCCAGCACGGAAGGGTGAGGGGGGACCTCCCACCCAGCCGTGCCACGACCTAGAAGTCCGGTTCAGCCCCGCTCAGTTGGCTGCGGAGCACAAGCCGCAGCATGCCGGCGATGGCGGAGTTCGATGTCGTCAGCGTGCCGACCCAGCCCGACAGACTCCGCACGGCAACTGCAGCTAGATCACCGGCGTTGACGCGTACACCGCGCGAAACGCCCCCACCCCGCCGATACTTGCTCTCACAGGAGACGCCTTGGCACAGACCTATGTCCTCATCTCCGGCGCCTGCCATAGCGGTTGGACCTGGCGCTTGGTGGCCGAACGGCTGCGCGCCGCGGGCCACCGAGTCCTGGCTCCGGATCTGCCCGGTCTCGCCGACGGCGATGATCCGCAGAAGCACAGCTTGGCGGATGTCGGTGACTTCATCGTTGACGTCGTCGAGCAGCACGACCTGCGGGACGTCGCTCTGGTCGGCCACAGCTGGGGCGGCTATCCGCTCACCGCAGCGGCCCCGCGCCTGGTTTCGCGGCTGCGCCAGCTCGTCTACTGGAGCGCTTTCGTCCCGGCGGAGGGGCGGTCGCTGATGGACGAGGTGCCGCCGCACTACGCGGAGATGTTCCGGCGGATCGCCGCCGCATCAGGCGACGACAGCATCGTCTTCCCCTACGAGGTGTTCACGGCGGGATTCATGCAGGATGCGGACGAGGGCGTCCAGCGCTTCGTGCACCGTCTGCTGGTGCCTCAGCCTTTGCGGTACTTCACCGAGACGGTCGCGCCCATCTGCCCCGCCGCACTCGGCGTCCCCGCCTCGTACATCGTGGGCACCGAGGATCTCTCCCTGCCGTCGGCAGACTACGGTTGGACACCCCGGTTCCCCCGGCGGCTCGGCCCGGGCACCCCCGTCATAGAGTTCGCCGGCAGTCACGAGGCCCAGTTCACCAGGCCCGCCGAACTGACTGCCGCGCTGCTGAAGGCGTAGGTCCGCGGCTACCGTGGAAATCGTCCCGGCCGCGCGAACGTGGCCGGGACCCGGCCCCGGCACACGCCCTCGGGTGGCCGACGTAGCAGAGAAGCCCCCTGACCGCCTCCCTGGCCGGCTGCGAGTGGTGGCGTCCGCCGGCTATGCCGCGCCGGACGCGATTTGCGGGAAGGCAGGGCCCATGTCGGTGCCGCGGCGCGAGCGCACCCGCACGCCCGCGCCCTCGAAGCTGAGCGGGGCGCGAAGCCGTCCTTCTCCAGACTTTTAGGTGTCTCATGAGACATCAGCTCGCGCCCGGGCCGCCAGAAAGGATCAAGCACCGCAGGAGTCGTTCGTGCCAGGATGCTGGCATGTCTTGTCGCGCGCTGAGTCGCGGAGTGGTGGCGCAAGCATACGAACGATTCCGGCCGGGGTGCCCCGTAGAGCTGTTCGGTATCGTGAAACACGATCTTGATCGGATGTCGTCACCCGGCCTTGGTGAGGTCCGTGGTGTCGGGCGGGTACGGTCCCTCCGCCGGCGAGAGTGGTGGCGGCATCTTCCAGACGTGCAGCGAGGCGATCCGGTGCCATGGTTGCGATGGCGCAGAGGTTGGTGGTCCGGGAGGGCGGGCAGGTCGCGGTGGGCTTGAGGGGCGGGCTTGGTGAGCGGGCACGTTGGTGGATATTCGCTGAGCCCGCCTGGGAAGGCTGTGCTGTCGGCAGGTATCGCGGATGCGGTGGACGAAGCCGTGGCGGTAACCACGCAGTGACAGCTTCGTCTTACTACTGCCCCTCGTCGTCCCGGCGCGCTGTTCTGAAGCGGCGCTGATAGGCGGCGGGGCTGAGCGACAATTCCCTCACGAAAACTCTCCGCATACTCTCGTAATTCGGGAATCCGGCAAGGGATGCCGTCTGCGTTGCGGTATGCCCCTGGTCGAGTAGAGCTTTCGCCATGTCGAACCGGATCATTTCCACGTACCGGGCCGGCGTGGTGGAGAGTTCTTCGCGAAAGAGCCGCGTGAGATGCCGAGGGCTCACATTGAGGTGCTTGGCGAGTTCGCCAAGTGAGTGGTTTCCCCCGGGATTCGCCGTGATCACGTCGGTGACTCTACGGAGGGCAGGAGATCGGGGCGGCGGTCCCTGCAGTGGGGCGGAGAACTGCGACTGGCCGCCCGAACGCTGCAAATAGACCACCAAGGCGCGGGCGACGTCGCGGGTGAGATCAGGGCCGTGATCCTCCTCGATGAGTGCCAGTGCCAGGTCGATGCCGGCGGTCACGCCCGCCGAGGTGTAGGTGGTGCCGTCACGGACGTAGATCGCGTCGGGTTCGACGCGGCTGGCCCGACAGCGGGCGGCGAGCTTGTGCGTGACCTTCCAGTGTGTGGTCACGCGCTTGCCGTCCAGGAGGCCGGCGGCGCCGAGGATGAAGGCTCCGGTGCAGATGGACGCGACACGGCTGGCCCGGAGTGAGAGTGTTCGCGTGGCCTCGATCAGATCACGGGGCACAGGTGTGCGCGGGTAGAGGTCTGCGCCGGCCACCAGAAACGTGTCGGGAGCAGGCTCCGTGGCGGCGTCGTCGTCGACCGCGATCCGGATCCCGATGGACGAGGTGACATCGGCACCGGTCGGTGACACCAGCACGATCGTGTAGTTGGCACCGAGCCGGTTCGCTTCCCCGAATACCTCCGCGGGGCCGACGACGTCCAGAAGTTTGACCCCGTCGTAGACGAGGATCGCGACCCGATGCGTGGCGGAGCCCCCGATGCCGCCGCCTGCCTGTCCGGATTCGGGTGACTCATGGCCGGACCGAGGGAGCGCCGGACGACGGGTGGTTGGCAGTGTGGAAGACGGATGCACCGTCCATTCGTAACACACCGATATCCGAAGGAGCAGAGGTCATGAGCGAGATCATCGCGGGGGTAGAAATTCCTGAAACGGCGGCAGTCGCCGAGGCCACCCGTGTCATGCAGGAGATGACCAGCCCTCTCATCTACCACCACTCCCGGCGCGTTTTCGTCTTCGGCGCCATTCATGCTCACCGGCTTGGCCTGGACCCCGACCCGGAGCTTCTCTACCTGTCCGCCATGTTCCACGACACGGGCCTGTTGACGCCGTTTTCCGGCGCAGAGCAGCGCTTCGAGGTCGATGGAGCCGACCACGCCCGCAAGTTCATGCTCGACCGTGGTTTCCCGGCCACGGCCGCCGACGTGGTGTGGACGGCGATCGCGCTGCACACGACCCCGGGAATTCCCAACCGGATGGGCCCGGAGGTCGCCATCACGTACTTCGGGGTTCTGACCGACGTGCTCGGCTTCGGTCTGGACGAGCTGGACCGCAGCCAGGTGGATGAGATCACCGCCACCCATCCGCGGGGCGACTTCAAGAACGAGTTCCTGCAGGCCTACGTCGACGGTCTCAAGCACCGCCCCGAGACCACGAACGGAACCGTGAATGCCGATGTGCTGGAGCACTTCGTTCCCGGCTTCCGCCGCACCACCACGGTCGAGCGCATGCTGGGCGCTCCCTGGCCGAGCTGATCAGGACGCCAGAAGAGGCAACGTGATGAAACGTGTGAGTAGCTCTCACGGCGGGCGTCGTCTCGGACGAGGTGCGGGCTTCGCCGTGCTCTTCGGTGCCAATGTGGTGATGATGGCCACGGCAAGCGCACCGTCGCCGATCTACCCGCTGTACCGGGAGCGCTGGGGCCTGTCGGTCACGATGCTGACGGTGGTCTTCGCGGTGTATGTCGTCGGTCTGCTCGGTGCGTTGCTGACGCTCGGATCGCTGAGCGACCACCTCGGGCGCCGCCCCGTGCTGGTTGCCGCCCTTCTGGTGGCGGCGACCAGCACGGCCATCTTCTGGACGGCCGACGGCATCGTCTCCCTCCTGATCGCCCGGGTGGTCCAGGGCATCGCCACGGGGACGGCCACGGGCGCTCTTGCCGCCGGACTGGTCGACCTCTCACCTGTGCGACGTCCGCAGCTGGGGCCGACGATGACAGCGGTGGGCACGAGTATCGGCATGGCCACCGGTGCCGGAGTCGTGGGGTTGCTGGTGCAGTCGACTTCACGTCCCGACGCGTATGTCTTTCCGGTCCTTACGCTGACCTTCGTCGTTCTTTCCGCGGTCGTCCTCCGGATCCCCGAGCCACCCGCCCCTCAAGCGTTTCGACCGGCGTCGTTGCGACCAAGGGTCCGGGTCCCTCGGGAGGTCCGGCCGGCGTTCCTCGCCTCGGTTCCCGCGCTTGTCGCGGGGTGGGCCGTGACGGGTCTGTTCCTCTCGCTCACTCCCTCCCTGGTGAGCAACGTCCTACATGTGCGGTTCGGCGCTGCGGGCGGGCTCAGCATCGCGGCGCTGTTTCTGGCCAACAGCGTGGGCGCCTTCTGCTCCGTTCGGCAGACGGCACGGCACGCCACGTCGCTAGGGGCGGCTCTCCTGACGCTGGGCGCGTTCGGACTGGCGCTGGCCATCGCTGTTGCGTCGGCGGCCGTATACGTGGGCGGATCAGTCGTCGCAGGGCTGGGCGTCGGCCTGACGTTCAACGGGAGCCTTCGCGCCATCAGCGCGGTCACCACCGCGAAGTCGCGCTCGGAGGTTTTCTCGGCCGTCTACGTGATCAGCTATACGGCGTTGAGTCTTCCGTCCCTCGCGGCCGGGGTCGCGGCGCCCTCATGGGGGCTGGAGGTCACGGGCTACCTGTACGTCGGCTTCGTCGGGGCGCTGTCCTTGGGTGCGGCCCTCCACGCCGGACGATCGCGTGCTCGCCGGCCGACCGGAGACCTGACACGGACGGCCGGGAAAGGCGAGCCTCACAGCGAGCTGACCCGCTGCTGAGCATCCCCCGGCGAGTCGGTTCCGGGTGGTGTTGCCCCAGTGAGAGTGCCTTCACCAGGAAACACCGCCGTACGCCGACACCAGCCCCAGAGCAGCTCGACCCACGACTTACGACCGCCGTGTCAGAGCGGATTTCCTGAGCTCGGCTCTACGCTGGCTCCGCAGGCTGGAGGAGGTTGCGATCCGTATGGGTGACGGGTACGGGCCCGGACGGTCTGGGCAGGAGGACCTGCTCGGAGCCGAATGGGAGAGGCACCGGCCCGCGGTGTTCGGCGTCGCCTACCGGCTGCTGGGGAGCGTGGCCGATGCCGAGGACGTGACCCAGGACGTGTGGCTGCGCGCGGCCGGAGCAGATCTGCAGGACATCGGCGATCTGCGGGCCTGGCTGGTGACGGTGGCCGCGCGGCGGTCGTACGACATCCTCAAGAGTGCCCGTTTCCGCCGGGAGACCTATGTCGGACCGTGGCTCCCGGAACCGCTGCTGACGGGGCCGGACGCGTCGCAGCCGGTACTCGTCGACGAATCGGTCACGTCGGCGATGCTCCTGATCATGGAGGAGCTGTCCCCACCGGAACGGGTGGCCTTCGTCCTCCATGACGTCTTCGGTCTTGAATTCGGCAAGATCGCCGAAGTGCTGGACGTCTCCGTGCCCGGTGCCCGGCAGCTCGCCTCACGGGCACGACGGAGGGTGGCCAAGGCGAAGCAGTCCACGCCTCAGGCATCAAAGGCCGAGCGGGAACGGGTCCTTACGGTCTTCCGCGACGCCTACGAGGCCGGGGACCTGGCCGGCCTGGTCAGGCTCCTGCACCCGGACGCGGTCTACGTCACCGACGGCGGCGGCAAGGTCTTGGCGGCACGCAAGCTCATTCACGGCGGCGGGCGCGTCGCCGAGGTCATGGTGCGTACGGGGCGCCAGTGGCGCCCCGACCGCATCGACTTCGCGGAGGTCGGCGGCGAGCTGGCCCTCGTCTTCCACCGGCAAGGCCGCATCTACTCCGTCGACACGGTGCAGATCACAGACGGTCTGATCACCGCGTACCGCCGGGTCATGAACCCCGAGAAACTCGCGCGCGTCTGAGCTGTCACACGCGGCGGGGCTATCTCGTCTCCCTGCTGAGAACGCATAACGGGCGACGAAGGAATACGCGCGAGCAGGTGAGATCGATCATGCAGAACGGCATACATCCCCCTGCAGCCGCCATGAGCCCTGCGCGCGAGTGCACTGTGCGCTCGCCACCGCCTCTCCCAGTAAGGATCAGCATGCAAGCCATCACTGTGCGAGACCGTGACGCCGGTCTTGCCGGTATGTCCCTGACGGACATGCCCTACCCCCATGCGGCCGAGAACGACGTCATCGTGCGCGTGCACGCCGCCGGCTTCACCCGTGGCGAACTGGACTGGCCCGCAACGTGGACCGATCGCGCCGGCCGCGACCGGACGCCGAGTGTGCCCGGGCACGAGCTGTCCGGTGTCGTCGCGGAGCTGGGGTACGGCACCACCGGCCTGAGTGTCGGACAGAGAGTGTTCGGCCTGGCTGACTGGACCCGTAACGGCACCCTCGCCGAGTACGTCGCGGTGGAGGCCCGCAACCTCGCCCCGCTGCCGGCGGACATCGACCACACCGTGGCCACCGCACTGCCCATCTCCGGACTGACCGCCTGGCAGGGCCTCTTCGACCACGGCGGCCTCACCACGGGCCAGACCGTCCTCATCCACGGTGCTGCGGGCGGCGTCGGCTCGATTGCCGTGCAGCTCGCCCGCGAGGCCGGCGCCCGCGTCATCGGCACCGGCCGGGCCTCCGACCGGGACAGGGCACTCGCCCTCGGGGTAGACACCTTCATCGACCTGCAGGCCGAGAAGCTGGAGCACGCCGGCGAGGTCGACGTCGTGTTCGACGTGATCGGCGGTGACATCCTCGACCGCTCGGCCACCCTGGTCCGAGCCGGCGGCACGCTGGTCAGCATCGTCATGCCGCCCAAGGTCCAGCCCAAGGACGGCCGGGCGGTCTTCTTCGTCGTCGAACCCGACCGCGAACGGCTCGCCGAGCTCGCCACGCGGCTGAGGGACGGCCGGCTCCAGCCATTCGTCGGTGCTGTGCAGCCGCTCGCCGAAGCACCCACCGCGTTCGCCCCCGGCACGCGTACCCCAGGCAAGACGATCATCCGCATCACGGAAGACTGAATCGAGAGACCCATTGTGATAAGAATGCGAACCGCCGCCGGCCTGCTGGCTGCTGCCACACTGACAGGGGCCACGGCCTGCTCGGCCTCCGACCAGCCCGCCCACGCCAGCGCGCCGACGACGGTCGCCGCATCGAGGCACTCCGTCGAAACCTTCACACCACTGCTGCAACAGGCGCTTGCGAATGTGAAGGGCAAGACCTTCACCTCAGCGATCGTCGCCTTCCCGCCCAGCGCAAGCGCGCTGCCGCACCGGCACGGCCAGGCGTTCGTCTACGCCTACGTCCTCGAAGGCACCGTGCGCAGCAGGCTCGACGACAAGCCCGTGACCACCTACCACCAGGGCGAGAACTGGGTCGAGCAGCCGGGCGCCCACCATGTCCTCACCGAGAACGTCAGCCGGACCAAGCCGGCAAAGATCCTGGTCGTCTTCGTCTCCGACACCGGGGCCAACCTCAAGGTCGAAGACCCGAAGTCGTAACCCCCGGGGGCATGCAGAGGGGCGGCAACACCCTTCACGAACTCCGGCCCCGCCGGAGCACGCTCCCATCCACCACCAAGACGTGCCCGACAAGCGCAGCGCGCACCGCACGAAGGAAGCAAAAGGAACCATGACCGACCCCCAGCGCGTCAACATCGGCGAGCAGCACCCGGCCGCCTACAAGACCCTCATCGCCCTGTCGGCGGAGGTGGAGAAGGCCACCACCGCAGCGGGCCTGGACCCCCTTCTGGTCGAACTGCTGAGGATCCGCACCTCCCAGATCAACGGCTGCGCGTTCTGCCTGCGCATGCACACGAACGACGCCCTCAAGAAGGGCGAGAACCCTGACCGGATCGCGGTGCTGCCCGCATGGGCAGAGACCGGCTACTTCTCCGACACCGACCGCGCCGCCCTGCGCCTCACCGAGGCGATCACACGCGTGCCGGACGGACACGTCAGTGACGAGGACTTCAACGCCGCCGCGGACATACTCACAGCAGACCAGATCTCGGCAGTCGCCTGGCTGGCAACCGTGATGAACGCCTTCAACCGCGTCGCCATCACCAGCCGCTACCCGGTGGGCATCTGACCTCGACGGAACTACCGGCGGTCACGGTGGCTGGCGAACTCCACTGCCGTGCAATAGCTGGTGGGATCAGCCGGGGCGGCTAGTGCCAGCCGCCCCGGCTCACACAGGCACAAAAGCGTCCAACGGCATACGTACCTGCACGCTGAAAGCCAGGGAGGCGGCTCGCCCCCGCTGGTCCGGGCGGAAGGTGCCGTACGGGTTGACATCGGCCCCCACCAGGGCGGTCAGACCGCGCCGGGCCTCGTCCGCCAACTTCTTCGCTCTGTCTCGGCCGGAACCTGCTGGAACAGCAGCGGTTCGACGCGCACGTGGCCAGCCGGACGCCGCTCTCTCGCCGAGAGTGACTCCATCGCGTCTGCTGGACGACGCCCACCATCTGCTGAAAGCCCTGATCGTAGTGTGGGACCGGCCGAGCACTCACTGTGCGGCCGGGCATGTGGCGTCTGTGCCGGGATCGCCCGGGACGCGGCGGCTGACCGTGCAGGGCGACGACCGCCCCCTGCGAGACGGTCACACCCGCTCCCCGAGGCACTGGCCGCTCCGGCCGAGCGTGCCGCCCGCGACCACCGGAACGTGCTCACCGCTGCGGTGACCCGGTTGTCCTGACCGGTCCAGTGGGACCACTGAATCGCTGCGAGCCCTGCCGACGACCTCTGAACCGCCGTCCACGGTGATCTGGTCCCGTCCAACATCCGGGTCGTCGACGCCGCAGTCCCGGCAGCGACCTTGGACTTCGGCTCCTTCTCAACAGCCGGTGACCCTGCGCTCGAGGCGGCAGTGGCGGCGGCAACCTGGGACATGTACGAACCCGACACGGAGCACCACACGGCCGAGCTGACCAACCTCTCTTACCGCGACCGGCCTTCATATGGTCGCCGGCCACGTGCCGGAGAGGTTAGCGACCTGTGGCATCCCGGGGCCAGGGATGTCGCCCGGACCGGTCCGCACGCCGGGCTGGACGGACGACGGCCGGCAGCCGGCGTGGTCGCCGCGTTCCGCGTCACACGGGAGCGAGCAGATGCTCACCGACGGCATGCTTCCAGCATGGGTGTCGCGCTCGGAGGGATGGGCGAGGCCGACGAGATCGCGGCAGCCGTCGCATCTCTGCTGGTGCCTGATGCCCGGTGGATCACCGGAAAAGCGTATTCAGATCAGTTCGAGGCCTCCGTCGATCGTGAGAACCTGGCCCGTCAGCCACGTTGCAGTGGGATCTGCGAAGCGGACGATCCAGGACGCGACTTCCTCCGGCTCTCCCCTCCTTCCCAGAGGAATCCGGGATGCCTGCTCCTTCTTGACCTTCATCACCTCCTCCGCTGTGAGCCCGCTGACGGACAGAGCCTCGCTCTCAGTCGGCCCGGGAGCAATGGCATTCACTCTGATCCCGTCCTGGGCCAGCTCGACGGCCCAGGTCCGCGTCAGCTGTTCCAGGGCGGCCTTGGTCGCCCCATAGTGGGCACCGCCTGGGTGGGGGCGATGGCCGTAGGTGCTGGAGATGTTGATGATCGAGCCCTTGCTGCGGCGCAGGTGAGGCAACGCTGCTTGGGCGAGCATGGTGGGTGCGATCACGTTGAGGTCGAACAGGTCGGTGATGCGCGAACGTGTCACCTCGTCCAACGAGACACGTGCGGTGGCGCCGGCGTTGTTCACCACCACGTCAAGCTGGTTCCATCGGTCGATCGCCGTACCGATGATCAGCTCAGGGGCATGCTCCACGCGCAGGTCCGTGGCGAGAGTCGCGATGCCGGGGTGCATGGCGGCAGTCTCCTCCAGGGCCACCTGGCGTCGCCCCACACCAAGGACGTGCGCCCCCGCTTCGGCCATCGCGACCGCCGTTGCCCGGCCGATCCCCGTACCGGCTCCGGTGACGATGACGACGCGGTTATGAAGGGGTCGGGCGGGCTGGTGTTCCATGAGGCGTCTTCCTCTTGCTGTACGGCTGGCGTCAGGACACGGCCGGCCGGCAAACATCAGCACAGTCGGGTGTCTTCGAGAGGACACTACATCGAAAATCGTCGATTATCGATGTATGCTTTCCCACTGTGCCCAAGGAAGTAAGCCACCCCGACCTCGAAGAGGTCACCCTCGCCGCAGTGCTCTCGGCTCTGGGTGATCCTGTCCGCCTGCACGTCATGGGCGTCCTGGCGGACGGCAACGAGCATGTGCGCACAGACTTCACCGTTCGAATCGCTCAGTCCACGTTCAGTCACCACATGAAGACCCTTCGTGAGGCGGGACTCACTTGGCAACGGATGGAGGGCACGCGCTGCTACGTGACTCTGAGAAAAGAGGCTCTGCGACGATTTCCCGCTGTGCTGGAAAGCGTCCTCGCTGCGGAACGAGCCGAGCGCAACAGGTCGTCCCCGCACCCCGCCAGCTCTGGATCCAGTTCGAATAGTTCTTTCACACGCTGACGTCCACTCCCAGCGCGTCGCCGGCCTGCCGCCCATGACCGGCCCGGCGGGTCCTCGATGCCCTTCGGGGCGTACGGGCCGGCGGCCGCGGGGGCGTCCGGCCTGGTCTATTTCCGTGGCCGCGTCCCCCAGGGCCGCGACGGAAGCGAAGCCCTGGGCTGGGTACGCGAGTGGGCAGTTACGTGCGAACAGCAAGATCAGGCACTGGCCGCGCTGTCCTTCAAGTGCGATGTCCTGTGGAGCTTGCTTGACAGCGTTCAAGGAGTCGGAAGTCAGGACCACCGCAATGCATGACCCATCCACCTGGCGTCCCCGCCTACCGACTGCCGCCCTTCTGCGTCACGACGAGGTGCGCAACACCAGCGTCCTGCTTCTCCCTGAACGCGTCATCGTTTTGCACGGCTCTGGACGCGCCGTCCTCGAGCTCGTGGATGGCACCCGCACCGTGGAGGAGATCATCACTATTCTCGCGCCGGCTCCTGTCCCGAACACGATTCGCGACGACGTCATCTCGTTTCTGAACAAGCTCCATACAGAAGGTTGCCTGCGATGAGCGCTCCCACTCCGCCCTTGGCACTGCTCTCCGAACTCACCCATGCCTGTCCTTTGCACTGTGGCTACTGCTCGAACCCTTTGGAACTGACCCGCCGGTCGCGGGAACTCACAGCCAGCCAATGGGCTGACATCTTCCACCAGGCAGCAGAACTCGGCGTCCTGCAAACCCACCTCTCCGGCGGCGAACCCCTGCTACGTAAAGACCTTGAGCAGATAACCGGCTCCGCGGTGGGGGCAGGGCTGTACACCCAGTTGGTCACCAGCGGAGTGGGTCTGTAGGCTGAACGGCTAGATGCCCTGGTGGACACCGGGCTGCACAGCGTGCAGCTGTCCATACAGCATGCCAATGCCCGCCGGTCCGACGAACTTGCCGGCCACCCGGCCTTTGAGGCCAAACGGGACGGCGCCGCACTCGTCACAGCCCAGTTTTGCACCGGCACAATCTCGATGCCTTGGATGCACTGATAGACCTTGCCGTGGCGTGGAAGGCAGATCGTATCGAGCTGGCGAACCCCCAGTTTTATGGCTGGGGTCTCCTGAACCGAGCGGCGCTCATGCCGAGCCGTGAACTTCTCGACGCTGCCCACGGGCATCGGCGGCGGCGGGACGACCAGGTGCCGCCAGGCCGAGGTGAGGACCTTGGCGGGGGCCTCCCACGCCTGGATCGGGTGGCGGCGGCCCTTGAGGGACTTCACGAAGCCGATCGCGTCCAGCACCGGTTCGCCCGCCGGGCTGGCCTCGAAGGTGAACGTCTTGAGCAGGCCGAGCAGGAAGCGGGCGATCGTGTTGTAGCGGGCGGCGAGCATCTGCTCGGCGCCGTCGTCGGGCTGCTGGGCGAGGACCTTGACGGTGTCGGCCGCCGCGTGGACGGGGCCGACGTCCATCGCGTCGAGCATCGCGCGTATGTCGCCCTCGGGATCAGCGGCCGTGGTGCAGGTGGCCAGCCAGGCTTTGCGCAGCTCGATCGCGGCGGCGTCCAGGTCCTTCAGCGTCCGCAGCCGCTGCTTTTGGTCGTCTTGGTGGCGGAGCTGCGGATGATGTCGCCCATCACCAGATCGAAGACCTCGATCGCCTCGTCGGCGGCGAGCTGCGGCTTGACCGCGGCGAAGGCCACCAGGGTGGCCAGGCGCCGGTCTCCGGCGAGGTCGGAGACGGCCTGGGCGCGGGCGGCCTCGGCGAACCGCACCAGGGCGTGCAGCCGTCCCGGCGGTATCGCGTCCAGATTCCACGCGGATCCGCCGAAGGCGTGCAGGGATTCGTAACGCTCCAGCGCTTTGCCCACCCCGCTGGCGGAGATGTCGCGCGGCGAGCGGCGCAGGCGGTCCAGCTCCGAGAGGCGCCTGCCGGCGGGCACGACGACCAGCTGCTGCAGACGTGCGGCCTGCTCGGGGGTTGGGGCGGCGGCGAGCGTGGCCCACAGCCGCTTCCCGGCGCGCTCGCGGGTGCCGGAGACCAGGCACTCCAGCACGGTCACCCCGGGCTGCACCACCTTCTTGTCCACCAGGCGCTTGGTCGCGAGGTCGAACAGCAGGGTGGGGCGCTCGTTGCCGATCCATGCGCGCTGGTACATCCAGCGGGCGAGCGCGAACCACTGGTCGAACTCGAACTTCATGTACCCGTACTCCTTACGGATCTGGTCGTGGTGGTCCCACCGGGCCTCACCGGCGCCGTACCCGGCGAGCTCCCCGGGGTCCAGGCCGAGCTGCTCGGCGACATAGCCGACCACCACGGCGGGCACCTCCTCGGGGTTCTCCAGGAAGGTGCCCAAGTAGCGGATGGTGCCGAGCCGGACGGCCCAGCCGATCCCGTTCCGCGGGCGTCGGCGTGATTCGCGCGCGAAGGGGCCAGGCGGACTGACGGTGCGTGAGGTGATCGCCGATTCCATCCCTGAGCATCACCCCACGTGACAGGTGGGGTGGGTGCGGCTACACGGCGGGCGGCGTGCTCCAGCCGGTGCAGGCCAGCTGTCCGCGGGCGGCTCACGTAACCGAGCACGGCGGCGCAGTCGCGCACTGCCTCGTCGACCGCGTTGAGTTCAGCCGAGCCGGTCGAGATAGTGCAGGACCGCGAGGACGCGCCGGTGCTGGGCGTCGGTGCGGGGCAGGCCCAGCTTGTCGAAGATTGCGGCGGTGTGCTTCTCCACCGCCCGGCGGGAGACGCCGAGCGCGTCCGCGATCCCAGCGTTGGTGCGGCCCTCGGCCATGGCGGACAACACCTCGCGCTCCCGCCCGGTGAGCGGCGACAGTGCCTCGGCTGTGCGGCGCGCGGCCAGGAGTTGGGAGACCACCTCCGGATCGAGCGCCGTGCCGCCGCCGGCAACCCTGTGCAGCGCGGCGACGAACTCGTCGATGTCCACGACGCGTTCCTTGAGCAGGTAGCCGAGTCCGGCAAGGCCGACCGCCGCGAGCCTGTCGGCGTAGCGGGTCTCGACGTACTGGGAGAAGAGCAGAACGCCCAGGTCCGGATGGCGCTCGCGGAGTTTCAGCGCGGCGCGCAGGCCGTCGTCGCGGTGGGTCGGCGGCATCCGGATGTCGGCGACCACGGCGTCCGGGCGCTGCTCCTCGACGGCGGCCACCAGGGCATCGGCGTCGCCGACGGCGGCGACCACGTCCATACCACGGTCGCGCAGGAGCTGCACCAGGCCCTCGCGGACGACGGCCGCGTCCTCGGCGACGACGATCCGCAGCGGTGCGGTGGGTGGCATGCGCTCTCCCTTGGCTCCGGTACCCACTTCAAGACGTCCGACTCGGCGTCGGACCCTCGGCGGAGAACGGCAGCTCGACGGTAACGGTGGTGGGGCCGCCGTCGGGACTTTCGATCAGCAGTTGTCCGTCCACGGTACTGATCCGTTCGGCGAGGCCGGCGAGCCCGGTTCCGCCAGTACCCCGTGCCGTGCCCTCCCGGGGCAGGTGCGCGCCGCCGTGGCCGTCGTCCTCGACGGTGAGGCGGAGTACGGCTTCGGCGGGGACGGTCTCGGTGGGCGCAGTCTCGCCCCGTGCGGTCTCGATGCGTGCGCCGACATGGACGGCGGTGGCTCCGGAATGCCGGGTGGCGTTGGCGAGCAGCTCGGCCGCGCAGAAGTAGGCGATCGACTCGATCGCTTCCGGCAGCGGTAGGGGCACCTCGGTCTGTGCCGTGGCGGGGATCCCGGCCCGCGCGGTCAAGGTCTCCAGGGCCACGTCGAGACCGTCGTTGAGGGCCGGCGGGTGGATGCCGCGGATGAGTTCGCGTAGTTCGCCGATCGCGGTCTTGGACTCGGCAAGGGCGGTGTCCACCAGCTCGCGCCCGGAGGCGAGTTCGGGCTCCACGCCAGGCACCAGGGCCAGCCGCTCGCGTGCCCGGGCGAGCAGCATCGCCACCGCGATCATCCGCGCCTGGGCGCCGTCGTGCAGGTCGCGCTCGATCCGGCGGAGGGTGGCGGCGGAGTCCTTGACGGCGAGCGCGCGGGTGTCCTCGAGGATATGGACGCGGGCTTCAAGGCGGCCGGTCCCGAGCAGGGATCGGGCCATCGGCCGCACGGCCAGGTCGAGCAGCCACCGGGTGCACCAGGTGGCGAGCGCCATCGGCAGGAGGCCGGCCAGGCCGGTCAGGAGCGCGGCCGGCCAGTTGTCGAGCTGGATGCCGCCGAATCCGAGACCGCGCCGACCGTCGTCCGACTCGACCAGCCACCACCACAGCGGATAGCTCAGCGCGATGAGTCCGAACAGGCGGATCGTCATGGACACCAGGAGCAGGAGCGCCGCGACCGGCAGGAAGGCGAGGGTGAAGGCGGCCGCGCGCCAGCCGTCGGCGTCGGTCAGCGCGGCGCGGGCGCGGGCCAACAGGCCGCCAAACGAACGGGGCCGGCCCGGCGGCGGCTGGATCCGTTCGCCCAGGAGTCTGCCGAGCAGCGCGCGGTGCACGGCCCCAGTGGCGCGCGCCACGAACGGCACTCCGATCAGCAGTACCGGGCCGACCAGGACAACCACTCCGAGCACACCCGTGGCGAGCAGCGTCAGCAACACGGTCCCGCAGAGGATCCCGGGCAGCGGGGCGAGCAGCGTGTACGCGGCCTCGCGCGGCGTGCCGAGGACCGTACGGAGCAGGCGCCGCACCTGCGGGCGCCGCTGCCCCGAGGGGGCGGGGGACTGCCGGTGGGGTGGGGGATTCATGGTCGTCTCTCCTCGTGGCACGCGGCCGCGCAGCGGCTCCAATTGTTGCCGGCCACCCTCCTGGCGAGCCGTCAATTGCTGTGGCGGGTCAGGCCGTCCATCGGACGCACCCGCAGCATCCGCAGCAGCGGCGCACCCGAGGAGAGGCCGACCAGCACTGCGCCGCACAGCGCGACAGCGAGCCAGGACCAGACCGGCACCCCGCTCAGCGGTGCTCCGACTATGGCGCCGAGCGGCACCATCACCGCGCAGCCCACGACCACCCCCGAGCCGACCCCGGCCACCGTGACGATCGCGCCCTCGGTCGCGACCGTCCGCACGATCTGCCACCGCTCCGCGCCAATCACGCGCAGCAGCGAGAACTCGCGAAGCCGCTCCAGGCCCAGCATCACCAGGGTGTTGGCGGCAACCAGCGCGGCGAAGCCGACGTACAGCAGCGTGCCGAAGATCTCGCCCCAGTCCCCGCCCCCTTCCCCGGTCCCGGTAAACGAGGACAGCTTGACCACTCCAAACGCCGTGACCAGCGCGACCGGCGTGATCGCCGCGGACAACCGGCGCACCCTGGCCCGCGTGCCAGCCTCCGCCAGCTCCCCGGGCGCTCTACCGAACGTCCGCAGCACAGGAGCGCACAGCGCGATCGCGCACCGGCCGATCCACGGCCCGGCGAGACCGATCGCGACCAGGTAGCCGAGCACCACCACCGGGATCAGCTCGCCCGCTTCCTCGGCCGGGCCCACGGCCGCGACCACGGTCATCACGACCGCACCGGCCAGGGCGACCAGAGACGCCGTCGCCCGGACCGGGCCCGTACGCGCACCGCCCTGGACCACAGACGCGGCGAGCGCCGCTGCCGGCCGGGTGCGCGAAGCTCGCCAGGCGGCGAGCAGACTGCCGAGATATGCGCAGACCACCAGCACCGAGGCCGTGGTGACCAGCGACTGCCAGCCGAGCCTGAAGGAGACACCGGCCGGTGCCATGCCGTTCGTGACCATGACATCCAGCCAGGCGCGGCCGAGCAGCGTCCCGAGCCCGTAACTGACGGGCAGCGCGGCGAGCGCGGCACCGATCGCCTCGGCGGCGACCATCCGGCGGACCTGCTTGGGCTCGGCGCCGATCGCGCGCAGCAGCGCGCTCTCCCGCGCGCGCTGGGCCACCGCGAGCGCCAGCACCTGACCGATCACGAAGATCGCCAGATACGCCATCATGTTGGCGAAGGCGATGCCCATGTCGGACAGCTCGGCAAGCTGCCCGCGGGAGACCGCATCGGCCCCCGGCGGTACAGATGACGCCGAGACCGTCATCCCGACGCTCGCGGTGACCACGGTCCCGGTGAGTACGAAAGCCGCGAAGGTGCCCGCCAGCGCGGACGGGCGGGAGCGGATCGCCGCGACGGCGAGGCCGGCAGGACGCAGGATGCTCATCGGATCTGCCCCTTCACTGCTGCAGCTGCGGGGGAACGTGTGATGCCGTTGGCTGAGGCCGCTCCAGCCCCGGTGTCGTGAACCAGCCGTCCCTCGGCGAGCCGCAGCACCCGGTCCGCCCGCTCTGTCACCGCGGGGTCGTGCGTGACCAGCACGACGGTCGCCCCCTGTTGGTCGACCGCCTCACGGAGCAGGTTCAGGATCTCGGCGCCGGTCTTCTGGTCGAGTGACCCGGTCGGCTCGTCGGCGAAGACAACCTCGGGCTCGGTGATCAGGGCACGGGCGATCGCCACCCGCTGCTGCTGCCCGCCTGACAGCTCGCCGGGGCGGGCCTCCTCGCGTCCGTCCAGGCCGACCCGGGCAAGCAGCTTCCGCGCGCGGGCCGGGTCGCGGCGCCGCCCGTCGAGGCGGAGCGGCAGCAGCACGTTCTGCTGCACGGTGAGCGCGGGCAGCAGATTGAAGGACTGGAAGACGAATCCGACCTGTGTACGCCGCAGCCGGGACAGACTTCGCTCGCTCATCTCGCTGATCACCCGGCCTCCGAGACGCACCACCCCGGAGGTGGGCCGGTCGAGACCGGCGGCGCACTGCAGAAACGTCGACTTGCCCGAACCGGACGGCCCGATCACCGCCGTGAGCGAGCGCTCCGGCACCTGGACGTCCACCTCGCACAAGGCGTTCACCGCACGCTCGCCGCGGCCGTAGGACCGGCTGACTCGCTCCAGCTCAAGCACGTTGTTGTTCATGCCATCGACGGTACGAATTCGCAGGTCAGAGCCACAATGGCGTACTCCCCCGGAAGAGGGGGTTCGGTTCTTCCGAACCCCGCCGGATGAACCTTCCGTGTGCTCGGGGGCCGTCGATCCTTGCTCCGGCGAGGCCGTGTACCTCTGCGCAGCCGAAGTGACGCAGGGCCATTCTCATAAATGACCATCTGTGCGAGTTCTGCGAGAGCCCCGAAACGTGATCCGTTTCCCCAGGTCGCCGTTCGCAGAAGTCCTCTCAGAACTCGCCCGTTCTGCGAGACACTTCTGACGCACTGATCGCGTGGACTTGACGCCCGATCAAGCCGCAAACGCGGTAGAACGCAGCGACTGCCCCAAGTGCGAAGTGCCCGCCGGGAGCGCCTGCCGCACGCGCGGCGGGAAGACCGCGACGAAGTACCACACGCCACGCTTCGTCCTCATTGCCGCGCTGCGGGAGGAACTCGAAGTTCTTGTCCCCGCCGACCGCTCGCCCGGCCGACCCTGGAAGCAAGGACCGGCCCCCGCCGCGGTGCCCGCACAGCGCACCGCGAAGGCCATCCGTATCGGGTACGCGAGGACGTCGACGGCCCGCCAGGAACTGGTGAGCCGGCTCGAAGCCCTCCACGCGGCCGACTGCCAAAAGGTCATCCACGAGCAGATCAGCACCCGGATCAAGATTCGGCCCGAGCTGGAGGCCGCACTCAAGCTGGCCCACCAGTTCAAGGAGGCCGCCCCGGACACCCCGGTCATCTTTACCGTCCACGAGCTCAAGCGGCTCGCGCGCAACGCCGCCGAGCTGATGACGCTGTCCGCCGAGCTCCAGGCTGGCGGCATCCAACTCGAACTCCTCACCGGCTCGCTCACCGGCATCTACGACCCCAATGGCATGGGCGCCATGTTCTTCGCGGTCCTGGCCGTCGCCGGGCAGATCGAACGCAACTACATCCAGGAGAAGACCCTCGAAGGCCAAGTCGGCGTCGCGAAGAAGGGCAACCACGGCGGACGGCCCAAGGTCATCGACAGCGACATGCTCACCTTCGCCCTCGCGCTCAAGGACAAGGGTGTCCCTGTCCCCGACATCGCGAAGAAGCTCACCATCAAGACCGGCAAGAACAAGGACAAGAACCCATCGGTCGCCTCGCTGTACCGGGTCTTCGCCGAAGCCGAGCAGGAGACGGAGGCGGAGACGGCCTCGAGAACGCAGGCCCCGAAGCCCACCTCATGGTCCGTCAAAAGATCTGACAGCTACGCCCGTTCCTGTGCGCTGGCCGCCTTCCTCTCTTTGGTGCCGATGGAGAGTAGATCGGCCAGGATCGCGGAGCGGGTGGTGTCGCCGGTCCAGGACTGCACGGGCTTGGGGCAGGTCAGCAGGGTCCGGGTCACCCACGCGGCGAGCGGCTGGGGCGCGTTCTTGCGTGCGGTCAGCTGCCGTAGGAACGTGCGGCGGGCTTCGATCGCGGCACGGTAGGCCTTTTTCCCCGCGATCTTGCGGTGGTGCTCCTTCTTCCGCTCGGCGGCCTCTGCGGCCGCCTTGGTCTCGGCTTCGGCGCGGGCCCGTTCGGCCTCCTGGGCAGCTGCGTGCTTGGCCTCCTCGTCTTCCTTTGCCTCGTCCTCCGGTGCGTCCTCGTCGTCCTCCGCCTCGCTGGTGGCGGCCGCTGTGCTGGGCGCGTGCTGGGCGGCGGGTTCGGTGCCGGGGGTGTAGTGGTTGTAGGCGGCGAGGTTGAGGCACAGGGCGGCGAGGGCGGCCGGGTCGGCGCTGCCGGTGTCGTCCCCCAGGGACGGCTGCACTCTGAACGGACCACAGCATGATGCCCGGCACCGCGCTGGTGATCGGCACCAGCGCCGGCCCCTCACGGTGACCACCGTCTCCGCCCTGATCATGGGCGCCCCCGCAAAGGTCCACGGTGACGGTCGTGCCGTGCACGGATCGTCGGCTCCCGCATCCACTCGCCGGCGACGCCGGCGTCGTTCGCGTTGTCGTCGCCCATGTGCCAGTAGACGCCATCGCGGAGTTCGCCGTCGGCTTGTCCGCGCTGTACATGGCCTACCTGTGAACGATCACGTATTTCCCCAGCACGTGTGGTTTGACGATCACGTATTTCCCCAGGTCGCTTCCACCTGAGTGGCCATGGGTAGCGCGGAGGCCGGGACTGGTGGACCTGGTCGTCGCGGAGGCGGCTGGTGTCCGCTGTCTCGTTGTTCGGAAGGCCCGGATGGCGAGGAGAACGTTCGTCGTGGTCGACATCACCGAGATCTTCATCCACTGGTACGCAGGCCGGTCCAAGAGTGCTCTGGCCACGTCGCTGGGGGTGGACCGCAAGACCATCAGGAAGTACCTGGCGCCGGCGGAGGCCGCCGGGATCACCCCGGGCGGGCCGCCGATGACCGAGGCCGACTGGGCCAAGCTGATCGAGGAGTGGTTCCCGGGACTGGCCGACCGGCAGATGCGGCAGGTGACCTGGCCCGAGATCGACAAACACCGGGACTACCTCAAGAGCCTGCTGGGGACGGTGACCGTCTCCACGATCCACCAACGCCTGCGGGACGAGCGGAAGTTGGATGTGTCGATCTCCAGTTTTCGCCGCTGGGTGCATGCCACCCTGCCGGACGAGGTCATGCGGTCCCAGGTCACGGTGTTGCGGGACGAAGTCCCGCCGGGCGAGGAAGCCCAGACCGACTACGGATTCCTGGGCCAGTGGACCAATCCGCGGACGGGACGACGGCATCGGGTCTGGGCGTTTGTGATGGTGCTGCCGTGTTCCCGGCACATGTTCGTGCGTCCGGTGCTGCGGATGGACCAGCAGTCCTGGACCGAATCGCATGTCGCGGCCTTCGACTTCTTCGGTGGTGTTCCTCGCCGGCTCGTCCCCGACAATCTCAAGACCGGCGTCGACAAGCCGGACCTCTACGACCCGAAGATCAACAAAGATTATGGTGAACTCGCCCATCATTACGGCGCATTGGTCGATCCGGCCCGGTCGCTGAAACCGAAGGACAAGCCGCGAGTCGAGCGGCCGATGCCCTATGTCCGGGACTCGTTCTGGCGGGGTCGGGAGTTCACGTCGCTGGAGCAGATGCAGGCCGAAGCCGTGGCCTGGAGCCTGCAGGTCGCAGGCCGCCGCAAGTGCCGTCCCCTCGACGGCGCCGCACCCGAGGTGTCTTCGAGGCCCTGGAAGCCGCCGAGTTGCTGCCGTTGCCGCAGACCCGCTTCGTCCTGGCCCGCTGGTCGACGGCGACCGTCGGACCGGACATCCACATCAAGGTCGGCCGCACTCTCTACTCGGTTCCCTGGAAACTGATCGGCCGCAAGGTTGATGTCCGGGCCACGGCGACCATGGTGCAGATCTTCCGCGACGGCGAGCTCGTGAAGACGCACGCGGCCCTCGAACAGGGAAAACGCACCGACAAGCACGACTATCCACCGGAGAAGATCGCCTTCCAGATGCGGACACCGGTCTGGTGTCGCACCCAGGCATCCGAAGTCGGGGACGCCTGCCGGGACGTGATCGACCACCTCCTGGAGGTCAACGTCCTCTATCGGCTGCGAGCCGCTCAGGGAGTTCTCGCGCGCCGCCGTGATGGCCGCCTCCCAGCTGTTCGTGGCCATCTCTGCCCGTGCACTCGCCGCCACCGCCGAGTCGCTCACTCTGCCCCAACTCCGCGCACTGGTCGTTCTGGACACCTGCGGCCCGGTTACCCTCACCGCGCTGGCTGCCACTCTCGGCGTCAATCCGTTCACCGCACTGCGCATGGCGGAGCGCCTGGCAGCCGTCGACATGGTCGACCGCAGGACCAATCCCGCCAATCGGCGCAAGGTCCTGCTGACCCTGACAAGAGCCGGACACGAGCTCGTGACCACCGTGCTCGAACAGCGCCAAGCCGCGTCCGTGTGCTGGTGAGCGAAACGGTGGTGGCCGACGTCGATCACCCACAAGCGGACGGTGACACAAACGGCGGTCCACCGGCGTGCATCGGGCGGCCGCCACGGGACGAGGACGCCGAGGCTTCCGCGTAGTTCGGGAGATCTCACGTGTCAACCGAGCCGCCGCTGCCGAAGGATCCGCTGGAGCCGCGAGACCACCGCCGACGTCGTTGGTCCGGGCTGCGCCTGCTGGCGGAGGAACCGAGATCGTGGGGCGTGAGGCGCTCGCTGTCATCTGCCGCTCGAGACACCTCATTCGGCTCGCGCACCTGCTCGGTCTCATGGACAGGTCCAGCCGACGGCAACGTGGGATGTTCACCGCGCCGCGGGCTTCTCGGCTCTCGGCGCCGTACCCTCACGCCGAACCTGATGGCCCAGACCAGCGTAGTGGGTGCGTGGCACGCGCTGCTCCCACGAGGTCGTCACCGACGTCGGCACCGACAGCTCCCGGGCGAGGACGTGGAGGCCGCCCGGAGCCCGGCTGGAGTGCCTGGCGTGACCCGCGGCCACCGCTGATCCATCACCGTCCTCGCTCCCACTGAGGGGCAGCGGTGGCCGCAGCCCGGGGTGGCTAGCCGGCCATCTCCGTGGCATCGGCCGGGACAGTGGCCGTGTGTTGCGGGATCGCGCCTGCCGGTGGTGCCTGCCGCACAGCCCGGTTGGCCGTGGTGAGGACGGCCAACATGAGCAGCCATGCCCCGCAGAGCCAGACCAGAGGCCTGGCGCCCAGTACGGTGATCAGCGCACCGCCTGTGAGCGTGCCGACGGACAGTGCTCCCGTGGTGAGCGTCGAGACCGCACTCGTCGCACGGCCCCGCAACTCGTCGGGGGTAATGGCCAGTTGGTGAGTGGTCATGGCCACCATGTACACCGGAGCCACCAGTGATTCGGCGGCCGCGACCGCGGCCAGCAGTACCGGGTTGGGGGCGAGCGCGTACAGCGGGAACATCAGCGCCTCCAACCACAACATCACCACGGCGATCCGTCCGAGCGGGAAGTGGCGTGTGGCCCTTTCCGAGACCAGCGCCCCCACCAATGCGCCGACCGCCGCACCGCTGAAGATGACGCCGATCCACAGCGAGGAGGCCCCAAGTTGCTGGGCGAGTGTGATGATCAGCAGGTAACCCGCGCCGTAGCGAAGCTTGTCGGCAGCTGATACCAGGGTGAGGAAGCGGATGACCGGCTGGTGCCAGAGCCAGCCGAGCCCGTCGCGGATCTCGGTGGCGAGACCGGCTTTCGTACGCGCGGAGTGCCCGTCCACCTGAAACCGGTCGTGCATGAGGCGCAGCGAGGCGGCGGACAGTGCGAAGGAGACCGCGTTGACGGCGAAGGGCACGGTCCGTCCGAGGGCGTAGAGCGCCCCGGCGAGTGAGGCGCCGAAGACGCGCACCGCATTGGCGGCGGACTGCGAATAGCCGAGCGCGGCGGACAGTTGCCGCGGACCGACCACATTGGGCAGCGCAGCGGTGTTGGCCACCTGGAAGAGGGTGGTGAGGATCCCGGAGAGCACGGCCGTCGCATACAGCTGAGGCATCGTGAGCCTGTCCAGCCACAGCTCTACGGTGACACCGGCCGTGAGCGCGGTCCGTCCGAGCTCGCACCAGATCATGGTGTGCCTGCGATCCCATCGATCGACGAGCGCTCCGGCGATCAGCCCGAAGACCAGGAACGAAAGGGTGCCGACGCCGAGTACGTACCCGGCGTGGGTGGCCGACCCGGTGAGGGTCAGCACGATCAGCGGCAGGGCGATGGACTGAGCCTGATCGCCTATGGAGGAGACCAGCTGGCCGCTCAGCAACAGGGAGAAGTCCCGGTTTCGGAGCAGGCCGAGACCACGAAAGGTTTTCACTTTAAGTTACGCTCCGTGACAGCTCGAGGATACAAGGGTGGTGTCGAGGCCGGTATCCGAGCTAGACGTCACAGAGCAGAGCAGACATGTGCGGACCGTATCCGGGGCACTGACCGGACCGCAATCGGTTTGCCGAGGTTGCCGCACCATGGGCCGCGCACTTCAAGCTCTTTCCGCCCGGCCGGCCGCTGACGCAGTCGAGTTCCTGGCGCGGGGATTCCCCCCGTCCGTGCGCGGACGCCGTTGACGGATCGGCCAGCGGCGGAGTCGACGGTGGTGCCGCGGACCAGCCGATGACCGTCCCGATTCAGGCTGCCCTGCAGACGAGTGACGCCGAGCGCCGCGCCGCCGAGGACGCGGCGGCGCAGATCGCTGAACCACCAGGTGCCAGCGGTCGCTTCGGCGACAATGGCACGGCAGGAAGAGGCCGGCGGGCCAAGGCTAGGACCGACGGGCCGCGGTGTAGTGGCGCCGAGGAGGTACGACGGCACGGGCAGCGAGCGGGGCTCGGAGAGTCGAAGGAGGGGCCGCAGCGAGCTTCGGGAGGGCAGGTCGCCGGGGTCGATGCCCAGCGCCTCGCGGGCGTGGATCTCCAGTCGACGGCAGCCATCGAGGCGACGGTCTCCGCGCGCACGGCGACCTCGGCATCGCCACGGTGCGGGACGTACCGCCGACATCCCTGTACCGAGCCGGGCGCTCCACCAAGTGCTCGGTTGTGCGCACCACTCACCTACAGCGGTGTCCCAGGTCATCGATTCCGGGGAACGGTGACGGACCGTCACTGGTGGCGGCGCGGTGGCTGGAGTTGGTGGTCAGGCCGTCCCAGTGGTTTCTTGCCGGCAGCGCGGGGATGGATGGTCTGCCCGCGGGTGGGTCACCCGCGGTAGCTTGCGTCGTCAGCGGCGAGACGGACCTCGAAGCCGTCCAGGATGGACTGGAGGCCGAATGCGAAGGTGTCGTCGGGCGCTGCGGCGTACTCCGAGGCGGCGCTGGTGCCGAGGCGTTCGCGCAGCCGCGGGAACTGCGCGGCGGTCTCGGTGGCGTGTGCCATGGCTTCGTCCATCAGACGCTCGGCACCTGCGCTTCTTTTGCCCAGTCGGCGGTGCAGCGAGACCTGTGCGGCGGGCCCGAGTGCGCTGCCGAGCACGAAGGTGAACAGGGTGGCGGCTGCCCGGTCCGCGTTGGCGGCGGCGAAGCCGGCCTTCTCGTAGATGGCGAGACCCAGGTCGTGGTGCTGGGCCTGGCCGGGTCCGTACAGGAGGTGGCTGCTGAATGCCTGGACGAGCCAGGGGTGTCGGGTGAGCATCGCATGTATGCCGTTGGCGTGCGCGGTGGCGGCGGTGCGCCAGTCGGTGGCGGCGAGATCGGGCAGCTCGACCTCGTGCCAGACTGCGTCGGCGGCAAGTCGGACCAGCTCGTCCTTGCCCTTGACGTGCCAGTAGACGGCCGTCGCGGCCGAGCCGAGCCGCGTCGCCAGGCTTCGCATGTTGAGGCCGTCCAGGCCCTCGTCGTCAAGCAGCTCGGTGGCCGCACGGACGATCCGGTCTACGGTCAGCGTGTCTCGCGGCATGGTCACAACTCTACTTGAACTTAGTTCATGAAATCTTCTTGCGCTTGGTTTGAGCAGGTATCTATGCTCCGCCTTGCACTTAGTGCAAGTACTCGAAGGGGGAGCCATGTTGCAGGACAAGTTGTCGGAGTACGTCGACGCGAAGGCCGCGGAGCTCGGCGTTCCCGGTGTGGCGGTCGGGGTGTTGCTTGACGGCCAGGAGATCTACGCCTTGCACGGCGTGACGAGCCTGAGCAACCCGCAGCCTGTCGACGAGAAGACGCTGTTCCCGCTGGCCTCGGTCTCCAAGACCTTCACAGCGACCGCACTGATGCGTCTGGTCGCCGAGGGAAAGGTGGACCTGGCCGCGCCGGCGCGCCACTACGTGCCCGAGCTGAGGCTCGCCGACGAGCGGGCCGCGGAGCGGATCACTGTCCTGAACCTGCTCAATCACACCTCGGGTCTGGACTGGAACTTGATCGACGACGGTGAGGGCGACCGCTCCCTGGCTGGGCTTGTGGCGAAGCTGCCCCAGCTGCCGCTGATCGCGCCGCCCGGGGCCCGCGCCTCGTACAGCCAGGCCGGATACAACCTGGCAGGACGGATCATCGAGAAGGTCACGGGCCTGCCTTTCGAGCAGGCCATGGCCTCGCTCGTCCTGGAGCCCGTGGGCCTCGCGGACACCGTGTACGGCCTGTCCGAGGTGATGGTCCGCAAGTTCGCCGTCGGCTACAACCGCGGCGACGACGGCGAACTGCGCCCCGCCCGACCCTGGGGAGGATTCAAGGAAGGCGCGCGCGGCGACAACCCCGGCGGTGGTCTCGCCTCCTCGGTGGGCGATCTGCTGCGCTGGGCCAGGTTCCAACTCGGCGACGGAGAAGGTGTGTTGCCCGCCGCGGAGCTGCACCGCATGCGGGAGCAGACGGTCGAGCTGCGAGCCAGCACGCTCGGTGACGGCTTCGGCATCTGCTGGTTCCTGCACGACCTGGACGGCCTCCACGGGATCGGTAGCGGCGGCTCGGGCAACGGCCAGTTCGCCGAACTGCTCATCGTGCCCGAGCGCGACTTCGCTGTGGTCTCCCTGGCCAACGTCGGCCCGGACGGCTACCAGTTCAACCAGTCCGTCGTGCGGTGGGCCCTCGAGCACTATCTCGGCGTCGCCGAGAAGACGGCGGAGCCACTCCCGTACGACGAGGGCCATGCCCAACAAGTCGTCGGCCGCTACGAGATCGACGCTCTGAACCTCGACATCGCCACCGACGGCACCCGTCTCACCCTGGCGGTCGAGATCAAACCGGAGATCCGCGCGGCATCGGACGAGGAGATGCCTCCGGACCACCCGGCCGCAGGCATCGGCTTCCTTCCCGGCGAAGGCGACGAGTACATCGTCACCGAAGGCGGTCTCGAAGGGCAGCGCGGCTACTTCTCCCGCGACGGCAGTGGTCTGGTCACCGGCGTTGACCTCGCTGGCCGGCTCTTCAAGCGTGTGAAGGGAACGTCCTGACCCGAAGGAGCTTGGGGAGCCCCTGAGCGGCGTCCCCAGGCCCATTCGTCAAGGAGGGTGCGGTTGAAGCGTTCGACCTTCCCGTTGGTCTGCGGGCGGTAGGGGCGGGTGCGTTGGTGGGTGATTCCTGCGTCGGCCAGGGGGCTGGACCATGCGCGCGAGCGGTAGCAGGAGCCGTTGTCGGTCAGGTAACGCTGGACGGTGATCCCGGCCCGGTCGAAGACGTTCTGCGCCCGGGTCCAGAATCCGGAGGTGGTCTCTTCTTCTCGTCGGTGAGAATCTCGCTGTAGGCCAGGCGGGAGTGGTCGTCGACGGCGTTGTGGATGTAGCTGTAACCGCCGCCGATCCGGTTCTTGCGACCGGCCTGACGGCCCAGGACCTGACGGCTTCCGCCGTTGGTTATGTTGCCGAGCTTTTTGATGCCGACGTGCACCAAGTCGCCTGGTGCGGACTACTCGTAGCGTCGGATTACGCGGCCTGTGGTGCGGTCCAGATGCGATAGCCGGGCGACTCGGTATCGGCTGAGCACTCGGTGCACGGTGGAGGGGTTGAGGCCGAGCAGGTAGGCGATGCGGGCTGAGCCCCAGCGGCGCAGGACGCGGATTTTGATGATGCGCCGCTCGGTGCGGGTCGGCGTGCGTCGCGGGCTGAGGCGCAGGCGGCTGGAGCGATCCGTCATCCCAGCTGATCCCTGCTCGCGGTAGCGCTCAGACCACCGTTTCGCTGTGGTGGGTGAGACTTGGAAGCGTTCGGCCGCTCGGCGGAGTATCCATTGATCGTCGACGACGCACTGTGCCAGGCGCAGGTGGCCGGTTTCGGTCAGGGGTGCCTTGCGGTGGACCAAGCCGGTCTTTCTGACTCGGAGGATGACGATGGCCGGGTGCACGAGCGATGTATCGTGCACCCGGCCGTTAGGCGACGCCAGCGAACGGTGACGTTCGGAGGTGTCTGCTGTTCAGCGGGTTCTCGCGCTGGTCTTGTCTGAAGAGCCGCTTGGGACTCAGGGGTTTTCCGGGCGCAGGGCGCCTTGGCCGTCGAGGGGGTGTGTCAATTTAACGCCTGATCTTGGTTGTTGAAGGTCAGTTGTTGCTCGGGGTCAGGCGGCCCTCGAAGGCGATCTGGAAGGCGTTCAGCGGGGTCTTCCAGCGCATGGTCCACCGCTTGCGGCCCTTGCCCGTCGGGTCGAGGCTCATCAGCGCCATGTAGATGCACTTGAGGGCGGCGGCTTCATTGAAGTGTCCGCGGGCGCGGACGGCCTTGCGGATGCGGGCGTTGACGCTCTCGATGGCGTTCGTGCTGCAGATGACCTTGCGTATCTCGACGTCGAAGGAGAGGAAGGGCACGAACTCGGCCCAGGCGTCCGACCACAGCTTCACGATCGCCGGATACCTCTTCCCCCAGGACTCCTGGAACTCCAGGAACCGCTCCGTGGCCGCGTCCTCGCTGGTGCGGTGTAGACGGGCTTGAGGGCCCCTGCGACCTTGTCCAAGTCCCGACGGGCGGCGTAACGGAACGAGTTGCGCAGGTGAACCACGCAGACTCCCACTGTCAACCTCCCTATTTTTTTGGATGTTGTTGGAAGCCGGGGCGAGTGAAGTGGGTCCGGGGGCATGGTGAAGCGCCGCGGGACCAGGCTGTGATCGTCCCGCGGATGCGTCAGATCGCTCTCAGCCGGTCAGTCGGTCCTCCTGCGGGGCCCCGTGGTGCAGGGCGGGGTCGTAGCAGGTGCGGTCCTGCCAGCAGCGCCAGAGGACACGGACCCAGCGGGCACCGAGGCCTCGAATGGTGCGATGGTGGGGTTGCCCGTGGTTCCTGGCCTGCTCATATGCCTCTCGGACCCAGGGGACTTCGCGGGTCATGTTGAAGACCCACCAGTCCACCGCGTGCCGCATACGCTTGTTGGCCGCGTAGCGGAAGCGAACCTGTCGGGTTCGGCCGGAAGCCCGAGTGACCGGAGCGACGCCGGTCTCGGCCGTCAGCGCGGCCGGGGTGGGGAAACGGTCGCGGTCCTCCCCCATCTCGGCCAGGAGGAACGCCGCGCAGGAGCGTCCCATGCAGGGGAAGCTGAGGAAGATCGGCGCGTCGGGATGAACGGCAAGCAGCTCGTCCACGCGCTTGTTCAAGACGCGGATGTGGTCGTTGAGCAGGGCGAGTTGCTCGGCGAAGAGCACGGCGGTCAGCTGCTTGCCGGCGACCGTGCCCGGAGCCGCGCTCAACAGATGGGTCCGCAGCCGCTCGACCAGCACCTCAGATCGGGTGTGTCCGGAATACCCGTGACGGCCGGTGAACGCCTTCATCCGCTCGGGCCCCACCCGACGGGCCTGCTCGGGCGTGGGGTAGTCGTTCAGGAATGGCAGGCTGATGTCCCGGTCCGGGGAAGAGAAAAAGGTGCAGTACAGCCGGGTGGTAGGACTGCAGGATGGCCCGAAGTTGGTTCTCGAGATCGCGCTGGTTCCAGACAACGCGCTCCCGGTCGCGGATGACAGCCCGAAGCTCGGCCAGCTGCGGCGAGGCCACGGGCAGCGGCCGCCAGTGCCGGAACTCGTGGCAGAGGCTGTCGGCAAGGACGAACGCGTCGAAGGCGTCGTCCTTCTTCGGCGCCATCCGATAGCGTTCCCGTGCCCTGGCGGAGACCTTCGGGGATACGCAGTAGAGCGTGTGATCTGCGGCCTGGAGGCGCTCGACGAGTAGGCCCTCGCCCCGTTCGATGGCGATCCCCATCAGCGGAGCGTGGCGGTGCAGGTGCCGGTCAAGGCGTTCGAGGCCGTCAGCGGTATGCGTGTACCGGCCCTGGTGCACGACGTGCCCGGCCTTGTGGACGAGGCAGAGCTGGTGGTGACTCTCGCCCCAGTCGAGACCGGCGAACACCTCTCTGGTGTCCTAGGCAGACTTGGGTAAGGAGTTGTTCATGGTTTCTCCTTCGCGGCGAGTGAGATGACCGTCTCGTCGACGTCGGTCAGACGTCGCTGTCGCTTCTTCACGATCTTCGGTTCGAAGGTTCCGTCGCGGTCG
>NZ_JBHVGU010000025.1:0-150782 GCF_042800575.1 Streptomyces sp. NPDC057616
GTGCGGCGAGCTCGACCGGCTCTCCGCGCGGGCGGCCGCGGGCGTACGCCGCCTGGCGCCGCTGCGCGAGGAGTACGACCGGGTGGCCCGCCTGGCCGCGCTCGCCGCGGGCACCTCGGCGGAGAACGAGCGCAAGATGCGCCTGGAGTCGTACGTGCTGGCGGCCCGTCTGGAGCAGGTGGCGGCCGCGGCGACCGTGCGGCTGCAGCGGATGTCGTCGGGCCGGTACACCCTCGTCCACTCCGACGACCGGGCCGGACGCGGCCGCAGCGGCCTCGGGCTGCATGTCGTCGACGCGTGGACCGGACGGGAGCGGGACACGGCGACGCTGTCGGGCGGCGAGACGTTCTTCGCCTCGCTCGCGCTCGCCCTCGGCCTCGCAGACGTCGTCACCGACGAGGCCGGCGGGGTCCGCCTGGACACGCTCTTCATCGACGAGGGCTTCGGCAGCCTCGACGACCAGACCCTCGACGAGGTCCTCGACGTGCTCGACTCCCTGCGCGAACGGGACCGCAGCGTCGGGATCGTCAGCCACGTGGCGGACCTCAGACGCCGTATCCACGCGCAGCTGGAGGTCGTGAAGGGCAGATCCGGGTCCGTGCTGCGGCAGCGGGGAGCCCGGTAGGACCGGCTGGTGCCGCCTGTCAGTGGCCGAGCGGCCGCCGGGGCAGCGGGGACGAGTAGACGACGCTCGTGGTCACAGAGCCCAGCGCGCCGATCCGGCCGGCCACCTCTTCCAGATGGCGCATCGTGCGCGCGGCGACCTTGATGACGAAGCAGTCGTCGCCCGTCACATGGTGCGCCTCGAGGATCTCCGGGGTCACGGCGACCAGGTCGTGGAAGGGCTTGTAGTTTCCGTTCGGATACCTGAGCCGTACGAACGCCAGGATCGGCAGCCCCAGCCGGTCCGGGTCGACGACGGCGGCGTAGCCCTGGATGACGCCCGCCTCCTCCAGGCGGCGCACCCGTTCGGTCACCGCGCTCGGCGACATGGAGACGGCGCGCGCCAGCTCGGCGAAGCTGGCGCGCCCCTCGCGCTGGAGGACGTCGAGGATGCGCCAGTCGGTGGCGTCCGGGGAAAACGTGGTCATCCGTGATGGATAGCAGGGGAATCCCCGGCCGATCAAGGGCAGGCCCGGGGATCGCCGCTTCAGACGGCCTCACGACCGGCATAGATTTCTGCACATGATCGCTGACACCGTGAATCCCGTCCTGCGCACGGCCCCCGCCGCCCCGGCCGAGGCCGCCGCCTACTTCCGCGCGAGCCTCGTCTTCCACGCCGACGTGTCCGACGTCGCCGCCGCGCTCGCGGCCGGCGGCGACCCCGGGTTCGTCGTCCTGGACTCCCGCTCGACCGAGGCCTGGGACCAGGGGCACGTGCCCGGCGCGGTCCACCTGCCGACCGCGCTCATCCCCGAGCAGGCCGGGCAGCTCCTCGACCCGGCGGTGCCGGTGGTCACGTACTGCTGGGGCCCCGGCTGCAACGGCGCGACCCGGGCCGCCCTCGCCCTCGCCGAACTCGGCTACCAGGTCAAGGAGATGCTCGGCGGCTTCGAGTACTGGGCGCGCGAGGGCTTCGAGTTCGAGACCTGGGAGGGCCGCGAGCGGCGCACCCCGGACCCGTTGACGGCACCCGCGGCCGGGGACGACTGCGGCTGCTGAGAGGAAAGCGGAGTTGAGAGTTCCTGGTGCGTGTACCGTTCCGCACCATGGTGCGATACGCGGAGGCCGGAGCGGTGGAGTGGGTCGAGTCGGGCGGTGGGCCGCTCATCGCGGTGCCGGAGACGGTGCTGCCGTTCTGGGCGGGCGCCGACGGCGAGGAGAACGCGTCCGACTACGACCGGGCCTGTGAGGTCGACGGCTTCGTCGGACTGCTCCCGGTCGGCGACTCGGCGGCCCTGGTCCTGGGCGACGAACCCGCCGCCACCGCCTACCTGCCGGAGCACGGCACCTTCGTCCGGTGGTGGGCCGCGAACTCCGAGGACGAACTCCTGTCCGGCGTACCGGCCGCCCTCGCCGCCGCGGACTGGGGGCAGGAGGTGCACTGGGTGGTGCCGGGACCGGTCGTGCTGTTCGACTCGGCCTTTCCCGGCGGCGAGACGCAGCGCACCGAGACCCTCCGGGTAGAACTGGCACCGGGCAGGTACGCGGTACGCGCGGCCAACGTCCAGCCGGGTCCGGAGACTTGGCTGGGCCTCGTACAACTGCGGTCGCTGCCCTAGGACTTGGCGCGCGCCGGCAGCCCGGGGTGGCCCACTGGGGCCGCGCGGATATTCGGGTGCGAAACCGGCCGGTGATCTCCATCATGGTCGTCCATGTCGCTCCCGCCGCACCCCGGACCCGAAGAACTGCGCCGTGATCCGCTGCCCCTGCGCGGCCGTACCGCTCTGGTGACCGGGGCGAGCAGACGCGCCGGCATCGGACATGCCGTGGCCCGGCGGCTCGCCGCGTACGGGGCGAGCGTCTATCTGCACCATCATGTGCCGCACGACACCGCCATGCCCTGGGGCGGCGACCGTATCGAGGACGTGACCGCCTCCGTCCGTGCGGCGCTCGGCGATCCTTCGGCCCAAGTCGTCGCGGGACCGGGCGACTTGAGCGACCCGGCCGCACCCGCTGAGCTGGTCGCCACGGCCGCCGCGGCGCTCGGCGGCCGGCTCGACATCCTCGTCGCCAACCACGCCCTCAGCGGCAGCGACGGCACCCTCGACACCATCGACGCCGCGATGCTCGACGCGCACTGGGCCGTCGACACGCGCTCGGTGCTGCTCCTCGTCCAGGCCTACGCCCGCCACCGCGCCGCCCTGCCCGCGCGAACCCCCGGCGGACGCGTCGTGACGATGACCTCCGGTCAGGACATCGCGGGCGGCATGCCGGACGAGATCGCCTACGCCCTCCAGAAGGGCGCCCTCGCGTCGATCACGCGCTCCCTGTCGACCACCCTCGCCGAACGGGCGATCACGGTGAACACCGTCAACCCGGGCCCGGTGGACACGGGTTACGCGACCGGGGAGACGTACGAGATGGTCGCCGCCCACTTCCCCGCGGGCCGCTGGGGCAGGCCCGACGACCCGGCCCGCCTCATCGCGTGGCTCGCCACGGACGAGGCGGACTGGATCACGGGTCAGGTGATCGACTCGGAGGGCGGCTTCCGCCGCTGAGCCGGACCGGAACCGGTCCGGAAACGGTCCTGAACCGGTTCTGACGTCCGGATCGTGCCCGGCTCAGAGCTGGGCGAGCTCGTCCACCAGGTCGTCCAGGCCGAGCGAGCCCTGGGAGAGCGCCGCCATGTGCCAGGCCTTGAGGTCGAAGGCGTCGCCGTGCCGCTCGCGCGCCTTCTCCCGGCCCAGCAGCCAGGCCCGCTCGCCGAGCTTGTAGCCGATCGCCTGGCCGGGGATCGTGAGGTAGCGGGTCAGCTCGCTCTCCACGAAGTCCGCCGGGCGGCTGCTGTGCGAGCCGAAGAACTCCTGGGCGAGCTCGGGCGTCCAGCGCTCGCCGGGGTGGAAGGGCGAGTCCGCCGGGATCTCCAGCTCCAGGTGCATGCCGATGTCGACGATGACCCGGGCGGCCCGCATCATCTGCGCGTCGAGGTAGCCGAGCCGCTGCTCCGCGTCCGTGAGGTAGCCCAGCTCGTCCATCAGCCGCTCCGCGTACAGCGCCCAGCCCTCGGCGTTGGCGCTGACCCCGCCGATGGTGGCCTGGTAGCGGGAGAGGTTCCCGGCGACGTGGGCCCACTGCGCGAGCTGGAGGTGATGCCCCGGAACGCCCTCGTGGTACCAGGTCGAGACGAGGTCGTAGACCGGGAAACGGGTCTGCCCCATCGTCGGCAGCCATGTGCGGCCGGGGCGGGAGAAGTCCTCCGAGGGGGCCGTGTAGTACGGCGCCGCCGCGCTGCCGGGCGGGGCGATGCACGACTCCACCTTCCGCACCCGCTCGGCGAGTTCGAAGTGCGTGCCGTCCAGCTCGTCGATCGCCTGGTCCATCAGGCCCTGCAGCCAGTCGCGGACCTCGTCGACGCCCTCGATGTGCTTGCCGTGCTCGTCGAGGTGGGCCAGCGCCACCCACGGGGTCTCGGCGCCGGGCAGGATCTTCTCGGCCTCCTGCTTCATCTCGCCGAGCAGCCGGTGGTACTCGGACCAGCCGTACGCGTACGCCTCGTCCAGGTCGAGATCCGTGCCGTTGAAGTAGCGCGCCCAGCGCGCGTACCGCTCGCGGCCCACCGTGTTCGGCGCGCCCTCGACGGCCGGCGCGTACACGTCGCGCATCCAGTCGCGCAGCTCCACCACGGCGGCGGTCGCCGTACGGGCCGCCTCGTCCAGCTCCGCGCGCAGCGACTCGGGACCGGCCGAGGCGAAGTCCTCGAACCAGCCGCGGTCCCTGCCGTCCCCGTCCGACCACTCGGTGAGCTGCTCGACGAAGGTGGCCGTCGGACGCGGAGCCGCGAGGAGCTTGCGCTCCAGACCGAGCGTGAGGGACTCGCGGTAGCCCGCCAGCGCCGCGGGCACGGCACGCAGCCGCTCGGCGATCGCCGCCCAGTCCTCGTCGGTCTGGTTCGGGGTCACGGTGAAGACGTCGCGCACCGAGTGGGCGGGGGTCGCCATGTTGCCGACCGCGCGCAGGCCCTCCTCGGCCTCGTGCACGGCCAGTTCGGCGGTCAGCCGCTCGCGCAGCAGCCGGCCGCACCGGCGCTCGATGTCACTGTCGGCGCCGGGCTGCCGCTCGGCCTCGTCGAGCCGCGCCAGCGTCCGCCGCGCCAGCTCCGCCTGCGCCTCCTGGCCCGCGGGCGACAGATCGGGCAGTCTGCTCGAACTCTCCTTCACGCCGAGGTACGTGCCGGTCACCGGGTCGAGGGCGATGAGCTCGTCGACGTAGGCGTCGGCGACCTCTCGGGGCAGCGGGTTCGTGGTCTGTGACATGCGGCCCATCCTCGTACGAGGGGCCGCCGCACGTCACGTGGATTGTGCCGAGGGCGAAGGCGGCAGCAGCGGTCCGCAGTCCCACTGCTGGAAGATCAACCGGGTCTCCACGCGCGCCACTTCGCGCCGCGAGGTGAACTCGTCCAGGACCAGCCGCTGCAGATCCGCCATGTCGGCGACCGCCACGTGCACGAGGTAGTCGTCGGGGCCGGTGAGATGGAAGACCGTACGGGACTCCGGCAGCGCCTTGATGCGGTCCACGAACGGCCCGACCAGCTCCCGCCGGTGCGGCCTGACCTGCACCGAGAGCAGCGCCTCCAGGCCCCGCCCGAGCTTGGCCGGATCGAGCCGGAGCTGATGCCCGAGGATCACGCCCGCGCGGCGCAGCCGCGTCACGCGGTCCAGGCAGGTCGACGCCGCCACGCCGACCTGGGCGGCGAGGTCACGGTAGGTGGTCCGGGCGTCGTTCTGCAGCAGCCGCAGCAGATGGAGGTCCACCGGATCCAGTACGACAGATTCGGCCATCGGCCGAACGTAGCACGGGGTCCGCGCCGGGTGACCCGGTGGTTGTTCATCCTCCGTCCATGGACTCCACGAGAGCACTGCACGGCGCGCCGAGAGCACTGGCCACCGAAGCCGTCCATGCCGGCCGCGACGATCTCGCCCGGCAGGGACTGCACGCCGCGCCGATCGACCTGTCGACCACGTATCCCTCGTACGACAGCCGGGGCGAGGCCGCCCGGATCGACGCTTTCGCCACCACCGGTGCCGAGCCCGAGGGGCCGCCCGTCTACGGGCGCCTCGGCAATCCGACGGTCGCCCGCTTCGAGACCGCGCTCGCCCGGCTGGAGGGCACCGAGTCCGCGGTGGCGTTCGCCAGCGGCATGGCCGCGCTCACCGCCGTCCTGCTGGTGCGGGCCTCGGCCGGCCTGCGCCACGTCGTCGCCGTACGGCCGCTGTACGGCTGCAGCGACCACCTGCTCACCGCGGGCCTGCTCGGCTCCGAGGTGACCTGGACCGACCCCGCCGGGATCACCGACGCGCTGCGCCCCGACACCGGCCTGGTGATGGTCGAGTCCCCGGCCAACCCGACCCTGGCCGAAGTCGACCTGCGGGCCGTCGCCCACGCCTGCGGCACCGTCCCGCTGCTCGCCGACAACACCTTCGCCACACCGGTGCTGCAGCGCCCGGCCGAACAGGGTGCACGGCTGGTGCTGCACAGCGCCACCAAGTACCTCGGCGGGCACGGGGACGTGATGGCCGGCGTGGTGGCCTGCGACGAGGAGCTCGCCGGGCAGCTGCGGCAGGTCCGCTTCGCCACCGGTGGCGTCCTGCACCCGCTCGCCGGCTACCTGCTGCTGCGCGGACTCGCGACCCTTCCGGTGCGCGTGCGCGCGGCCTCCGCGAACGCCGCCGAACTCGCCCGCCGCCTCGCCGCCGACCCCCGTGTCTCCCGCGTCCACTACCCGCGCATCGGCGGCGCGATGATCGCCTTCGAGGTGACGGGCGACCCGCACGAGGTCATCGCCGCCGTCCGCCTGATCACCCCGGCGGTGAGCCTGGGCAGCGTCGACACCCTCATCCAGCACCCCGCCTCCATCAGCCACCGCATCGTGGACGCCGACGACCGCCGAGGCGCGGGCGTCAGCGACCACCTGCTGCGCCTGTCGGTGGGGCTGGAGGACGTGGAAGACCTCTGGACGGACCTGGACGAGGCGTTGGGGGCGGCCCCGAGCCCCGTCAGGGGCGCGGGGAACTGCGCGCTCAGCCACGACGCACCCGCGGTCGCCATCTGAGCGAAACCCCTAGGGCGCTTCGACCCGCCCAAATTCACCGGCACCGGACAGCTCTCCGGGCCACGCGCCCTCGTCCAGCCGGGCCGTGATGACCAGGGTGCCCTCCTCGATCTGATAGTCGAGGGGGAGCCCCAGGCCCCGCATCGCCCCGACCATGCCGGTGTTGGACGCCTGCGTCACGGCGTACACGCTGGCGCAGCGCGCCTCGACCGCCAGCGACACGAGCCGCCGCAGCAGTTCACCGCCGATGCCGCGCCGCTGCCACTTGTCCTCGACCAGCAGCGCGACCTCCGTCTCGTCCCCGTCCCACAGCAGGTGTCCCAGGCCGACGATGCGGCCCGACGCCGTCTGCACCGCCAGCGTGCGGCCGAAGCGCGGGCTGAGCAGGTGGCTGAGGTAGCGGTCCGCGTCGCCGACCGGCCCGTGGTAGCGCAGGCCGAGCGTCCGCGACGAGCAGCGGTCGTGCATCGCCCTCGCGGCCTCCAGGTCGCGCTCGTCGGCCCGGCGCACGGTGATCTCGTTGCCCTCGGGCAGCGTCAGCACGTCCTGGCCGAGCGGCAGGCGCGGGCCGAGCCGGGCGTCCAGCTCCACCAGCGCCCGCGCCCGGGCGAACTCGGTGGGCGTGAACGCCAGATACGGCCGCTCCACGGTGATCACTCCGCCGTCCGGCGCCCGCAGCCGCATGACGGTGTCCTCCAGCGCCCCCTCGTCGGGCACGCCCTGCGGCGCCCTGCCACCGCCGACCGGCGCCGCCGGCAACTGACGGATGGTGCACCGGCCCAGCAACTGCCGGAGCGCGAGCGGCAGTTCGGCCGAGTCCAGGGCGGTACGCGCGGCGAGGCCCAGGACCCGGGTGGGCGCATCGACCAGGTCGTGGGCGTCGGCCCGCTCGAGCCATGTGTCGGTGCCGCCGGCCAGCGACACCACCTCGGTGAGCTCGGACGCCATGAGCTCACCGGGAGCCCGCAGCAGGAACTCGTCCACGGTGCCCTCGGCCAGCGGATGCGTCTGCAGGCTCAGGATGTCGACCCGCCGGCCGGCCAGCGCGGTGCACAGCGCGGCCAGCGATCCCGGCTCGTCCTTCACCGTCGTCCGCATCCGCCACAGCGAACTCTCCACGGACGGCCCGGCCTGCTGCTCCAGCGGCAGTGACCGGGCGCCGGTATCGCTCGACGGCGGTGCGTGTTCGTGGCGGCGTGTCCACCACGTCTGGAACCCCTCCTTGGCGGCCCGGACCGCCGTCCGTACCGAACCACCCTGCTGCGTACGCGTCACGTCAGACATGTATCGACTCATGGAACCACTGTGAAGGAAGGGTGTTGCGTGATCACGAACGCTTTGTGACCGATGGGTAAAGCATGTCTATGTGCCTTTTGTGGAATTTTTGACTGTTGCGGCGTGCGACCGGGCACACCGGCACTGCGCCCGCACCCGGCATCAGGCGGCCAGCTCCGGCGCCAGCGCGCTGCGCAGCCGGCGTGCCTGCGACACCAGCCGGGACGAGCCGCGGCGCTGCGCCGTCTGTGCCAGGTGTGGTAGTTCGCCGCGGGCTCCGGAACGCTCGGCGCACTCCGCGGCCACCGCCAGCAGCTCACCGAGGCCGCGCGCCGACGCTCCCGTGCCGCCCACCGCGAGCTCGGCCAGCAGCACGGGCAGGGTGTGCCGCAGCATCCCCCAGATCGTGGCGTTCGCGCCCGTGGCCGCCGCGGTGCGGGCCGATTCCGCCAGGCGGAGCGGCTTCACCGCCCCGCGGCGTATCAACTGCCCCAGATCCGCGCCCAGTCGGGCCCCGTCGAGCTGCCCGTCCGCCGCCAGCGTCAGCAGCGCGTCCACTGCGGCGAGCCGGTCCTCCGGCTGCCGGGCGCCGAGCCCGTACGCCAGGCACAGGTGGACGGCCTCGCCCGCCTCGCCGCCCGCCTCGGCGAGCAGGGGCAGGAAGGAGGCGGCGCCCCGCATGTCGTCCACGGCCGCGGTGGACGCGTCGCGCAGCAGGCGTATCGCCACCAGCTCGCGCCGCTCGGGCAGCAGCGCCAGCCAGTGGCCGCGCATGCCCGGGTCCCAGTGGTAGCAGTACCAGCGCTCCCTGAACACGGTCACCGGCCTGCCCAGCGGACGGAACTCCGCAGGGAAGTCCTCCTGGAGCTGCAGGAGTTCACCGCACTCGAGCAGGATGCGGGCGCCCGAGGACCGCCGCCGGTCCGTGGGCAGATCGGGGCCCTCGTACGTCAGCCAGGCGGCGAGCCGCGCACCCTCCGCCGTGCCGAGCGCCGCCGCGCGCTCGGCGGCCACCGTGGCCGCACCGCGGTCGGCCCGGCGTACCCGCAGCAGTGCCTGTGCGAAGTCCGCCGCCGAAACCCGCGCGCCCAGGCGCCGGTACTCGTCCAGGCGGGCCACCAGTTCGTCCGGCTCCAACAGGCCCGTGCTCCAGGTGGGCGTCGACAGCAGGAACGGCAGCGGGTCGGTCCGCAGCCGGTACGCCACCTCCCACAGGCGGGCCTCGAAGGCCCGGGAGAGCGGGCTGTGGATGCAGGCTTGGGCCGCGGTCCCGTGCTGGACCGGCGCCAGAAGCGTCGCCGTGCGCACGCGTCCCCGGAGCGTGGCGAGGAGGAGGTCGAGCCCGTCCGCGGCCGTGAGGACGCGGTTGGCCCGGCCGAAGTGGTCGTCCGGGTGCATGACGTACCCGGTGTCCGTGCTGTTCCACCAGCGGCGGGCGACCACCGGCGCGAGCGCCTCGAGGAGACCGTCACCGTTCCGGTGGGCGTGCCGCACGAGACCGTCCAGCGCCCGCTCGAACGTGGCCACGTCCCCCTCCGTGGCCATCAGCGCATTGACCTCCTCGGCGACCTCGGCCGCCGACTCCGGCGTGGGCGCCAGCCGCACTGGTTGCGGGACCGGAGGCAGCACCTCCTCGTACACGAAGGGCTCGGGTACCACCCGCTCGGCGCCGAGCGTCGAGACCGCCCGCACGCGCAGAGCCGACGGCAACTGGTCCGCCGCGGCGGCCAGTTCGGCCCGTACCTGTGCCGATCCGACCTTCTTGAGATGGCGCTCCACCAGCTTGAGCGCCCGCTCCTGCACATCGGAGTCCTCGTGTCCGAAGGCCTGCGCGAGAGCGGGTAGTAGCGTCTCGGCCCCGGAGGCGTCCCGGGTGAGGGCCTTGCCGAGCAGGACGAGCTGGGCGCGCACCAGCTTCCGCTCGGGGCGGAACAGCACCGCGTCGGACATCTCCGCCAGCTGCCGAGGCGTCAGCTCGCCCGCCAGGGCGAGGGCACCGAGCACCGACTGCGCGTGCGAGGCGACCGGGGAGGCCGCGTCGGAGGCGAGCGCGAGCCAGTCCGCGGTCCGCTCACGCTGCTCGGCCGGTGTGAGGGACAGTTCCTTCAACAGGCGCAGGAACGCGCGCTGGTCGGCGGCGGAACCGCCCCGCAGAAGCCGGGCCACACAGGCGTTCACCATCGCCCCGCGGTCCAGGGTGCCCTCGCCGGCCAGCTGTGTCAGCGCGCCGTACCAGCTGTTCGGGCCCTCCCCGGCCAGCCAGCCGAAGAAGCTCCCGATGTCCTCGGTCTCGAAGAGCGCCGCCACGAGCCGCGGCAGGTACGGGTCCTGCCGCAGCCGGTTCAGCACGGACTCCTCCCGCTGCCAGGTCCCGGCGATGTGGCCCAGCCAGCCCCGTACGTACGCGTCCGTCGTCGGCACCGGGCAGCCCGACAGCCGCACCAGCCCGGCCATCAGCTCGTACGGCACGCCCGCGCTCTCGGGACGCTGCGCCAGCCGGTGGGTCAGGTCGGCGAGCCAGCTCGGGTCGCGGTCGCCCAGGATGCGCAGCAGCAGCGCCGGCGACGTCCGGGACCAGCGCATGTCGGCGGCCGCGATCCAGGTCGCGACGGCCGCCGCACCCGTCTGGCAGGCCACCCCGGCCACATACAGCGGCGGATAGGCGCGACGGGATTCGGCGTCCCACGGGGCCGCTCGCAGCTCCTTGCGGACCGCCTTCAACTCACCGAAGAGCGATCGCCGTTCGGCGTCCGTCATCTCGTCGAGCAGGCTCACCACCTCGGCCGTCCGGCCCGCCCGCACCGCATCCGTCAGCACGCTCATCGCACACCCCCGTCGACCCGGGTCCCGCCCTGCTCCACCGCGTCTGCGCCGCGCCGCACCATCCGCACCGCCAGCGCGTGCTTGCACGGTCCGCGCCCGCCCCGGTACTTCGCCCACCACAGACAGCTGCAGCTGAGCACCCCCGCCTCGTCCCGCACCCGGTGCACATGACCGTCCTGCGCGGTCACCGTCCCGAGGGCGCCGTCCACGGCGATGGCGCCCGCCTCCACCAGCGCCCGGGCCGCACGCAGGCGCGGGTTGTGACGCTCCACGCGCTCGGCGTCGTACGGCAGTTCACGGTGGAAGTAGGCCGCCTCCGCCGTGTCGTAGCCGACCCGACCCGAGGTGCCCAGGCGGACCAGGGCCGCACGGACCCGCTCGGCCGGCAGGCCCGCGGAGGCGGCCAGGTCGGCGACGTCGATCCGGGGTTCCCAGGCGAGGAGCACCGAGATCAGCTCCGCGTCCTCGGCCGCCTCGTCGGTGGCGAGCGCGTCCAGGACGCCGCCCTCCCCGGAGAAGCCACGGGAGGCGTCCGGCGACAGCGTGAGCGTCAGCCGCATCCCGGGCAGCACGGCCTCCCACGCACTGGCGGCGGAGGCGGCTCCGGCGGCAGCGGGGCCGTAGACCCGCAGGGCGGTGGCGTGGCGCAGCACGCGCTGAAGGGCGATCAGCCGCTCCGGACCGGGCAGGCACACCGCGCCGGGCACGGGCCGGGTGGTCGGCCGCAGGGTGCGCCCGGCGGGCACCACCCACCGCGGACCCATCGAGGCGCGCACTCCGCCGCGCGGGAGTGCGCGCAGGAACCGGACGGCCTCCGCCGCGGGCAGTTCCGCGCGCAGGTCGAAGCCGGCCGCGATCACCTGGGCCTCCGCGAAGCCGCGCAGCCACCGGTCCGGCAGCGGCACCTTCTTCTCCACGACCGGGCCGTCCAGCGTGGTCACCGCCAGCTCGTCGGGACCGACGCGCAGATGGAGCGGATCCTCCGAGCCGATCCGCGAAAGCGCCTCGCGCAGCGGGTTGTTGACGTCGACGTTCGTCGTGCCGTGCCCCACCTCGCCGCCGTCCAGGCCCGGCCGCAGCACGTCCAGGCGGGCGTAGACCCCGCAGCAGCCGGAGAAGGACTCGAAGCGCAGCCGGTCGCCGTTGCCCGTCACCACCGGGTCGAGCGAGGCCGGCAACTGCCGCTGGTAGTAACGCGCGGCGGCCACGTCCGCGACCGCGAGCAGCCCGGCGGAGGCCACCTGAGGCGACGTCAGGAAGCCCGCGAAGAAGCGGGGATGGTCCTCGACGCCCATCGGCGTCGCACCCTGGGAGGTCTCCAGTCCCAGGCGTCGTTCACCCGCCGAGGACTCCAGCGCGGAGGGTCGGCGATAGGCCACGGCCTGCAAAGATCGCGTCATGGAAAAACCGTAGAGGCGACCACTGACAATCGGCTCCGACCTGCGAAGACGCCTGTCCGGCAGGCGAGTTCGGGGATACACCGAGGCCGCGCACCGGGGGATGACGCCGGTGCGCGGCCCACGCCAAGGGTACGGGAGTCACTGGCCCACGCGACCGGGCTGCAGCGTCCTGGTGAACAGCACCGTGCCGTCGTACTCGCGCAGCCGCACCGTCAGCTCGCCGCTGGAGCCGTCGATGTCGACCTCGCCGAAGAACTGGTAGCCCTCGGCCGGCGAGACGTTCGAGGCCGTCGGGGCCTTCACGAACACCCGGTCCGGGCCGAAGGTGGCGTCGAGGGCGCTCGCCGGGAAGGCACCGGCGTTGAGCGGACCCGACACGAACTCCCAGAACGGCTCGAAGTCCTTGAACGCCGCCCGCGACGGGTCGTAGTGCTGGGCCGAGGTGTGGTGCACGTCGGCCGTCAGCCACACCGTGCCGGTGATCCGGCGGTGCTTGATGTACCGCAGCAGCTCCGCGATCTGCAGCTCGCGGCCGAGCGGCGCGCCCGGGTCGCCCTGGGCGACGGCCTCGAAGTTGGCCTTGCCCTCGACCCCGTCGGGCACGACGAGCCCGAGCGGCATGTCGGCGGCGATGACCTTCCACACCGCGCGCGACCGCGACAGCTCGCGCTCGAGCCACGCCAGCTGCTCGGCGCCGAGGATGCCCTGCGGGTCGGTCGTCTGGTCGTCGGGCGAGTTGGCGTTGCGGTAGGTGCGCATGTCGAGCACGAAGACGTCGAGGAGCGGACCGTGGTGGTGGACGCGGTAGATCCGTCCGTCCGGGCGGCCGCTGACGGTGGAGACGGGGAAGTACTCGGAGAACGCGCGCCGGGAGCGCAGCGCCAGGTCGTCCAGCTTCGTGCCGGCCGGGTAGGGGGTGCCGGAACCGATGACCTCGCCCGGGTACCAGTTGTTGCGGACCTCGTGGTCGTCCCACTGGACGACGTTCGGCACCTGGGCGTTGAAGCGGCGCAGCGCCTGGTCCAGCAGGTTGTAGCGGAAGTTGCCGCGGAAGTCGTCGAGCGTGACCGCGACGTGCGCCTTCTCCTCGGTGGTGACGTTGCGGTACAGGCTGCCGTCGGGCAGCGCCTGCGTCGCCGCGATGGCGCCGTCGGCGTAGATGTTGTCGCCGCTGCACAGGAAGAAGTCCGGGTCCAGCTTCGCCATGGCGTCGAAGATCCGGTAGCCGCCGATCGACTCGTTGATGCCCCAGCCCTGGCCCGCCAGGTCGCCGGACCACACGAACCTGACGTCCTGGCGCCGCTTCTCGGGAGCCGTGCGGAAGGTGCCGGTCACGGGCTCACCGGTGCGGCGCGGGTCGTCCGGGTCGGCGAGCAGCACGCGGTAGTGGATCTGCTCGCCCGCGGGCAGCCCGTGCAGCCGGGTCGTGCCGGTGAAGTCGGAGTCCGGGCCGAGCAGCGGGCCGTGCCATCTGCGGGCGGTGCGGAAGGAGTCCGTCGCGGACGTCTCGACGACCATCCGGGCCGGACGGTCGGAGCGCACCCACACCAGCCCGGAGTCGCAGGTCACGTCTCCCGCCTGCACACCCCAGCCCGCCTTGGGGCGCCCCGAGAGGGCGAAGGCCGGGGCCGCGCCGAGGGCGGTGGGCAGGGTCAGGGCCGCCGACGCGGCGAGGGTGCCGCGCAGCACGCCGCGGCGGCCCGGGAACGGACTGTGTGTCATGGATGCGCCTCCAGGGACGGGATCCGGCCAGTGTGCGATGCCACAACTACTGGTGCGCCGCAGCGCGCACGGAAACCGCAAGTGAACAACTGACCGCAGGGGCAGGGGAACCGGCCGGTCGGTCGATTGCGCGGGGGAGGGGCCGCACCGGTCGTGGCCCCCGGTGTGCCGGTCGTCCCGCCCTCACGCCCCGGTCGTGGTCCCCGCCATCAGCCCTACGCCCTCCCGGATCCGCGCGGGCGCGAGATGGGCGTAACCGAGCACCAGGCGTACGGCGTCCGCCTCGTCGTGTCCGGCACGCGCGTGCGTGTAGTCCGTGAGAGGGCGTACGGCCACGCCCGCCGCGGTCACGCGCGCCAGGAAGTCCTCCTGCGGGCCGTATCGCCGCGGAAGGGCGGCGATGACGTGCAGTCCCGCCGCGATCCCCGAGACCTCCGCGCCCGGGAAGTGCTCCCGCAGAGCGGCCACGAGCGCGTCCCGCCGCTCGCGGTACGCGCGCTGGCAGCGGCGCAGCTGGCGGTCGTAGTCGCCCCGCTCGACGAAGCGGGCGAACAGCGCCTGGTCGAGGGTGGGATGGCCGAGATCCATGGTGCGCTTGCGCTCGATCACCTCGTCGGCCAGCGACTCCGGTACGAGCAGCCAGCCGAGCCGCAGCCCCGGGGCGAGCGACTTGCTCACGGAGCCCGTGTACGCGACGTGCTCCGGGTCGAGGCCCTGCAGCGCGCCCACGGGGGCGCGGTCGTAGCGGAAGTCGCCGTCGTAGTCGTCCTCCAGGACGAGCCCGTCCACCGACCGTGCCCAGGCGAGCAGTTGGGTGCGCCGGCGCGCGGAGTAGGCGATCCCGGTGGGGAACTGGTGGGACGGCGTCGTCACCACGGCCCGGACGTCCGAGTCCCGCAGCGGTCCGGCGAGGATCCCCTCCTCGTCCAGGGGCAGCGGCACGGTCGTGACGCCGGCCGAGGCGTACAGGGCGTCGTGCTGCGGGCTGCCGGGGTCCTCCACGCCGACGGTGCGTACCCCGCGCGCGTGGAGCACGAATCCGAGCAGGGTCGTGGCCTGTGCCACCCCGGAGACGACGACGATGCGCTCCGGATCGGCCACGACGCCCCGGCGGCGCGCCAGCAGTTCGGCCAGAGCGGTGCGCAGCTGCGGCAGTCCGCGCGGATCGGGGTAGCCGAGGTCCTGGTGCGGCAGTTCCGCCAGGACCGCCCGCTGCGCCGCCGCCCAGGCGGAGCGCGGGAACAGCGACAGGTCCGGCGTGCCCGCCACGAAGTCGGCCCGCACACCGGGGGAGCGCGGGGCGAGGTCACGCGCGCGTGGCGGCGCAGCCCGCACGGCGCCGCCCACCCAGGTGCCGGCCCCGCGCCCGCTGCGCAGATAGCCCTCCGCCGTCAGCTGCTCGTACGCCTCGGTGATCAGCCCCCGCGACACCCCGAGGTCGGCGGCGAGATCCCGGCTCGACGGCAGCCGGGTGCCCGGTGCCAGCCTCCCCGTCCGCACCGCCTCACGCAGTGCCGCCTGGAGCGAGCGCCCACGCGTGCGTGCCGGAGCGGAGACGGCCGGCAGGAGCAGTTCCCACGCGGGGGAGCCGGTCCCGGCGGGCTGCGTGGCCGCGGCCGGACCGGGGGCCCCGTCGCGATTGGTCTCCGATGACGTCATGGAAATGGACCTTAAACCGGACCGCCGCGCTGCCTAGCGTCGCCGTCATGAACGCCACCACCACGCGCGGTGCCCTCCTGGCCGCGCTCGCCTGTGTCCTCGTCGGAGGGTCCTTCACCGCCAACAGCGTCCTGGGCCACTACCCGTACGCGGGCGGCCAGTTCCTGCGCTACGGCCTCGCCTGCCTGCTGCTCCTGCCCCTGGCCGGCAAGGGGGCGACGGCACGGCTGCGCGCGCTTGCGCCCCGCCGCTGGCTGCGCCTGGCCCTGCTCGCCGCCGTCGGCATGGTCGGCTTCAACCTGGCCGTGATCGCGGCGGAGCGCTCCGCGGAGCCGGCGGTGCCCGGGGTCTTCGTGGGATGCGCGCCCGTGGTCGTCGCCGTCCTGGTGCCGCTCCTGGACGGACGCCGGCCCCAACGCACGGTCCTCCACGGGGCGTTGCTGGTCGGCTGCGGTGCCTTCACGGTGCAGGGATGGGGGCGCACGGACGGCACGGGGATCGCGTTCTCCGCCTGCGCGCTGGCCGGGGAGGTCGGGTTCGCCGTCCTCGCCGTGCCGGTCCTGCGGCCCCTGGGACCCCGGCTGCTGTCCGCCACGGTGTGCGCCATCGCCGCCGCCGAGTCCGCGGCAGCAGGGCTGCTGGTGGACGGCACCACATGGGTGCGGCGCCCCGACGCCACCGAGACCGCCGCACTGCTGTGGCAGGCGGCGGTCGTCACCGTCGTCGGTTTCGTGTGCTGGTACATGGGCATGCAGCGGCTCGGCGCCGAGCGCGCGACGCTGTTCTCCGGCCTCATCCCGGTCGCCGCCGCCTGCACCGCCCCGCTCGTCGGAACAGGCTCCTACGGGCCCGCCCAGGCCCTCGGCAGCGCCCTGGTCGGCGCGGGCGTCGCCCTGGGATCCGGTGCGGTGGCCCGCAGGCGCAAGGCGTCAGCGGCTGCGCTCGGGCACGCGGCTGCCGTCGAGGATGACGCGGGCGACCAGCGCCGGGTCGTCGTTCATCGGGCAGTGCCCGCAGCCGGGCAGCCGCACCAGGCGCGCCCTGGGGATGATCTGCTTGGCGCGCACGCCCTGGCGGCGCACGAGCAGCATGTCCCTGCTGCCCCAGCCCACGGTGACCGGGACGCCGGGCAGGTCGTCGGTGAACTGGACGGCGCTGCCCGCCCGGAGGGTCGCGTCGAACCCGGTCGCCTGCGCCAGGGCGAGCGTCTCGGCGACCACGGCCTCGGGTGAACGGCGGCCCGGGCGGGCGTAGATGGTGCTCGTCAGCATGGTCCGCCCGGCCGCCGAACGCGACAGCCGCTGCACCAGGGGCAGCGGCAGGCGGCGCGAGATGCGCCGCATGGCGATCAGCACGCCGAAGGCGTAACGGCGTTCGGCCTCGGACCAGAATCCGGCCGGGGACAGCGCGGTCACGGACCGCACGAGTTTCTCGCGGCCGAGCTCGAGCGCGAGCAGACCGCCGAGGGAGTTGCCCGCCACATGCGGACGGTCGAGCTCCAGCGCCTCGCAGAACGCGCCGAACACGGCCGTCGTGGTGGCCAGGTCGTACGCGAGCCCGTCCGGCAGACCGGGGGAGACGCCGAAGCCGGGCAGGTCCACGGCGATGACGTCGCGCTCGGTCGCCAGGATGTCCACCACCGGGTCCCAGGCCTGCCGGTGGTGACCGATGCCGTGCAGCAGGAGCAGCGGCTCGCCGCTGCCCACGCGCGCGTAGGAGACGGTCACGGGCTGCGGGCCACCCGGGGAGGGGACCTTGAAGGAGACGGTGGCGGACATGGGGGTGCTCCTCGTCTGGGGCTCGCTGACGGACGCGCTGTAGACAGCTTGTCAGCAAATGCTACCGACGGGTAGCCCCCGGGACGTCAACGCCCCAGGCGGAACTCCATGTTGAAGTGCGGCGTCCCGAACCGGCGCATGAGGTCCAGCCACACCGGCAGGTACATCTCGACACCGCGCGAGGCCACGATGCCGCCCAGGTCGAGCACCCGGTGCGCGGGCCAGCCGAACTCGCCGAGCATGCCGGTGACCTGCTCCTTGGCGTCCGCGTCCTCCCCGCACACGAAGATCTGGTGCTCGCCGGGGACCAGGGAGGGCTGCACCATCACGTCGCAGTTGACGGTGTTGAGCGTCTTCACCACGCGCGCGTGCGGGAACGCGCGCTGCACCTGCTCGCCCACGCTGTCCGAGCCGACGGGGTCCAGCTGCACCTGCCCGTCCTCGAACGCGATGGGGTTGGAGACGTCGACGACGATCTTCCCGTCGAGGTTCGCCGCCCCGGCCGCCTCCAGCGCCGCGAGCGTCACCCGGCCGCCGACGGCCGTGATGACCACCTCCGCGGGCGAGGCCGCCTCCTCGAAGGTGCCGGCCCGCGCCCCCGCGCCGGTCGCGCGCGCCCACTCCAGGGCGGCCGGATTGTCCTTGGCGCGTGAACCGAGTGTCACCTCATGGCCGAGTTCCACCAGCTTGCCGCCGAGCGTCCGTCCCACCACGCCCGTTCCGAGCACCGCGTACCGCATGGTCGCCTCCGCACCTTCGCCGCCGACCACCGGCGGCCCGCGGGCCATTCTGCTCCGGAACACGCGGAATTCTCCTGGACATGGCCGCACGCGTCGCATGGGATGGAGGCGTGACCACCGACACCGAGACCGACGTCTTCGAAGAGCACCGCCCCGTCCTGATGGGAGTCGCCTACCGCATGCTCGGCAGGGTGGCCGACGCGGAGGACGTGGTCCAGGAGGCCTGGCTGCGCTGGTCCGGCGCGGACCGCGGCGACGTCCGCGAACCGCGCGCCTACCTGGTGCGCATCACCACGCGGCTGGCCATCGACCGGCTGCGCCAGGTCAAGGCCCGCAACGAGGCGTACGTCGGCCCGTGGCTGCCCGAGCCGTACCTGACCGACTTCGGGGACGACGTCCCGGACACCGCCGAGCGCGCCGTGCTCGCCGACTCCGTCTCACTCGCCGTCCTCGTCGTCCTGGAGTCGTTGTCACCGCTGGAGCGGGCGGTCTTCGTGCTCCGGGAGGCCTTCGGCTACCCGTACGCGGACATCGCCGCCATGCTCGACCGCGGCGAGGCGGCGGTGCGCCAGCTCGCCGGACGGGCCCGCAAGCACGTCGACGAGCGCAGGCCGCGCTACGAGGTCGACCCCGCCCGGCGCCGTGAGCTGACCGAACAGTTCCTCGCCGCCGCGGGCGGCGGCGACCTGGAGGGGCTCATGGCCCTGCTCGCGCCCGACGTGCGCCTCGTGGGCGACAGCGGCGGCAAGTCGCGCGCCCCGCTGCGCGTGCTGGAGACCTCCGACAAGGTGGGCCGCTTCCTTGTCGGCGCCGCCCAGAAGGGCGTGCCGGACCCGACGTTCGAGTTCGTGGAACTCAACGGCGGCATCGCGGTCGTCGTCCTGTCCGCGGGCAAGCCCGACAGCGTCTTCCAGGTGGACATCTACGACGGCCGCATCCAGGCGGTCTACATCATCCGCAACCCGGACAAGCTGCTCTCCCTGGCCGCCTCCTAGAGCGGAGCGGGCAGCTCCGTTACGAACGCCGTGTGAACGCTGCGCGGCGGGCGCCCCGTGCCGCGCCCACCGGGATCGAGGATTGGTCTTGACCAAGGGTTTGGGCCGCCCTATGGTCGCTGATAAGTGCAACAACCTTTAATAAACAAGGGCGCTAAAACGCCGCCGGATCACGGCGATTGCGGAGGACAGGGTGGGGACCACGCAGTTGGAGTCGGTGCCGGAACCGAAGTACTGGCACCTGAAGACCGTGCTCAGCGAGGCATTGGATTCCGAGTTCTCCGTGGGCGAGATCCTGCCCAACGAACGCGACCTGGCGGCCCGCTTCGGCGTCGCCCGGGCCACGCTCCGCCAGGCCCTGGAGCAGCTCGAGCTGGAGGGCAGGCTGCAGCGCCGCCGCGGTGTCGGCACGACCGTCGCCCCGCCGCGCGTGGGCGTCGCGGTCGGCACGGAGCAGCACGCCTGGCCGGGGGGCGCCGACGACGTCTGGCAGACCGTCGACTGCGCGCAGGCGGCCGCGCCCGCCGCCGTCGCCGCGGCGCTCGAGATCGCCCCGGACGAGGCCGTCCACGTCGTCCGCCGCTCCCGTACGTCGCACGGCCAGACCGTCGCCGCCGAGCTGCTCTACATCCCGGCCTCGTCGGTGCCCGACCTGTCGGCCATAGACGCGCCGTCCGGTCCGGCACGCGCGCGTGCGGTGCTGCGCGAGCTGCACCGGCTGGAGCTGGAGCGCCGCGACAGCTCCGTGGAACTCGGCTCGGCGCGCGCCGACGACGCGAAGGAACTGGACCGGCTGCCGGGGGCGCCCGTCCTCGTCGTCACCACCAGCTTCCTCACCGAGGGACGCACCGCCGCGCTGTCCGTCGCCACGTACCGCGCGGACACCTGCCGACTGACCTTCGGCGACTCGGGCGGCGTGGAGATCCACCAGGGACCCGAGCGCCAGGCGTCCTGACCCCCTGCATCGCCCCCTGTGCCCCGGAGCCGCTCCGGGGCACAGCGCTGTGCGCCGCCCCTCAGCGGCGCGCCGTCACCGTGCCCTCCACCGCGAACAGCTGCTCCTCCACGTGGTCCAGGGCGAGCCGCAGCGCGCCGGTCGCCACCGCGGCCTCTCCGAGGAGCGACAGGGCCACGTTCGGCGGGCGCAGGCAGTAGCGCGCCAACTCGCGGCGCAGCGGGTCCAGTACGCCGTCCAGGCCGGACGCCCAGCCGCCGACCACGACCAGCTCCGGGTCGAGCGCCAGCACCAGGGCGGCCACGTCGTGCACGAGCCGCTGGATGAAGCGCTCCACGGCCGCCAGGGCCCGCTGGTCGCCCTCGCGGGCCTGCGCGAAGACCTCGGCGACGGCCTGCTCGTCGAGCGGATGCAGGGGCTCGTCCGTGGTGGACAGCAGCGTCTCGGGCGTCACCTCGCGGCCCAGCAGGTGCAGCGCGCCGATCTCGCCGGCCGCCCCGCCGTAGCCGCGGTGCAGCTGTCCGCCGATCAGCGAGCCCGCACCCGGGCTCAGTCCGGCGAGCACGAACACGATGTCGTCGGACTCGGTGGCCGCGCCCTTCCAGTGCTCCGCGACCGCGGCGGCGTTGGCGTCGTTCTCCACCAGCACCGGGCACTTGAAGGACCGGCTCAGCCGCTCGCCGAGGGCCAGACCGGTCCACTCCGGCAGCGCCGCGCACAGCCGCACCGTGCCGTCGGCCTCGACGATCCCCGGCGAGGCCACGCCCACGGCGCGCAGCGAGCCGCGGGAGACCCCGGCCCGGCGCAGCAGCTCCGCGACCGTCGTGCGCGCCCGGTCCAGGCGCTCCTCGGCGGGCGCCGACTCGTCGACGTCCTTGCTCGCCGAGCCGAGCACCCGGCCGTCGAGGTCGGCCAGCAGCGCGGCGACGCGGTGGGAGCCGATGTCCAGGCCCAGCAGATGCCCGGCCTCGGCCCGGAACCGGAAGCGCCGGGCGGGCCGCCCCTGGCGCCGTACGAGGCTCTCGTCGGCCGCCTTCTCGACGACGTAGCCCGCTTCGATGAGGCCCTCGACCACGCCCTCGACTGTCGGCCGGGACAGCCCGGTCACCCGGGTGATCTCGGTCAGTGTCGCCGCGTCGGTGGCGCGCAGCGCGTGCAGCACCACCGCGGAGTTGATCCTTCGCAGCAGTGAGGGATCCCCGCCGGTCAGCTGCCCCAAGGTCCCGTCCTCCCAGCTCGTGCGCGTGTTGGCCGGATGGTACTCGGCAGGGGGGACCCCGGCGAGTGCCAGGGGTGACCGACACACCGACCGGCCCGCGGAGCGCGCGGTGCGGGGACGCCTGACGGACCGCCAATTGTCAGTGGCACCCGCTTTACTGGATCACATGGACATCGCGAAGTGCCTCGCCCTCGTCGACGAGTTGTGGGACCGGGACGTGGGCGAGCCCGGTCCCGACACGGTCGAGTTAGCGGTGAGCGGCCGTGAGTGCGCGGACGGCCGCCTGACGGCGGAGGACGTCTACGCCCTGGAGGAAGCCCTCACCGAGCAGTTGACCTCCAGGCGAGGAGCGGCGGCCCGCTGGGGGACCGGGACGCTCCAGGAGCGCGTCAGCCGCGGCGAGGAGATACCCGATCCCTGGGCGCGACTCGCCCACGAGGCGGTGGAGCTGCGGGGCTGGGAGAACGCCCGCGGCCGCTGGATCATCATCACCGTGGCGGACACCGACCCCGAGGCCGAGGTCCGGCTGCTTGTCGCCGTCTCGGACGTGGACCCGCACTGAGCGGTCACGCCTCCGCCGCCGCACGCAGCCGTCCGTACTCCTCCGCCATCGTCGCCGCCGTCCAGTGTGCGTTGAGGCCGCTCGGGTTGGGCAGGACCCACACCCGCGAGTCCCCGATCACCCGTTCCTGGGGCCCGACTTGCGCCTTGCGGTCGTCGAAGGCCGCCCGGTAGGCGGTCACTCCGACCACGGCCAGCCAGCGCGGACGCAGCCGCGCGACCTTCAGCGCCAGCTGCCGACCGCCCTCGCGGTACTCCTCGGCGGTCAGCTCGTCGGCCCGCGCGGTCGCCCGCGCCACGACGTTCGTGATCCCCAGCCCGTACGACAGCAGCTCCTGCTGCTCGGACGGCTTCAGCAGCCTCGGCGTGAACCCGGACAGGTGCAGCACCGGCCAGAACCGGTTGCCGGGCCGGGCGAAGTGGTGGCCCGTCGCGGCCGTCATCAACCCGGGGTTGATGCCGCAGAAGAGCACATGGAGGCCGTCCGCGGCCACGTCCGGGACGAGACGGTCGCGAGCGGCCTCCAGTTCCGCCTGGGTGAAGCGGGTCAGAGGATCGCCCCCGGCGTGTAGCCCGCGGCATCCGGGTGCTGCTTGACGATCTCCTCGACGCGGCCGACGACGACACCGACCTGGGCGGCGGCCGCGCCCGTGAAGGACAGCTTGTCGGCCATCAGGGCCGCCAGCTGCTCGCGGCCGAGCGGCAGCCGCTCGTCGGCCGCCAGCTTGTCGAGCAGGTCGTTGCGCTCCGCGCCCTGCTCGCGCATGGCGAGCGCCGTGGCGACGGCGTTCTCCTTGATCGCCTCGTGCGCGACCTCGCGGCCGACACCCGAGCGCACCGCGCCCATCAGCACCTTCGTGGTGGCGAGGAACGGCAGGTAGCGGTCCAGCTCGCGCGCGATCACCGCGGGGAAGGCGCCGAACTCGTCCAGCACGGTCAGGAACGTCTCCAGCAGGCCGTCCAGCGCGAAGAACGCGTCGGGCAGGGCCACGCGGCGCACCACCGAGCAGGACACGTCGCCCTCGTTCCACTGGTCGCCCGCCAGCTCGCCGGTCATCGAGGCGTAGCCGCGCAGGATCACCATCAGGCCGTTGACGCGCTCGCAGGAGCGCGTGTTCATCTTGTGCGGCATCGCCGAGGAGCCGACCTGGCCGGGCTTGAAGCCCTCGGTGACCAGCTCGTGCCCGGCCATCAGCCGGATCGTCTTGGCCAGCGACGAGGGCGCCGCGGCCACCTGCACCAGGGCGGTGACGACCTCGTAGTCCAGCGAGCGCGGGTAGACCTGGCCGACCGAGGTGAACGCCTGTGAGAAGCCCAGGTGCCCGGCGATCCGGTCCTCCAGCTCGGCGAGCTTCGCGGCGTCGCCGCCCAGCAGGTCCAGCATGTCCTGCGCCGTGCCCACCGGGCCCTTGATGCCGCGCAGCGGGTAGCGGCCGAGCAGCTCCCCGACCCGGCCGTACGCGACGAGCAGCTCGTCGGCGGCGGTCGCGAACCGCTTGCCGAGCGTCGTGGCCTGCGCGGCGACGTTGTGCGAGCGGCCGGCCATGACCAGCTCGGCGTACTCGCCCGCCAGCTTGCCCAGCCGGGCCAGCACGGCCACCGTGCGGTCGCGCATCAGCTCCAGCGAGAGCCGGATCTGCAGCTGCTCGACGTTCTCGGTGAGGTCGCGGGAGGTCATGCCCTTGTGCACGTGCTCGTGCCCGGCGAGGTCGTTGAACTCCTCGATGCGGGCCTTCACGTCGTGCCGCGTGACCTTCTCGCGCTCGGCGATGGAGGCCAGGTCGACGGTGCCGAGGACACGCTCGTAGTCGGCGATCGCCTCGTCCGGCACCTCGATGCCGAGGTCCTTCTGGGCCCGCAGCACGGCGAGCCAGAGCTGCCGCTCCAGCTTCACCTTCTGCTCGGGCGACCAGAGCGTGGCGAGCTCGGTGGAGGCGTAGCGTCCGGCGAGGACGTTCGGGATGCGGGGCTTGGCGGGCGCAGAAGTCACGTGGATGGATTCTACTGGCGATTCGTGCAGGCCAGCGCCGCGCCCCCCTTCGTCGGAAGCTACGAGACCTGTGTCACGGCTGGTGGGAGTCGGCCAGCTCCGCCAGGACGTACGCGTGGCACAGCTCGGGTGCGCACCAGCAGGCCAGTGTGCGGCCGCGCAGGCCGGGGATCAGGTCCAGCAGTTCGGGGTGCTCCAGCAGGTACGCCCGGTACATCGCCATCACCTCGGCGCGGGTGCCGTCGCGGCGGCGCCCGGGGGTGTCGTAGGCGAAGGGGTTGTACAGCGGGTGCCGGGGGAGGTCCCAGCCGCCCATGGTCCAGCGGCGGCCGACGTAGACGAGGTCGGCGGGGGCGTGTTCGAGCCGGGGGCCCCACTCGTGGATGCGGCCCCTGACGTTGGTCACCCGTGTGGTCACGACGCTAGGCCGCGGGGCCCTCGTAAGGCAGCAGTTCGGGGCGCTTGGGCGGCATTCCGTCGCCGGAGGAGCGGCCCGTGAGGCGGCGGCCGATCCACGGCAGCAGGTGCTGCCGGGCGAAGCGGACGTCCGCCACCCGCCGGCTGGCCCATCCCGGAGGCGGTGTCATCGCCATCGGCGTGTGCCAGTCGGCGTCCTCGGGTGCGTAGCCGAGCTTCTGCCAGACCGCCTCCGCGACCCGGCGGTGCCCCTCGGCCGTCAGGTGCAGCCGGTCGACGTCCCACAGGCGGGGGTCGCCGAGCGAGGGTGCGCCGTAGAGGTCGACGACCAGCGCGCCGTGGCGGCCGGCCAGCTCCTCGACGTGGTCGAACAGCTCCTCCATGCGCGGCCGGAAGCGCTCCAGGACCGGGCCGCGGCGGCCCGGGCTGCGCATCAGCACCAGCTGCCCGCAGGCCGGGGCCAGCCGCTCCACGGCCTCGGTCAGCAGGCCCCGTACGCGGTCCATGTCGCACTTGGGCCGCAGGGTGTCGTTGAGGCCGCCCACCAGGGTGATCACGTCGGGCCGCATGGCCGCGGCGACGTCGACCTGCTCGTCGACGATCTGCTTGATCAGCTTGCCGCGGACGGCGAGGTTGGCATACCGGAAGCCGGGGGTGACCGCCGCCATCCGGCCGGCGAGGAGGTCGGCCCAGCCGCGGTAGGAGCCGTCCGGCAGCAGGTCCGACATGCCCTCGGTGAAGGAGTCGCCGACCGCGACCAGGCTGGTGTGCGTGGGGTTCTTCTGCATGGCGAGAGCGATGGTAACCCGCCTCCATACCCGCCGGTCGGTCGGCCCGTCCGCTCCCTCCGCAGGGCTCAGGCCTGCTGCCTGATCGGCTCCCGCTGGAGGTTCGGCCGTGGCCACCGGGCCGGGTGTGTGCGGCCGCCGGGGGGAGGCGCGCGCGGTCGGTCGGTCCCGTGGCCCTCGCCGCCGTGCTCACGCCGCTCACCGCCCGGGCAGCTCGCGTCACGCCGGCCGCCCGGAAAGGCCACCTCATGCCCGCCGCCCGCTGCCCGATCGGCTCTCGCTGGAGGTTCGGCCGTGGTCACCGGATCGGGTGCGTGCGCGTGGGCCGCGGGGGAGGTCGGTGAGCACGGTCGGTCGGCCCCTCGCTCCCGCCGTCGTGCTCACGCCGCCGTGCTCACGCCGCCCACCGGCCGGGCAGCTCACGTCACGCCCGCTGCCCGGACGGCTCATGTCTCGTCGGCCGCCCGGATGGGCCCTTCAGGCCCGCTGCCCGGGCAGCTCATGTCTCGTCGGCCGCCTGGATGGGCCCTTCAGGCCCGCTGCCCGGGCAGCTCACGTCACTCCCGGCCGCCCGGACAGGCCCCCTCACGCCCGCTGCCCGAACAGCTCCCTCAATACGTCCTCCATCGTCACCAGGCCGGCCATGCGGCCGTCGTCGTCGAGGACCGCTGCCAGGTGGGTGCGGGTGCCGCGCATGGCCGTGAGGACGTCGTCCAGGGGGGTGCTCGCGCGGACGCGGGCGATGGGCCGCATGTCGTCCACGCGGAACGGCACGTCCCGGCCGGGAGCGTCCAGCGCGTCCTTGACGTGCAGATAGCCGACGATGCGGCGCCCCTCGTCCACCACCGGGAACCGGGAGAAGCCCGACCTGGCCGACAGCCGCTCCAGCTCGTCCGGTGTGACGCCCACGCGCGCGTGGACCACGCCTTCCAGCGGCAGGACCACGTCGCGCACCGGGCGCCGGCCCAGTTCCAGCGCGTCGTGCAGCCGCTCCCGGGCGCGCTCGTCGATCAGGCCCGCCTCACCGGAGTCCCGCACGATCCGGGCCAGTTCGGCGTCCGAGAAGGTCGCCGCGACCTCGTCCTTGGTCTCCACCCGCAGCAGCTTCAGCAGTGCGCTGGCGAAGGCGTTGATCGCGAAGATCACCGGGCGCAGCGCCCGGGACAGGGCGACCAGCGGCGGGCCGAGCAGCAGCGCGCTGCGCACCGGTTCGGCGAGCGCGATGTTCTTCGGCACCATCTCGCCGAGCAGCATGTGCAGATACGTCGCCAGGGTCAGCGCGATGACGAAGGACACCACGTGCCCCGCGCTCTCGGACACGCCGACCGCGTGGAAGACCGGCTCCAGCAGATGCGCGATGGCCGGCTCCGCGACCACACCGAGGACCAGCGTGCACAGCGTGATGCCGAGCTGGGCGGCCGCCAGCAGCGCGGACACGTGCTGAAGCCCCCACAGGACGCTCCTGGCACGCCGGTCGCCGTCCTCCGCGTACGGCTCGATCTGCGACCGGCGCACGGAGATCAGCGCGAACTCGGCGCCGACGAAGAAGGCGTTGACGACGAGGGTCGCGAAACCGATCAGCAGCTGTACGGCGGTCATCGGGCGTCCCCCTGTTCGTCCTTCCGCCCGTCCTTCCGATCTTCCTGCTGCCCGTCCCTCCGGCCGGTCCCGGCCATGGGCCCGGTCTCGTCGTCGAACGGTGCGTGCAGCACGACCCGGGCGGCCCGGCGCCCCGACGCGTCCACGACGTCCAGCCGCCACCCGGCGACCTCCACGCGGTCGCCCACGGCCGGGATCCGGCCGAGCTCTGCCGCGACGAGACCGGCCAGCGTCTCGTACGGCCCCTCGGGGGCCCGGAGCCCGACGCGTGCGAGCTGGTCCACGCGCGCCGAACCGTCGGCCGAGTACAGCGCGTGGCCCTCGTCGTCGCTGCCCGCGGGTGCCAGGTCGGGCGTCTCGTGCGGGTCGTGCTCGTCCCGCACCTCGCCGACGACCTCCTCGACGATGTCCTCCAGCGTGGCCACGCCGGCGGTGCCGCCGTACTCGTCGATGACGACGGCCATGGTGCGCTTGCCGGACAGCCGGTCCAGCAGCCGGTCGACGGTGAGCGTCTCCGGGACCAGGAGCGGCTCGCGCATCAGCTCGGAGACGAGGGTGCGGGTGCGGCGCTCGGCGGGTATCGCGAGCACGTCCTTGATGTGCGCGGTGCCCACGACCGCGTCGAGGGTGCCGCGGTACACCGGGAACCGGGACAGCCCGGTCGCCCGGGTCGCGTTCGCCACGTCCTCGCAGGTCGCCTGCACGTCGAGGGCGATGACCTGCACGCGCGGCGTCATCACGTTCTCCGCGGTGAGGTCGGCGAGGTTGAGCGTCCGCACGAACAGCTCGGCGGTGTCGGGCTCCAGGGCGCCCTCCTTGGCGGAGTGCCGGGCCAGGGCCGCCAGTTCCTTGGGGCCGCGGGCGGAGGCCAGCTCCTCGGTGGGCTCCAGGCCGAAGCGGCGCACCACGCGGTTCGCGGTGTTGTTGAGATGGCTGATGAAGGGGCGGAAGGCCGCGCTGAACCAGCGCTGGGCGTTGCCCACCCGCTTGGCCACGGGCAGCGGCGAGGAGATCGCCCAGTTCTTGGGCACCAGCTCGCCCACGACCATCAGGAACACGGTGGACAGCGCGGTGCCGAGCACCAGCGCGAGGGTGCTCGCCGCCGAGGCGGAGATGCCCAGGGCCTCCAGCGGCCCCGCGATCAGCCGGGCGACGGACGGTTCGGCGAGCATGCCGACGACCAGGTTGGTGACGGTGATGCCGAGCTGGGCGCCGGAGAGCTGGAAGGTCAGGTTCCGTACGGCCTTCAGGGCGCCGGACGCGCCCCGCTCGCCGCGCTCCGCGGCTCGTTCGAGCTCGCCGCGCTCGACCGTGGTCAGGGAGAACTCGGCCGCGACGAAGGCGCCACAGGCGAGCGAGAGCAGGATCGCCACCAGCAGGAGGAGCACTTCGGTCATCGGGTCACCTCCGTCCCATCGTCGGGCAGGGGAGGGAGGAACGCGCGGTGTCGTGCGGTGCGCGGACTACTGGGGGGTTCGCCCATGGGCGGACGCTCACACCTTTCATGCAGGACCGGGTGGTCCTCGCGGGGAGGACAGGAAGGTCCTCCAATGGTAAAGGATGAGCAAAGTCGGTCAGTCGGTGAGGGGCTTCACCCAGCGCCGCCAGTGCTCCTCGGGTGTGTACCCCGCGGCGCGCCAGGCATGGTGCGCCCTCTCGTTGCGCACCAGCACCATCGCGTCCCCGCGCCGCCCGCCGAGCCGTACGAGCCGCTCCTCCGCGGCGGCGAGCAGCGCCGAACCGATGCCCTGCCGCCGCCGCCCCGGGTGCACGGCCAGCCGGTACAGATGGCAGCGCCAGCCGTCGAAGCCGGCGATCACCGTGCCGACGAGCTCGCCGTCCCGCTCGGCGAGCACGAGGGCCTCCGGGTCCCGCTCGACCAGTCGCTGCACGCCCGCCCGGTCGTCGCTGATGCTGGTGCCCTCGGCGGCCGTCCTCCAGAAGGCGAGGACGGTGTCGACGTCGGCGGGCGTCGCGGCACGTATACGAAGATCACTCATGCCGCGATCCCATCACGCGGTCCGGTGGCCGACCCGGAATTCCAGCATCCGGACCGGGGCCGTCACAGGCCGCCCGCGTGCGGGACGGCGTGCCCGCCCAGCTCCGCGACGACCGGCGCGAACGCCTCCATGTACGGCTCCAGGACCGTCAGATACGTGAAGCCGTACCGCTCGCGCTGGGCCACGACCTGAGCGACGATCTGGTCGACCGTGCCGACCAGGAGGATCGGCAGGTCCAGTGCCTCCTGGACGGTCGAGCCCACCCGCTCGGCGAGCGGCCGGACCGCGGTCGCGCGGTCGTCCGTCACGGCCACCTGCTGCACGAGCAGGTTCAGTTCGGCGGGTTCCTCTCGCCCCTCGGCCAGCCGCAGGTAGCGCGCCACGCTCTCCTCGAGCTCCCCGGGAGCGACCGGCGCAAGGCGCCCGGTCGTGCTCCCCGGCACCAGACGCGCACCCGTGAACGCCGCGATGTCGGCGTGTTCCGCGGTGAGTCGCATCATCCGGTCGCCGTTGCCGCCGATCATCAGCGGCACGCGCGGTTTCTGCACCGGCCGCGGCAGGTGGTCGTCGGAGCCGAGCAGCCGGTCCAACTCCTCGATGGTGCGCCGCAGATGGTCCACGCGCTCGCCCGGGGAGCCGAACGGCAGCCCGGCCGTGTCGTGTTCGGAGCGGACGTAGCCGGTGCCGAGTCCGAGCTCCAGCCGTCCGCCGGTCAGGGCGTCCGTCGTGGCCACCTCACGGGCCAGCAACGCGGGGTTCCAGAAGCCCGTGTTGAGCACGAAGGTGCCCAGCCTCGGCCGCTCGGTCACCGCCGCCGCGGCGACCAGTGCCGGGAACGGCGCGACCATGCCGAGGTGGTCGGGCACGTGGATCACGTCGTAGCCGAGCTCCTCGGCCCGGCGGCACTTGGCGCGCCACTCCCCGGCGGGCGCGGGACTCGTCAGGCTGACACCGAAGCGGAACGGGCGCGGCATGAACTCTCCTCACCTGCGTGTGACATGAGCGTCCGCCGCGATTCCATCACTCGTGCGCGATGGCCGCCAGCACGTTCATGCGGGATGCACGCAACGCGGGCAGCAGCGCCGCCACGATGCCCACCACCGCCGAGCCGATCACCACCGCGACGATCGTGGGCCACGGGATCGCCAGCGCCTTCATGCCCTGGAGCGCCAGCACCTGCTGGGTGCACACGCCCCAGACGAGACCCAGGGCGAGCCCGAGCACCGCGCCGAAGACCGCGATCACGACCGACTCCAGCCGGATCATCCGGCGCAGCTGCCGCCGGGCGAGTCCGATGGCCCGCAGCAGCCCGATCTCGCGGGTGCGCTCCACGACCGACAGGGCGAGGGTGTTGACCACGCCGAGCACCGCGATGATGATCGCCAGCCCGAGCAGGGCGTAGACGAGGTAGAGCAGCACGGCGATCTGGTCGTGCACCAGCTTCTTGTAGTCGGCCTGGTCGCGCACCTGGACCTGCGGATACGGCTTGAGCGTGCGGTCGAGGTTCTTGCGCAGCTGGTCGGCGCCGGTGCCGGCGGACTTGTCGACGTACAGCGCGGAGTCCTGGCCGCCGGGCACGTACTTCTCGACCGTGGAGATCCCGAAGAACAGTCCGCCCTGCATGCCGAAGCCGTTGCTGTTGTCCTGGTCGGTGAGGGCGCCGACCTTCAGCGTGGTCCGCCGCCCGCCGGGGAACTCGACCGGCAGCGTGCTGCCGACGCGCACGTGGTGGTCATTGGCGAAGCCGCGGTCCATGCCGAGGCTGCCGGGCGCCAGCGCGGCCGCCGTGTTGCCGGCCGCGTAGGTCACGTGCGCGACGTCGTCCACGCCGTTGTCGTAGCCCGCCGCGGTGGTCTCGACGCGCTTGCCGTCCGGCAGCCGTACGGCGACCGGCGCGAACCGCTGCCGTACGACGAGACCGACGCCCTCGGTGCTGCGGACCGCGTCGGTGACCTCCTGCGTGAACGGCACGAAGTTGCTGTTCTGGATCACGAAGTCGGCGCCGAGCGTCTTGTCGATCTGCTGGTCGAAGGACTTGGACATCGAGGCGCTGGCCACCGACATGCCGCCGACCAGGGCGAGGCCGACCATGAGCGCGGCCGCGGTGGCGCCGGTACGGCGGGGGTTGCGCAGTGCGTTGCGCTGGCTCATCCGGCCGATCGAGCCGAACAGGGCCGGGAAGGCGCCGCCCAGCACCCGGATGACCGGGCGGACCAGGAGTGGTCCGGCGATCACGGTCGCGATGAGGGTGAGGACCACGCCCAGGCCCAGCAGCGAGGCGGACGAGGCCGTCTTCGTCGCCGCTGCGCAGCCGGCCAGGGCGGCCGCTCCGAGCAGGCCGACGACCGAGCCGACGATCGCCCGCGTCCTGAGCGGTTTGCCGATCCCGGCGATCTCGGCGTCGGCGAGGGCGGCCATCGGGGAGACGCCCGCCGCGCGGCGGGCCGGCAGGTAGGCCGCGACGAAGGTGACGCCGATCCCGACGACGTAGGCCGCCACGGGGGTGCTCCAGCCGACCACCATCTCCGTGGTCTTGAGGTTCATCCCGAACGTGCTCATCAGCTTGATCAGCCCGGCGGCGAGCCCGATGCCGGCCGCCAGGCCCAGCGTCGAGCCGACCAGACCGAGCAGGATCGCCTCGGTGAGCACCGACCGCCGCACCTGCCGCCGGTCGGCGCCGAGCGCCCGGAGCAGGCCCAGTTCACGGGTGCGCTGGGCGATCAGCATGGAGAAGGTGTTGACGATCAGGAAGACGCCGACCAGGACGGCGATCCCGGCGAAGCCGAGCATCACGTACTTGATGACGTCGAGGAAGCCGCCGAGGTCGGCGGCGGCCGACTTGGCCTGTTCGTCGGCCGTCTTGATGTCGTAGGTGCGGGTGCCGATCGCGGCGGTGACGCGGCTCTTGAGCTGGGCGTCGCTCACGCCCTTGGCCGCGTTCACCTCGATGCTGGTGGCCCGGTCCGGCGACCCCAGCAGCCGGCTCGCCGCGCTCTTCGGGTCGAGGAAGACCAGGGCGGCACCGGGGTTGGTCGTCTTGAAGGTGGCGATGCCGACGATGCGGACCTTGAAGGTGCCCGGCTGTGCGAGCACGGTCAGGGTGTCGCCGATCTTCACGTGCTTCTTGTCGGCGGTGTCGGCGTCCAGCAGGGCCTCGTCGGCGCTCTGCGGGGAGTCGCCCGAGGTCAGCGCGACCGGGCTGCGGCTGGTGACGTACCAGTCGGAGGCGATGGTCGGCGCGCCCGTGGTCGGCCCCACCGACTTGTTCCTGCTGTCGACGACGGTGATGTTCTGCACGCTGACGTCGGCGTGCACCGAGCCGGCCCCGGGGATCTTCGCCAGCCGCTGCGCGAGCGCGGCGGGCACGGTCTGCGCCTGGCCGGTGGGCACCTGGGACTTGAGGTCCTGCCTCGGCTCCACCGTCACGTCGGCGGAGGTGGAGGCGAACAGCCGGTCGAAGGTGCGGGTGACCGTGTCGGAGAAGATCAGGCTGCCCGCGACGAACGCCACCGACAGGATGATCGCGAGCGCGGACAGCAGCAGCCTGCCCTTGTGGGCCAGGAAGCTCCTCAGCGTTGCCTTGAGCACGGCGTCAGCCCTCCTCGACCGCCGGTGCGCCGTCCGCCTCGACCTGGCCGCGGATCACGTCGAAGCGTTTCATCCGCTCCAGCACCGCCTCGGCCGTCGGCCGCTCCGTCTCGTCGACGATCCGGCCGTCCCCGAGGAAGAGCACCAGGTCGGAGTGGGCGGCGGCGCCGGGGTCGTGGGTGACCATGACGACGGTCTGGCCGAGCTGGTCCACCGCCTCCCGCAGGAAGCCGAGGACCTCCAGGCCGGCGCGTGAGTCGAGGTTGCCGGTGGGCTCGTCCGCGAAGATCAGCTCCGGGCGGGAGGCCAGCGCCCGTGCGCAGGCCACGCGCTGCTGCTGGCCGCCGGAGAGCTGCGCGGGCCGGTGCTTGAGCCGGTCGCGCAGCCCCAGGGTGTCGATGACCTGGTCCAGCCACTTCTCGTCGGGCTTCTTGCCCGCGATGTCCATGGGCAGGGTGATGTTCTCGGCCGCGTTCAGCGTCGGGATCAGGTTGAACGACTGGAACATGAAGCCGATCCGGTCCCGGCGCAGCCGGGTCAGCTCGCGGTCCTTGAGCCCGGTGATCTCGGTGTCGCCGAGCCACACCTGGCCGGCCGACACGGTGTCGAGCCCCGCCAGGCAGTGCATCAGCGTGGACTTGCCCGAGCCGGAGGGCCCCATGACCGCGGTGAAGCGGCCGCGCGCGATGTCCACGTCCACCGAGTCGAGGGCGAGCACGGTCGTCTCGCCCGAGCCGTACGCCTTGGTCAGGCCGCGGGCGCGGGCCGCGATCCCGCCGGCCGGCGCATGGCCCGGGACGTGCTCCGCAGCTGATGTGGACAAAGCTGCCTCCTCGCTCACCTGGACGTGCGACTCCCTCGTCGCGCCGAGCCTAGTGTGAGCGGGCCCACACCCGGAATCCACCGTGAGGGCAGGTCCGTCTCCACCCCAGGTCGTGCCCCTGATACCGATGTAAGGGGCACGCTCCACCCGCGGGAGGAGTGCGGGGGAAATGCGGGAGTTCCGGGGGAGGACCACTTGCCCCTGCTAGCACCTCGGCGCTAGCTTTTAGGTATGGCGAAGACCCAGTTGAACGTGCGTGTGGACGAGGACACGGCCCGCGCCGCACGCGAACGCGCCCTGGCCCGCGGCATGAGCGTCAATCGCTACATAGAAGAGCTGGTCAGGCAGGACACCGGCGAGGTGGGCCACACCTTCGTGGAGGCCGCCGCCGACTTCATGAAGCAGTACGAGGCCGTGTTCGCCGAGGAGTTCGAGGCCGACCGCACGTCCGGACGCAGCGAAGGTCGTCACTGATCCCTTGAGTCATCTCAGCATCGACCTCGCCTGGCTCCTCATGCTCGCCGAACAGAAGACGCCCGGGGACCCCCAGGTCACCGACTGGGGTGCCCTGATCGCCGCCGTCGCGCGCCACGAGGCGGAGATATTCGACGTCCCCGTCTACGACAGCCCCCACGCGCGCGCCGCCGCGCTGCTCCAGCTCCTCATCCACGTCCCGGCGCTCGAGCGCTCCAACGCGCTGTTCGCCTCCGCCGTGGCGTACGCCTACCTGGTCGCCAGCGGTCTGAAGGTGGCCACCTCGCCCGTGCAGGTCCGCGATCTGGCCCGGCTGGTCAAGCGGGGCGACGCGACGGTGCAGGACATCGCCGCCGAGCTGCGCGGGTGGACGACCGTCTGATCACACCCCGGCGGCCGGGTCCCGGGACTCCGGCCGCCAGGCCGTGCCCAGCACGCAGTACGAGGTCGGCAGGGCCGGTCCGGTCTCGGGCATCATCGTGCGCCGGTAGGGACCGAGCTCGAACCCGGCCTCGCGCAGGGCGGCGATCGGGTCCCGGCCCACGTGGCAGCCGCCGTTGAGCGGTGGCCACACCGTGCGGTCCAGGGCGCGCTGGGTGAGGTGCATGATCCGGCCGCCGCCCCGGCCGTGCTCGAAGAACCGGACCGTCCCGCCGGGCCGCAGCACCCGCCGCACCTCGGCGAGCGCGCGCGGGACGTCGCGCACGCTGCACAGCACCAGCGAGACCACCGCAGCGTCGTAGGCCTCGCTCTTGACGGGCAGGGCCTCGGCGGTGCCCGGTGCGACGTCCACCGGCACCTCGCTGCGCAGAGCGGCCTCCACGGCCAACTGCCGCAGCCTGCGCTCCGGTTCGATCGCCACGACCTCCGAGACGGTGCCCGGGTAGTGCGCGAAGTTCAGGCCGTTGCCCGCGCCGATCTCGATCACCCGTCCGGACAGCCCGGACAGGAGGCGTTCGCGGACGGCGCCCATCCCCATCCGGGTCTCGGCCCGCACGCTGATCCGTGCGTAGCAGCGGGCGAACAGCGGGTGGTGCACGGGATCGCGCGCCACCTTGGTGGAGCCGGGGGACCGCAGCGGCATGGGACCTCCCTCGCAGGACGTTCCTTACCGCGATTCTCCCCCGTGGCGGCCCCGCGCACCCCTGCCCGTCACCCGGACCCGGCCGGACCCGGCCGGCCGGCTCAGCCTACGAAGGCGCGGACCTGCTCGAAGACGCCGTGGTCGTTGTTCATGTCGGTGTGCGCGATGCAGCCGGCGTCGACGTTCGTGGCGCCGCTCAGCAGGGCCGAGCTGTTCGGGACGACCGCCTCGTCGCAGTCCGACCAGTAGCTCGCGTAGGACACGCCGCCCGGTGTCTCGTCACCGGAGTTGAGCGAGGTCAGGAACGAACTTCCGGTTTGCATCTCCTTGCAGGACGTGTAGAGCCAGGCGCACCACGAGGCGACGGACGTGCCGTGGTTGACGCCGGCCACCGAGACGAAGTCGTCGACGTACGACGTTCCGCCGAGGTTCTTCAGGAAGTAGCGCGAGCCGAGCGCACCCATCGAGTGGGAGACGATGTCGACCTTCGACGCACCGGTCCTGGCCAGCACGTTCCTGACCTCGGTGGCCAGCTGCTGCGCCGTCGTGACATTGGACTGGCCCCAGTCGTACGACCACGCGTCGAGCTGGGAGGACGTGTAGCCGTCCGCCTCGAAGTCGGCGATCCAGTCGTTCCAGCTGCTGGAGTCGCTGCTCAGGCCGTGCACGAAGACGATCGGGTCGTGGGCCGCCGCCTGGGCGGGGGCGGCGGACAGCGAGAGGGACAGCGGGAGCGATGCGGCCGCGGCCGAGAGTGCCGTGGCGATACGACGCTTGTGGCGCTGCATGGTGCCTCCTGACACGGGTGGGTTGGTCAGGAGTTTCGGAGCGGGTCTACGCGCGACGCATCGGTGACATCGCCAGTCTTTACGGTTCAAGTAACCCGCCAGTAACGTCAGTTGTGTGGTGACTCCGGTGAACCCCCCACCCCTCGACCGCACTTCGCCACCGCGGCGCACGGCGCCCGCCCTTCCCGAGGGCGTCCGCGCACGGGCCCTGCACGCCGTGTACGGCGATCCGCGCGCCGCCGCCGAACTCGCGGCGCGGCTCACCGACCGCCAGTCGGCCGGGCTCGACCCGCTCCCCGTCGAACCCGCCGAGCAGGCACCGCGGTTGCTGCGCTCGCTGCGCGCGGAGATCCGGTCCCTGCCGGACGGCACCCGGCTCCTGCTGCTCCTCGCCGCCGCGGACCAGTACCCGGTCGCCACCCATGCCTTCTTGCGCGCGGTCGCGGCCGTCCGCCTGGACACCCGCCCGCTGGAGGCAGCCGAGGCGGCAGGGGTGGCGCACGCGGGAGCGGGCGGTGTCGTCTTCCGCGACGCCTGGACCAGGATCGCCGCCTACGAGACCGGCTCCCCGGCGGACCGCCGTGACGTCCACCGCCTGCTGGCCCGCGTCCTGCACGGCGCCGGCGAGACGCCCCGCCGCTCCTGGCACCGGGCGGCGGGCGCCCTCGGCCCGAGCGGCCGCCTGGCGGCGGAGCTGCGCACGGCCGCGGAACAGGCTCGCACCGGCGGCCAACTCGTGCTGGCCCGAGCCCTGTTGGAGCGCGCCGCCACGCTCTGCCCCGATCCGCTCGAGCAGTCCCGGCTGCGCACCCTCGCGGCCGCGTACGCCTGGGACGCGGGCGACGCCGACCGCGCCCGCAGGCTGTCGCCCGGCGCTCCGGCCGACGACGCCCTGACCGGCCTGTTCGCGCTGCGCGCGGGCAACGCGACGGAGGCCTTCGACCCGCTGCTGACGGCCGCCGCCCAGGACGGCGGCCCGGAGTCCGCCGCCCACCTGCTCGCCAGCGCCACCGAAGTCGCCGTCTACACGGGCGACTTGGGCCGCTGCCGGGAGGCGGCCGCGGTCGCCTCCCGGCTGGGGATCGCGGCACCCGCCACCCTGACCGGGCTGGCCGCCGCCTTCGAGGGCCGCTACGGGGACGCGCGGGAGCTGCTGGAGGCGGCGGCCGGGCGGTGCGGGCCCGGCGGCGACCCCACCGAACCCACCCGGCTCGTGCACGCCGGGATCGCGGCCCTCCTGCTCGGCGACGACACCCGCGCCGCCGCCCTCACGGCCCGGGCTGCCACCGCGGCCCGGGCGCGGGGCACGACCGCCGCCGTGGCCCAGGCCCTGGAGTTCCGCGCCTACGCCGACTTCTGGACCGGGCGCCCGCACGCGGGCGCCGCCACCGCCGCGGACGCCCTCCGGCAGGCCCACGCCACCGGCCACGACAACGGCGCCTGCCATCTGCGGGCCGCCCTCGCCATGTTCGCGGCGGTCACCGGCGACGAGGACGCCTGCCGCGAACGCGCCGCGGCCGCACGGTCGTACGCGCTGGCCCGGGGGCTCGGCCTGCCCGCCGCGCTCGCGCAGTGGGCGCTCGCCTTCCTCGACCTCGCGAGCGGCCGCTACGCAGGCGCCGCGGCCCGGCTGCGCGCCCTGGCCGGCTTCGGCCCCGGCCACGGCCACCGGGCCGTGCGCCACCTCGCCACCCCGCACTACGTCGAGGCCGCCGTCCGCACCGGCGACACCCGAGTCGCCCGGGCCGCCCACGCCGACTACGACCGCTGGGCGAGCACCGTGCGCAGCCCCGACGACCTGGCCCTGAGCGCCCGCTGCCGGGCCCTGCTCGCGCCCGGCGCCGAGGCCGTCGAGCACTACCGCACGGCTCTCGACCTGCATGCCCGCGGGGCCCGCGACTTCGAAAGGGCCCGCACGGAGCTCCTGTTCGGCGGCGCGCTGCGCCGGCTGCGGCACCGTACCGAGGCCCGGGACCGGCTGCACAGCGCCCTGGAGGCGTTCGACTGCTTCGGCGCGCCGCACTGCGCGGCGCAGGCCCGCGCCGAGCTCCGCGCGCTGGGGGCGCCCGCCGTCCCAGCCCGCACCGGCGACGACCCCACCGCCCGGCTCACGGCCCAGCAGCTCCTGATCGCCCGCATGGCCGCCGACGGTGCCACCAATCGCGAGATCGCCGCCCGCCTCGCCCTCAGCCCACGCACCATCGACCACCATCTGCGCGGCGTGTTCGCCCGGTTGGGTATCCGCGCACGGATCGAGCTGGTCAGGCTGCTCGGTGACGGCGACCCGGTCCGATGACGCCCCCATCCGCTCGTCCGAATGGCAGATCAGGCACTCATCGGCATGATTTCAATGCGGAGCACAAGGACAAAACGGAAATAGTCTTCCCTTCGCGACAGCTCGCACGAGGAAACGACGAAGGGTGTCGACATGCCAGTGCCAGGCCGCTCGAGGCGGCGTCCGTCAAGGTCCGTCCTCGGCGCCCTCGCCGCGTCGGCCGCGCTGCTCGCGTCCACCACCGGCCCGGCCACGGCCACCGCCGCCACCGGCCCCGCCGACGGCGGCGGCCCGTCCGCGATCAGCACCTTCTCGACCGGCTACCAGACGCCCTGGGACATCACGTTCATGCCGGACGGCCGCTCGGCGCTGGTCACCCAGCGGCTCGACTACCAGGTCTTCCGGCTCGGCCTCGACGGGAAGAAGACCCGGGTCGGCGAGGTGCCCAACACCGTCCCCGAGCCCTACGACGACGGCCCCGGCGGCCTGCTCGGCGTCGCCCCGTCACCGACCTGGGACGGCAAGAAGGACAAGCAGGTCTTCTTCGTGCACACCACGAAAACCGAGACCCGAGTCGTCAGGATGGACTACGACGGCACGTCGCTCAGCCACTACAAGGTGCTGATCAAGGGCATCAAGCGGATCGGCAACCACAACGGCGGCCAGATCCGCTTCGGCCCCGACGGATACCTCTACGTCACCACCGGCGACGCCTACACGCCGCAGCTCGCCCAGGACCGCAAGTCGCTCAACGGCAAGATCCTGCGCATCACGAGGACGGGCGCCGCCGCGCCGGGCAACCCGTTCGGCGACCGTGTCTACAGCCTCGGCCACCGCAACCCCGAGGGCCTCGCCTGGGACCGCAACGGCAACCTCTGGGAGACGGAGATCGGCGACCAGACCTGGGACGAGCTCAACCTCATCAAGCCGGGCGGCAACTACGGCTGGCCCGTCTGCGAGGGCGGCTGCGACAGGCAGGGTATGACCAATCCCAAGGTGGTCTTCTCCCCGAAGTGGGGCGTGCCCGCGCAGATCGCCGTCGTACGCAACGTCCTGTACGTGTCGTCCCTGCGCGGCAAGCGGCTGTGGCGCATCCCGGTCGACGGCGACAGCGACCGCCTCGGCACCGCGGTCGACTTCTACCCCGGCGTCTACGGCCGCCTGCGCGCGCTCGCCGTGGTGCCCGGCACGGACGACCTGCTGATCGGCACCAGCGACGCCGGATACGGCAAGGACAAGATCCTGCGCCTGTCCATCAAGTGACCCCGCACGACCACCCCTTGAGGAAAGGACCCCACCATGAACGACGTCACCGATCAGCTCAGGCCCGTCGAGCAGACCCCCGCGCAGGAGCCGGACGGCGCCACCTGGCAGACCCCCTCCTACGAGGTCGTCGACACCGCGCTCGAGGTCACCGCCTACTCCCTCAGCTCCCGCTGAACCGGCGCCATGCTGCTGCTGGTACTGGGCACTGCCGCCGGCGGCGGCATCCCGCAGTGGAACTGCGCGTGTCCCAGCTGCCGCGGGGCACGCGCGCATCCGGACCGGCGCCGCCGCCACGCCTCCCTGGCCGTCCGCACCCATGACGGCCGCTGGTACCTCGTCAACGCGACCCCCGACATCGGCGACCAGATCGAGAGCCGGCCCGAACTGCACCCCGGACCAGGTCCTCGCCAGTCACCCGTCGCCGGACTGGTCCTCACCGACGCCGAACTCGACCACACGCTCGGCATCGCGCGGCTGCGGGAGGCCGACGGCGTCGAGGTGGTCGCCACGGCCCCGGTCCGCCGGGCGCTGCTGGACCGGCTGCACCTCGGCGACGTCCTGGCGCCGTACACCTGCGTGACCTGGCGCGAGCTGCCGCGGCACGGCGCCGGACCGCTGGACCCCGGCACGCCGGGCCTGCAGATCAGCGGCATCCCCGTGTCGGGCAAGCGCCCGCGCTACGCCGCCGACGCCCCGGACGACGACGCCTGGGTCGTCGCCCTGCGGATCTACGACCCGGTCTCCGGCGCGACCGCGCTCTACGCCCCGGCCCTGGCCGCCTGGCCGGACCGCCTCCAGCAGGCCGCCGAGGAGGCCGACTGCGTCATCGTCGACGGCACCTTCTGGGACGACGAGGAGCCCCGCCGTACGGGCATCTCCGAGCGGACCGCCACCGGCATGGGCCATCTGCCCGTCGAGGGACCGAACGGCACCGCCGAACGTCTCGCCCGGCTCTCCGCCCGGTGCCTCTACACGCACCTCAACAACACCAACCCCCTTGTCGACCCGGCGGCGCCCGAGCACAAGCGGCTCGCCCGGCTGGGCCTCGAGGTGGCGTCCGACGGGATGGTGATCGACCTGTGAGCACCACGGCACTGCTGACGCCCGCGCCGCTCGCGGAGCCCTGGGGCGCCGCCGAGTTCGAGGCGCGGCTGCGGGCGGTGGGGGAGGAGCGGTATCACGACCGTCACCCCTTCAACCTCCGTATGCACAGCGGCGATCTGAGCCGGGAGGAGCTGCGCCGCTGGATCGCCAACCGGTTCCACTACCAGCGCCACATCCCCGTCAAGGACGCGCTGATCACCGCGAAGCTGGAGACGGCCGCGCTGCGCCGGATGTGGCTGCGGCGCATCCAGGACCACGACGGGCAGCAGGAGGGCGAGGGCGGCATCGAGCGGTGGCTGCGGCTCGGCGAGGCGGCCGGCCTGGACCGCGGGACGCTGCTCGGCGCGGACAACGTACTCCCGGGCGTACGTCTCGCGGTCGACGGATACGTCAACTTCTGCCGGCTGCGCCCGCCCCTCGACGCAGTCGCCGCGTCGCTGACCGAGCTGTCGGCCCCCGACCTGATGCGCACCCGTATCGAGGCCTTCGAGCGCCACTACCCGTGGATCGAGGCGGACGGTCTCGCCTACTTCCGGACCCGGGTCTCCCAGGGGCGGCGCGACAGCCGGGAGGCGCTCGACCTGGTGCTCGGCTGGGCCCGCACCCGGGACGAGCAGGAACGGGCGGTTGCGGCACTACGGTTCAAGTGCGACGTCCTGTGGTCGCTGCTCGACGCCGTCGACCAGGCAGGCAGCCGGGGGGAGGCGTGACCGCGGCGGCCGGCTGGCGGCCCCGGCTCGCGCCCGCGATCGTGCTGCGGCACGACCGCGCCCGTGACACGGACCTGCTGCTGCTTCCCGAACGCGTCGTCGTCCTGCGGGGCGCGGCCGGGGCGGTGGTCGGCCTGTGCGACGGGACGCGCAGCGTGCGCGACATCGTCGACGAACTGGCCGGCCGCTTCCCCGGCACGCCCGTGGCCACCGACGTGCCGCCCTTCCTGGACGACATGCGCAAGGAGGGCTGGCTGCGTTGACCACGGCTGATCCAGCACCCGCGGCACCTGCACCTGCACCCGGCCCCGGCCGCCCGTGGGCCCTGCTGGCCGAACTCACCCACGCCTGCCCGCTCCACTGCGGCTACTGCTCCAACCCCCTGGAGCTGACGCGGCGTTCGCGCGAGCTGAGCACCGGGCAGTGGACGGACGTGATGCGCCAGGCGGGCGAGCTGGGCGTGGTGCACACCCATCTCTCGGGCGGCGAACCGCTGTTGCGGCGGGACCTGGCGGAGATCATTGCCGCGGCCGAGGCCGCCGGCCTCTACACCCAGCTGGTCACCAGCGGCGTGGGCCTGGACCGCGCCCGGCTGTCCGCGCTCGCCGCCGCCGGACTGCGCAGCGTCCAACTCTCCGTCCAGCACGCCGATCCCGCCTCCTCCGACCGGATCGCCGGACGCCGGTCCTTCGCGGACAAGGAGCGCGCCGCGGCGCTCGTACGGGCCGCCGGCCTCCCGCTCGGCCTGAACGTCGTCCTGCACCGCGAGAACCTCGACGCGATCGACGCCGTCGTGGAACTCGGCCTGTCCTGGGGCGTGGACCGCATCGAGCTGGCCAACACGCAGTTCTACGGCTGGGGTCTGCTCAACCGCGCCGCGCTGCTCCCCACCCGTGCGCAACTCGCCCGCGCGCAGGCCGCCGTCGAGCGATGGCGCAAGCGGCTGACACCCGGCGGCCCCGACCTGGTCTGGGTCGTCCCCGACTACTTCGACGGCGTGGCCAAGCCGTGCATGGGCGGCTGGGGAGCCGTCTCGCTCACCGTCGCCCCGGACGGCACCGTCCTGCCCTGCCCGGCCGCGGCGTCCCTGCCGGACCTGGACCCGCCGAACGTCCGCGACCACCCGCTGGCCTGGATCTGGGACCACTCCCGGGCCTTCACCCGCTACCGCGGGACCGACTGGATGCCCGGGCCCTGCCGCGGCTGCGACCGCCGCGACGAGGACTTCGGCGGCTGCCGCTGCCAGTCCTACGCCCTCACCGGCGACGCCGCCCGCACGGACCCGGCCTGCCGACTGTCCCCGGACCACGCCCTGATCCGAACCCTGACGGACGGACCCACGGACACCGGCCGGACGACGATCGTACGAAGGGCCCCGACCCGCCCCGAGCCGGCCGACAAGACCTCCTGAAGCCCCCGGTCCGTCGGCTAGGGCGCTTCCCGGGCGCAGAACGTCTCCGCGTTCCAGATCCCGTCCAGCCGTGGGGCGAGCCAACTCCGGGCCGCTGTACGGAAGCGGGCGGGTTGCTGGGCCGCCGCGCCCTCCGGCAGAGCGCCCAGCAGGGGGGCGTCCGTGACGTCCGGGAGGTCGGCCAGGTTGCAGCGGGAGGCCAGGTCGGGGGAGGCGGGCCAGGCGCCGATCACCATGCCCAGCAGGTCGAGGCCGCGGGCGCGCAGTTCGCGTGCCGTCAGCTCCGACGTGTTGAGGGTGCCGAGGCCCGGCGACGTGACGACCAGGACCGGTGCGCGCAGCAGCGCGGCCGCGTCCGCCAGGGTGCCGCCCGCCGGGTCGAAGCGGACCAGCAGGCCGCCCGCGCCCTCCACCAGGACCAGGTCGTGCTCGGTGGCCAGCTTGGCGGCGGCCTCGGCGACGTCCTGCGGGCGCACCGGCGTCATCCCGGCGCGCCGCGCGGCGGTCCCCGGCGCCAACGGCTCGGGGTAGCGGGCGAGTTCCGCCGTGGTGACGGCTCCCGCGAGCCGCGCGACCTCGGCGGCGTCGCCGGGCTCGTCCGGCCGTACACCGGTCTGCGCGGCCTTGAGCACGGCCACCGACCGGCCGGCCGCGAGCGCGTTGGCGGCGACCGCGGCGGTCGTGATCGTCTTGCCGACCTCGGTGCCGGTACCCGTGATGATCAGGATCGGCATGTTCATCCTTCCCGCGCCGCCGCGCACACCGCGCGCGCGATCCGTGCCACGTCGGCGTCCCCGGTGACGTACGGCGGCATCGTGTAGATCAGGTCGCGGAAGGGCCGCAGCCACACGCCTTCGCGTACGGCCGCCTCCGTCGCGGCCTTCATGTCGACCGCGTGGTCCAGCTGGACGACGCCGATGGCGCCGAGGACGCGTACGTCCCGCACGCCCGGCAGCTCCAGGGCCGGCGCCAGTCCCGCCCGCAGCCCCGCCTCGATCCGCTTGACCTCGCCGAGCCAGTCCTGGCCGAGCAGCAGCTCGATCGAGGCGCAGGCGACGGACGCGGCGAGCGGGTTGCCCATGAAGGTCGGGCCGTGGGCCAGAACCGGCACCTCGCCCTGCGAGATGCCGTCGGCCACCTTCGGCGTGCACAGCGTCGCCGCCATGGTGAGGTAGCCGCCGGTGAGCGCCTTGCCGACGCACATCACGTCCGGCGTCACGGCCGCGTGCCCCGCCGCGAACAGCGAGCCCGTGCGGCCGAACCCGGTCGCGATCTCGTCGAACACCAGCAGCACGTCGTGCGCGTCGCACGCCTCGCGCAGGACCCGCAGATAGGCGGGGGAGTGGAACCGCATCCCGCCCGCGCCCTGCACCACCGGCTCGACGATCACCGCGGCCAGCTCGTCCGCGTGCCGCTCGATCGCCGACCGCAACTGCTCGGCGTACGACTCCTCGTACGCGGCCGGGGGAGCGTCCACGAACACCTGCCGGGGCAGCACTCCGGTCCACAGCTCGTGCATCCCGCCCTCGGGGTCGCACACCGACATCGGCTGCCAGGTGTCGCCGTGGTAACCGCCGCGCCAGGTCAGCAGCCGCCGCTTGGCGGGCCGGCCCAGCGAACGCCAGTACTGCAGGCACATCTTGACCGCGACCTCGACCGACACCGATCCCGAGTCGGCGAGGAAGACATGCTCCAGACCATCGGGCGACATGTCGACAAGGAGCTTCGCGAGCCGGACGGCGGGCTCGTGCGTGAGCCCGCCGAACATCACATGGCTCATCCGCCCCAGCTGCTCGCGCGCGGCCTCGTTGAGCACCGGGTGGTTGTAGCCGTGGATCGCCGACCACCAGGACGACATCCCGTCGACCAGCTCGCCCGAGCCGTCCGCCAGCCGCAGCCGCAGCCGCACCCCGCTCGCCGACTCCACGACGAGCGGTTCGGCCCGGCCGGGCATGGGGCCGTACGGATGCCACACATGCCGCCGGTCCAGCTCCAGCAGCTCGGGGACGGGCAGGTCAGGCATTGGGCGCGAGGTCCGTTCCGGCACCGCGGCGGCGTACGGCGACCAGGTCGGAACGCAGCTCGTTGGCAGCGGGCACGGCCGCGGCCGTACCGCACACGCCGCCGCCCTCGTGCGACCCGCACCCGGCGTCCTCGTGGGACTCGCAGCCGGCGCCGGCGTGGGAGCCGCAGCCGCCGCCCGCCGTCGCCCGGTGCTCCGGCAGCGTCACCTCTCCGGCGCCCTCCACCTCGAACCCGGCGTCCGCGATCATCTCCAGGTCGGTCCTGCCCGCCTGCCCCTCGCTGGTGAGGTAGTCGCCGAGGAAGATCGAGTTGGCGAGGTGCAGCGCGAGCGGCTGCATCGTGCGCAGATGCACCTCGCGGCCGCCCGCGATGCGCACCTCGACGTCCGGGCACACGAACCGCACCATCGCCAGGATGCGCAGGCAGCGCTGCGGGGTGAGGTGCCACTCCGTGGCCAGCGGGGTGCCCTCCATCGGGATCAGGAAGTTCACCGGCACCGAGTCCGGGTCCAGCTCGCGCAGCGAGAAGACGACGTCCACCAGGTCCTCGTCGCTCTCGCCCATGCCGGCGATCAGACCCGAGCAGGCGGACAGCCCGGCGGCGTGCGCCTTGGACACCGTGTCCACCCGGTCGGCGTACGTGTGGGTGGTCGTGATGTCCCCGTACGTCGCCTCGGACGTGTTCAGGTTGTGGTTGTAGGCGTCCGCGCCCGCCTCACGCAGCCGCTCGGCCTGGCCGTCGGAGAGCAGGCCGAGACAGGCGCACACCTCGACGCCCTCGTTGCCGTCCTTGATCGCCTTGATGGTGCCCGCGACCCGGTCGATGTCCCGGTCGGTCGGACCGCGCCCGGAGGCCACCAGGCACACCCGCTTGGCGCCGCCGGCCAGTCCCGCGGCGGCGGCCTGCGAGGCCTGCTCGGGCTTGAGCCAGGTGTACTTGAGGATGTCGGCCTTGGAGCCCAGGCGCTGCGAGCAGTACGAGCAGTCCTCGGGACACAGGCCCGACTTGAGGTTGACGAGATAGTTGAGTTTCACCCGTCGGCCGAACCACTTCCGGCGCACCTTCCCGGCCGCGGCCACCACGTCGAGCACGTCGTCGTCCGAAGTGGCGAGAACGGCCAGAGCTTCCTCGCGGGTCGGCAGCTCGCGCCGAAGCCCCTTGTCCACCAGCGTGTTCAGCAGGTCCATGAGAGCCGATCCTGTCCTACCGACCCGCTCCGGGCCAAGGAGAGAAGGAACAAGAGAGTCACTTCGTCGTGTGTGTATTGCCACATCATGGGGTGGCGCCCGTCCGGCTAGTGTCTGTCCACTGCCTACAAAAGTCCCGGAGGAGTCATGGCGTTCGGCTGGATCGACGAACAGGCGCGCCAGCGCCGTCGCGCCGGACTCGTACGGACCCTGCGGCCGCGTCCGTCCGGCTCCCCGCTCCTCGATCTCGCGAGCAACGACTACCTGGGTCTGGCCCGCCACCCCGAGGTCACCGAGGGCGCGGCCGCGGCGGCGCGGACCTGGGGCGGCGGCGCGACCGGGTCCCGGCTGGTCACCGGCACGACCGAGCTGCACACCGAGCTGGAGCGCGAGCTGGCGGACTTCTGCGGCTTCGAGGCGGCCCTGGTCTTCTCCTCCGGCTACGCCGCCAACCTCGCCGCGGTCGCCACGCTGGCGCCGCACGGTTCGCTGATCGTCTCCGACGCGGGCAACCACGCCTCCCTCATCGACGGCTGCCGGCTGGCCCGGGGCGCCAAGCAGGTGGTCGGGCACGCCGACCCGGAGGCCGTGCGCAAGGCGCTGCGGACGCACGAGGGCCCGGCCGTCGTGGTGTCGGACACCGTCTTCTCGGTCGACGGTGACGCCGCCCCGCTGGCCGAACTGGCCGCCGCCTGCCGTGAGCGCGGCGCGGGACTGCTGGTGGACGACGCCCACGGCCTGGGCGTCCTGGGCGAGGGCGGCCGGGGTGCCGCGGACGCCGCGGGACTCGCGGGCGCGGACGACCTCGTCGTCACGGTCACGCTGTCCAAGTCGCTCGGCAGCCAGGGTGGAGCCGTCCTCGGTCCCGCCAAGGTCATCGACCATCTCGTCAACGCGGCCCGGACGTTCATCTTCGACACGGGACTCGCACCCGCCGCTGCGGGCGCTGCCCTCGCGGCCCTGCGGCTGCTGCGCCGCGAGCCGCAGCGGGCGGCACGGGCGCGCTCGGTGGCCGCCGAGCTGCACGCACGGCTGAGCGCCGCGGGTCATGAGGCGGTACGCCCGGACGCCGCGGTGGTCTCGGTGCGCGCGCCCTCCCCGGAACAGGCCGTGCAGTGGGCGGCCGACTGCCGTACGGCCGGCCTCGCCGTGGGGTGCTTCCGTCCTCCTTCCGTGCCCGACGGCATCTCACGGCTGAGGCTGACCGCCCGTGCGGACCTGACCGGGGCAGAGATCGAACGCGCTGTCCTGGTGATCGGCGAGACGCGACCATGAGTCGGCGTGACACGGCCGTGTACCGCGCGATGCAGGACTGATCAGGACTGATCAGAAATGGTCAGGACACGACTGCGGCCGTGAAGTCCGTCCAGCTCTCGGGGGAGAAGAGCAGGGCGGGACCGCTCGGGTCCTTGGAGTCGCGCACGGCGAGCAGCCCGGCCAGGGGCCCGGAACAGGGTCGCGCCGTTTCGACGCAGTTGTTCGCTCCGGTGCTGTAGCTGCTGCGCAGCCACCGCACACCGTGCAGATCGGTACTGGAAGGAACGTGCCGAGGAGGTGCAGACATGGTGCCTCCTTACGCGCCGTCACCTATCGCGGCGATGTAATCCAACGAGTCCTCGGGCGAAAGGGCGTGGGACTGGAGGTCCTTGAAGGCCTCGCTGTAAGCCCGGAGGTCTTCTTTCCGTTCGAGGTAGAGGCTACTCGTCAAGTGGTCGAGAACAACCACGTCCAGATCAGAAGTGCTCGAAAACGAGAAGATTACGAAAGGCCCCGTGACGCCGACATGCGCACCGGCGGCGAACGGCAGTACCTGCAGCCGCACTTGAGGCAGATGCGCCGTGTCCAGCAGGCGCCGCAGCTGAAGCGCCATGACGTCGGGGCCACCGACCTCCCGGCGCAGCACCGCCTCGTCCAGCACCGCGCTCAGGCTCAGCGGCCGGTCCGAGCGCAGAACGTCCTGCCTGGCCAGCCGGACCTCGACCAGCGCGTCGAGATCGGCGTCCTCCAGCCCGCCGACCGCCGCCCTGGTCACCGCGCGTGCGTAATCGGGCGTCTGGAGCAGACCGGGCACCACGGACGTCTCCAGCGTGCTCATCGCGCTCGCCTGGGACTCCAGGCTGATGAAGTCGCGGTAGGTGGGCGGCAGCACCCCGCGATAGGCGTGCCACCAGTGGTGCCGGCCGCCGCTCTCGTCGGACCCCGCCAACACCAGCAGCAACTCCCGCAGTTGGGCGTCGGAGACGGCGTAGACGTCGAGAAGTAACCGCACATCGGCCGGTTTCACCCCGCTGGCGCCGGTTTCGATGCGGCTCACCTTCGACTGGTGCCAGCCCGCGAGCCGGGCCGCCTCACCACTGGTGAGCCCCGCACTCGCGCGCAACTCACGCAATTCGGCGCCCAGCTTCCGGCGGCGCACCGCGGGACCGTGCTGCATGCGCTACTCCTTACTCCTTCCGGGCCACCCAAATACGGTCTCCCGTCGCAGAGTTCACCGCATCGAGCGACAGATATATGCATATCTTGGTGGATCGCCACCCGTGACAGGCGCAGTAATGGCAGTCTGGCGACGAAGCACCAGTCCGGGACCGTACTCGAACCATCCGCTCCGTGTCGGACTCCGGCCCCGTGGGAAAGGGACGACCGCGCCATGGCAGACCATCTGGAAGCATCCGTCACTCTGCCGAGCGAGCCCGCCTCGGTCTCCGCGGCCCGCGGCTACGTCGTCGACACGCTCGCGGAGTGGGGGCTTCCAGCGAGCAGCGACACCGCCGAGACCGTCCGGCTGATCGTCTCCGAACTGGCCACCAACGCCGTACAGCACACCTTCGGGCAGTCACCCACCTTCACGGTGGACATCCAGCTCCACCGTGACGAGGAGCTGCGCATCGGTGTCACGGACTCCCACCCCCGCTTCCCGAAGCGGCTGCCCGCCGCCGTCCAGCAGGACAACGGCCGGGGCATGGTGATCATCCGCTGGCTGGCTGCGGAGTGCGGCGGACGGCTGCGGGTTCGGCCCACCAGGGAGGGCGGCAAGACGGTCTCCATCGAACTGCCGTGGACCGCCCCGGCGGAGCCCGTGACGGCAGGAGGGCAGCAGGAGCCGTAGCGGAGCGGCTGGGCTCAGTCGGACGCGGCGGCACGGCGCACCAGCCGGGGCAGCAGTCCCCACAGTCCGAGGCACACGCAGAGGGTCGCGGCACCCGCGGCCGCCCCCGCGGCGCGGCTGTGCGTCGTCACATCGACCACCAGCAGCACCGATCCGGTGAAGGCGAACATCAGCACACCCATGCCGACCGTGGCGAGCCTCGACGAGACCTGCACGATGTGCGGCTTGGCGCCGCGCCGGAAGAGCGAGCGGTGCAGCGCGGCGGGCGCGGTGAACAGCGCGGCCGCGAGGACCGTGAGCAGCAGCGTGATGACGTACGTGCCGCGCTGGAGCGCGTCGAGCGACGGGAAGCGCTGGGTGAAGGCCAGGCTCAGCAGGAAGGCGAAGAGGATCTGGACCCCGGTCTGGACGACGCGCAGCTCCTGCAGCAGCTCGACGAAGTTGCGGTCGGCGCGCTCGAGCGGCGTCTCGTTGCGCGCGGTACAGCGACGGTGCTCGGACATGTCCTACGGGTATCCCGCCGAGCCCGGGTCAGGCCCCGCGGGGACGGCGGCGTGTCAGGTCGCCGCCGTCCCCGCGGGAGAGTCAGCTGACCCGGCCGTACCAGACGCTCTTCGTCCAGATCTTCTGCAGTTTCACGACATCGCCCGTCTTCGGCGCGTGCCAGATCTTCCCCTTCCCCGCGTAGATGCCCACGTGGTAGACGCTGGAGCCCGAGTGGAAGAACACGAGGTCTCCGGCCTTGCGGCTCCTCGCGGAGATGTGGTGGGTCCGGTTGTACTGCTGGGCCGCCGTGCGGGGCAGCTTCTTGCCCGCCTTCTTGAACGAGTACAGCGTGAGCCCGGAGCAGTCGAACCGGCGCGGCCCTATGGCGCCCCACTTGTACGGGGAACCCTTTTTGGAGGCCGCGATCTGAAGTGCCTTCGTCGCCGGCGTGGCGGCCGCGGCGTCGGAGGCGACACCCGGGACCACGATGGAGCCGCCCACTGCGGCAATGGTGAGAGCCGAAGCCGTACCGGCCCGGACCATGAGCGACGGGACACGATTGAGCGCAGTCATGCGCAACCCTTCGTCAGCCGCCTGTGAAGGATGACCTGTCGGATTCGGGCTGGCGAAGTTGCCCGGCCGCTGACGCGGCTTCACCCCAAGGGCTGCTCGACCCGGCCATGGCGTGACCGTTCCGGCGACCCGTCGTGCTTGGGTCCTCCACTCCTGCCGATCCACTCCTGTCGACCAGTCATCCGCGCGGCGGCAGGACTCGGCGTCCGCCCGGATCGCCCCGCCGCTGCGGCGGGGGCTTGTCGTCAGACAGGGATCTTCGCCTACCGATGTCCGAAAATCCCAATGGAACCGGGGATTTGTGTTGTTACTCACCACTCGCCCGTTCGGGTGGACACCCCTGTGTTCGAACAGGTGTTGAGGGCCCGGACGAGCCTCGGACCAGCGGCGGAACGCTCCATTCCGCCCTGAGGGCACGCGCGTTGCGCAACTTGGGCGGTCGAAAAATTGGACCTGTGTCTACTCCAAAAGGCGGTACCTCATTTGGTCCGTTTAGAGGCCGGTCCGGACACCTCGCCGTCGAAGCGCGGTGTCCGGGCCGTCCGAGCGTGCGTCAACTGTCGGGGTGTGCGGGCACCGTGACCCGCGCCGTACGCCGCTCGCCGTCCAGCACCCGCAGGGCGCGGACCAGTGTCGGCGCGTGCACCTCGGTCTCGCCGCGCTGGTGCATCAGCGCCAGCGCGTCGCGCAGCTCGACGGCCTTGCCGACCAGCGCCTGCGCGGCCCGCAGCCCGCGGTAGGTGTCTCCGTGGCGCGCCGGATTGATGCGTCCGAGCAGGTCGACGACGTCGAGGTAACGGTCGATCAACTCGCCCTCGGCGCGCGTGAGGGCGGGCAGCGGCGGCAGTTCGGGTGGCAGCACCGGTCGCTCACCGCCCGGTGGGCGGGGCGAGGGTGGCCTTACGGCTGGTGACGATGCGGTCCACCAGTCCGTACTCCAGCGCCCCTTGGGCGTCGAGGACGTGGTCGCGCTCGATGTCGGCGCTCACCTGCTCGTGGCTGCGCCCGGTGTGCCGGACGAGCATCTCCTCGAGGCGGTCCCGCGTCCGTGTCATCTCGTCGGCCTGGATGGCGAGATCGCTGGCCTGGCCCTGGACCGGTTCGTACAGGGCCGGCTGATGGATCATCACGCGCGCGCCCGGCAGCGCGAGCCGCTTGCCGGGCGTGCCGGCCGCGAGCAGCACCGCCGCGGACGACCCCGCCTGCCCCATGCAGATCGTCTCCACGTCGCACCCGACGAAGCGCATGGTGTCGTAGATCGCGGACATGGCCGTGAAGGAGCCGCCGGGGGAGTTGATGTAGAGCGAGATGTCGCGGTCCGGGTCCTGGTACTCGAGGTGCATGAACTGCGCCATTACGTCGTTCGCCGACGTGTCGTCGATCGGCGTGCCGAGGAAGACGATCCGCTCCTCCAGCAGCTTCGAGTACGGATCCATCGTCTTGTGCCCGGCACCGGTGCGCTCGGTGAACTCGGGCAGGACGTAGCGGGCGGACGGTCGGGTCATGGCATACCCCTCCTCACGGCAGAGCTGTCTCTCACGGAGCGGTCTCTCGCGGAGCTGTCTCTGTAAAAAATGTACAGGACGTACATGACGTTATGATGGGGGTATGGCCTACGAGATTCCGGTGACGCAAGCCAGGGCTGAGCTCGCCGACCTGATCAACCGGGTGGTGTACGGCAACGAGCGCGTCGTCGTGACGCGCCACGGAAAGCCCCTCGTCGCCCTGGTCTCCGCCGCCGACCTGGAGCGACTCGACGCGCTCGACGAGCCCGCGGAGGAGCAGGTGATCAGCGCCGTCTCCCGGGTGCGCGAGGTTGGTTCCGCTCCCCGTGAACGGCGGCGGTTCGGCATCGCCGCCGAGCACCGGGGCCCGAACCCCTCGTAGGGACACGGGGTACCCCGCCCGGGGCCGGGCAGCCCCCGCAGAGACGAGAAGACCGTGCACCCCCGTCCGCTACAGCGGGGGTGCACGGTCGGTCGTGTGCGGCCGGTGCGTGCGGTCAGCCGACCGGCGCGAGCTCCCGCTCGGCGGCCGGGGAGGCGGACCTCGTCCGTCCCCGCAGCGCGCTGCCGAGCAGTACGGCACCCAGGCCGAGCGCGGCCCACCAGGTGAGCGTCAGCGCGGGGCCGGTCGCCGCGGCGCCGTCGAAGAACGACACCGAGCGCAGCAGGGAGGTGCCGGCACCCGGCGGCAGCCACTGGCCGATCGTGCCGACCGGGTCGGGCAGCATCTGCGGGGCCGAGGAGGCGCCGGAGAACGGGTTGCCGAACAGCATCACCACGCCCGCGGCGACCCCGACGCCGGCGTTGCCGAGGAGTGCGGCCAGCCCGGCGACGGCGGCGCTCACGGCGAGCGTCGCGAGGCCCAGCACGCCCGCCTCCGTCCACCAGTCACCGGTGAGCACCCCGAGCCAGCTGTGCGTGATGCCCGCCGCGGCCATGCCGGTCAGGGCGCCGGCGGCCACCAGGGCGGCCACGGCGCGCAGGCCGCGCAGTCCGAGCAGGGTCACCACCGAGCCGGCCGCGATCCCGGCCAGGGCGAGCGGCAGCACGCTGGAGGTGAGGGCCGCGCCGCGCGGGTCCTTGGCCGGGGCGGCTACGACGTCGACGGTCTTCACCGGGGTGCCGGTGGCCGACGCCTGCTGCGCCACCGCCTGCTGGAGCATCTGCGCCACCACCGGGCTCGCGGCGGACGCGGTCAGCAGTTCCGGGCCGTGAGTGGTCACCACGACCGCGCCGTATACGGTCCGGTCCTCGATCGCGTCCCGGGCGGCGGCCTCGTCGGCGTAGCGGTGGATCTCGAAGGCGCCCCTGTGCCGTGTCAGTTGCTGCTCCATCTGCGCGGTGGCGGCGGTGGGCCCCGCGACGCCGAGCGGCAGGTCGCGGGGAGCGGTGCGGGCGGCCGGCCAGGCGAAGGCCCACAGGGCCAGCGCGGCCAGGGCCGGGACGAGCACGGCGATCGCGATCAGGCGGCGGGTGTGGGTCCGTGCGGGGGTAGCGGATGCGGGGGACATGGGTTCCTCTCCGGGGAGCGGGTGGCGGTGGGTGGTGGGCGGTGGGTCTTAAAAAGAAGGATCGTTCGTTTTAGTGGTGTCACCACCGTCCTGCGGATGCCGGGGCTTGTCAAGAAGGAATGTTCGTTTTACTTTGGGGGCCATGGCCCGCGTATCCCAGGAACACCTCGACGCCCGCCGCCGGCAGATCCTCGACGGCGCCGCCGTGTGCTTCGCCCGCAACGGCTTCCATGCCACGTCCATGCAGGACGTGCTGAAGGAGGTCGACCTGTCGGCCGGCGCGGTGTACCGCTACTTCAGCGGCAAGGACGCGCTCATCGCCGCGATCGTCGGCGAGGTGCTCGGCCAGGTCCACGAGGGCTTCGAGGAGGCGGCCCGCAGCACCCCGCCCCCGCCGCCGGACGACCTGGTCGCCTCGGTGCTCAGCCGGGTGCTCGCCACCAAGGAGTCGGTCACCGTGGACGGGCGGCCCGCGTTCCCGCGCCTGGTCGTCCAGGTGTGGACGGAGACGCTCCGCAACGAGGAGCTGGCGTCGCTCCTGCGCGAGGGCTACGGCGTGGTGCAGCAGACCTGGGCGCGCATCGTCGAGGCCTACCAGGACGCCGGGATGATGCGCCCGGACGTGACCCCCGACCACGTGGCGCGCACCATGATGGCCGCCGCGATGGGATTCCTCGCGCAGCAGGCCCTGTTCGGACCCGCGCCGGCCGAGATCCTGCGGGAAGGACTCAGGGGGCTGATGAGCGTGCGGGAGCGGCACTCCGGATCACAGTCCGGTTAACGTGGCCGAAACCCGGCCCAACTAGCCTCCGATCCACGCCACCAGGGACTTTGCCCCGGGGCTGCGGCAACCGGACCCCGCACGGTCCGGGCGAGGACTGTGAGGTGGGACGTGCAACTGACCCCGCACGAGCAAGAGAGGCTGCTGATCCACGTCGCGGCCGACGTCGCCGAGAAGCGCCGGGCCCGCGGGCTGAAGCTCAACCACCCCGAAGCGGTCGCGCTCATCACCTCGCACATCCTCGAAGGCGCGCGTGACGGCCGTACGGTCGCCGAACTCATGGCCTCCGGGCGCAAGTTGCTCACCCGCGAGGACGTCATGGAGGGCATCCCCGAGATGATCCACGACGTCCAGGTGGAGGCGACCTTCCCGGACGGCACCAAGCTCGTCACCGTCCACGACCCGATCGTCTGAGGGGGCCTCGATGATTCCCGGCGAGATCCTGTTCGCGGACGAGCCCGTCGTCTTCAACGAGGGCCGCGAGGTCACCCGGCTGACCGTCCTCAACGCCGCCGACCGGCCCGTCCAGGTCGGCTCCCACTACCACTTCGCCGAGGCCAACCCCGGTCTGGACTTCGACCGCGCCGCCGCGCGCGGCCTGCGGCTCAACATCCCGGCCGGTACGGCCGTGCGCTTCGAGCCCGGCATCCCCGTCGAGGTGGAACTCGTCCCGCTCACGGGTGCCCGTGTGGTGCCCGGGCTGCGCGGGGAGACCGGAGGTGCCCTCGATGCCTGAGATCTCGCGCGCCGCGTACGCCGACCTGTTCGGACCCACCACCGGCGACCGCATCCGGCTCGCCGACACCGACCTGCTGATCGAGATCGACGAGGATCGCTGCGGCGGGCCCGGACTCGCCGGTGACGAGGCGGTGTTCGGCGGCGGCAAGGTCATCCGCGAGTCCATGGGCCAGTCGCGTGCCACGCGCGCGGACGGCACCCCGGACACGGTCATCACGGGTGCGGTCATCGTCGACCACTGGGGCATCGTCAAGGCCGACGTCGGGCTTCGCGACGGGCGGATCACCGGCATCGGCAAGGCCGGCAACCCCGACACCATGGACGGCGTCCACCCCGACCTGGTGATCGGGCCCGAGACGGAGGTCATCGCCGGCAACGGGCGCATCCTGACCGCCGGCGCCATCGACGCGCACGTCCACTTCATCTGCCCGCAGATCGCCGACGAGGCGCTGTCCGCCGGCATCACGACGCTCGTGGGCGGCGGAACCGGCCCGGCCGAGGGCTCGAAGGCGACCACCGTGACGCCCGGTCCCTGGCACCTGGCGCGGATGCTGGAGGCGATGGAGCAGTACCCGCTCAACATCGGCTTCCTCGGCAAGGGCAACACCGTCTCGCACGAGGCGATGCTGTCGCAGATCCGCGGTGGCGCCCTCGGCCTGAAGCTGCACGAGGACTGGGGCTCGACCCCGGCCGTCATCGACGCCTCGCTGACCGTCGCCGAGCAGACCGGCATCCAGGTCGCCATCCACACCGACACCCTCAACGAGGCCGGTTTCGTGGGCGACACGCTCGCCGCCATCGCGGGACGCGGCATCCACGCGTACCACACGGAGGGCGCGGGCGGCGGGCACGCGCCGGACATCATGACCGTCGTCTCCGAGCCGCACGTGCTGCCGAGTTCGACGAACCCGACGCGGCCGTTCACCGTCAACACCGCCGAGGAACACCTCGACATGCTGATGGTGTGCCACCACCTCAACCCGGCGGTGCCGGAGGACCTCGCCTTCGCCGAGTCGCGGATCCGGCCGTCCACCATCGGCGCGGAGGACATCCTGCACGACCTGGGCGCCATCTCGATCATCTCCTCCGACTCCCAGGCCATGGGGCGGGTGGGCGAAGTCGTCCTTCGCACCTGGCAGACGGCGCACGTGATGAAGCGGCGGCGCGGCGCGCTGCCGGGCGACGGGGCGGCGGACAACCGGCGGGTGCGGCGGTACGTCGCGAAGTACACGATCAACCCCGCGCTCGCGCAGGGTCTCGCCCGGGAGATCGGGTCGGTGGAGACCGGCAAGCTCGCCGACCTCGTGCTGTGGGAGCCGGCGTTCTTCGGGGTCAAGCCGCACCTCGTCATCAAGGGTGGGCAGATCGCGTACGCGCAGATGGGCGACGCCAACGCCTCGATCCCGACGCCGCAGCCGGTCCTGCCGCGGCCCATGTACGGGGCGATCGGGCGGGCGCCCGCCGCGAACTCCGTCAACTTCGTGGCACCGCTCGCGATCGAGGACGGGCTGCCGGAGCGGCTGTCTCTGGGCAAGCGGTTCGCCGCGATCGAGTCCACGCGCGGGGTGACCAAGGCGGACATGCGTGAGAACGACGCACGGCCGCAGGTGAGGGTCGATCCCGACAGTTTCGCCGTGCACATCGACGGCGAGCTGGTGGAGGCGACGCCCGCCGCCGAACTGCCCATGGCCCAGCGGTACTTCCTCTTCTGAGGCGGCGTGATGCTGAGGTACGTGACGCCGAGCGGGCGTGATTCCGGAGTGCGTGATGGCAGGGCGCGTGATGTCTAGGGCCGCGCTGCTGGTCCTGGCCGACGGGCGTTTCCCCGCCGGGGGGCATGCGCACTCCGGTGGGGCCGAGGCCGCGGTGAAGGCCGGGCGGATCACCGGGGCCGCGAGCCTGGAGGAGTTCTGCCGGGGGCGGCTGCAGACGGCGGGTCTGGTGGCCGCGTCGGTGGCCGCCGCGGGCGTACTCGGCGTGGACGCGGTCGAGTTGGACGCGGCCGCGGACGCGCGGACCCCGTCGCCCGCGCTGCGGGTGGCCGCGCGGAAGCTGGGGCGGCAGTTGCTGCGGGCAGGTCGTGCGACGTGGCCGTCCGGCGAACTCGACGCCCTGGCACGGGAGTTCCCCAAGGGGGTGCATCAGCCCGTGGTGTTGGGTCTGGTGGCCCGGGCGGCCGGGCTGGGAGCGGCGGACGCCGCCTACTGTGCGGCGTACGAGTGCGTGAGCGGGCCGGCCGGTGCGGTCGTGCGGCTGCTGAGTCTCGATCCGTTCGACGCGACGGGGGTGCTCGCCCGGCTGGCGCCGGAGGTGGACCGGGTGGCGGACCGGGCGGTGGAGGCGGCGCACGCCGTCGTCGGCGGGGGCGTCGGCGCGCTGCCCGCGGGGTCGGCTCCGCTGCTGGAGATCTCGGCCGAGCTGCACGCCGGGTGGGGGGTCCGGCTGTTCGCCTCGTAGGCCCTCGCCCCCGCCGCTCCCCCCGTAGCAACCCAGCCGCCTCTCGCCGCAGCCCCCTCAGTCTCTCGCCTCACCGCCCCGACAGCCCCGTACCGTCCCCGCCGAATCGTTGGAGCCCTTGCCATGCACCTCGACCACGCTCACTCCCACGCCGGGCCCTCCGCCCTCAGCGCCGACGCCCGGCGTCCCGACGGAACACGCCGCGCCCTGCGGATCGGGCTCGGCGGGCCCGTCGGGTCCGGGAAGACCGCGACCGTCGCCGCGCTCTGCCGAATGCTGCGGGACGATATCTCCCTCGCCGTCGTCACCAACGACATCTACACCCGCGAGGACGCCGAATTCCTGCTGCGGGAGGCCGTGTTGCCGCCCGAGCGGATCACGGCCGTGGAGACGGGCGCCTGCCCGCACACCGCGATCCGGGACGACATCTCCGCGAATCTGGAGGCCGTGGAGGATCTGGAGGACGAGGTCGGGCCGCTGGACCTGATCCTGGTCGAGTCCGGCGGGGACAATCTCACCGCGACCTTCTCCAAGGGGCTGGTCGACGCCCAGATCTTCGTGATCGACGTCGCCGGGGGCGACGACATCCCGCGCAAGGGCGGGCCCGGGGTGACCACGGCCGATCTGCTCGTCGTCAACAAGACCGACCTCGCGCCGTACGTCGGGTCCGACCTCGAGCGGATGGCGGCCGACGCCAAGGCGCAGCGGGCCGAATTGCCCGTCGTCTTCCAGTCGTTGCGCGGCGAGGCCGGCGTGCGGGACGTCGCCGCCTGGGCGCGGGGGCAGCTCGCCGCGTGGACGGCGTGAACGTGAGCGGGGTGCGCGCCGCCGCCCGGATCGTCGCCCGCCCGGACGGCCGGGGCGGTACGGCCCTGCCCGTGCTGGAGGGGGACGGGCCGCTCGCCCTGCGGCGGACGCGGGGGAGCGCCGAGGAGGCACGTGTCGTACTCGTCGGGGCGATGAGCGGGCCGCTCGGCGGGGACGAGTTCGCGGTGCGCGCGGAGGTGGCGGACGGAGCACGGCTGCGCGTCGGGTCGGCCGCCGCCACCATCGCGCTGCCGGGTCAGGCCAAGGGCGCGGCGCGTTACGACGTGCGGCTCCGGGTGGACGGCGGGGGCGAGTTGGAGTGGCTGCCCGAGCAGCTGATCTCCGCGCGGGGGAGCGAGCTCCACGTCACCACCAGGGCCGAGCTCGCCGCCGGCGCCCGGCTCGTGCTGCGCGAGGAACAGGTACTCGGACGGGCCGGGGAGGAACCCGGGCGGCTGACCAGTCGTCTTACGGTGTGCGTCGAGGGACGGACCGTGCTCGACCAGGAACTGGCCTGCGGGCCCGGGGCGCCGGGCGGGTGGGACGGTCCTGCCGTGCTGGGCGGGCATCGGGCGATCGGTCAACTCGTCGTCGTACGACCGGAGTTCGCGGCGCAACCGGTGGCGGCCCGGGTGCTGGGCGAGGACGCCGTCGTCATGCCCCTGGCCGGGCCCGCCGCGCTGGTCGGGGCCGTGGCGGCCGACGCGCTGCGGCTGCGGCGGGTGTTGGACGAGGCGCTGGCCGCTCTTCGGTGACGTTCCGCTGAGCGGGACGGCCATCTCCGTTTATCGGATTGGTAAAGAACGTAAACGACCCCTGTTCTCAGACAGTTCACAGCCGACAGGATCCCCCTACCGCCGAATTGACACATGGGGAGGGTCAAACTTGAGGCGAATGAGACCGAACAGGCGGGTCACCGCGCTCGGCTCGGCCGGAGCGCTCGTGACTGCCACACTCATAGCCGGCGCCGTAGCGGCGCCCAGTGCAAGCGCGAGCGGGAGCTCGCGGGGCGGACAGGACCGCGAGGCCCGCGGTGCCGCCATCGCCGCCCAGCAGGCGGCCAAGACCGGTATCGACTGGGCCGACTGCCCGGCCGACTGGGGCCTGGCCAAACCCATCCAGTGCGGCTGGGTGAGCGTGCCGGTGGACTACGCGAAGCCGTACGGCAAGCACATCAAGCTCGCCGTCGACCGCATCGGCAGCACCGGGACGAAGGACGAGCGGCAGGGCTCGCTCGTCTACAACCCGGGCGGTCCGGGCGGTTCCGGACTGCGCTTCCCGACCCGGGTCACCAACAAGAACCCGGTGTGGGCCAACGTGGCCAAGGCGTACGACTTCGTGGGCTTCGACCCGCGCGGCGTCGGCCACTCCGCGCCCATCTCCTGCATCGATCCGCAGGAGTTCGTGAAGGCGCCCAAGATGGACCCGGTGCCGGACACCGAGGCGGACAAGCTGGCCCAGCGCAAGCTGGCCCGCGAGTACGCCGACGGCTGCGCCGAGCGCACCGGCAAGGCGATGCTCTCGCAGATGACCACGCCGAACACCGTGCGCGACCTGGACGTGATCCGTGCCGCGCTCGGCGAGAAGAAGCTCAACTACCTGGGCGTCTCCTACGGCACCTACATCGGCGCCGTCTACGGCACCATGTTCCCCGGCCATCTGCGCCGGATGATCGTGGACAGCGTGGTCAACCCGTCGCGGGAGAAGATCTGGTACCAGGCCAACCTGGACCAGGACGTCGCCTTCGAGGGCCGCTGGAAGGACTGGGAGGACTGGGTCGCCGCCAATGACGCCGCCTTCCACCTCGGCACCACGCGCGCGGCCGTCCAGGCCAAGTGGCTGGAGCTGCGCGCCACCGCGAAGAAGAACCCGATCGGCGGGGTCGTCGGCCCGGCCGAGCTCATCGGCTTCTTCCAGAGCGCTCCGTACTACGACTCCTCGTGGGTGCCGGTCGCCACGGTGTTCAGCAAGTACGTCGCCGGCGACACCCAGGCGCTGGTCGACGCGGCCGCCCCGGACATGTCCGACACCGCGGGCAACATCTCCGCGGAGAACGGCAACGCGGTCTACACGGCGGTCGAGTGCACGGACGCCAAGTGGCCCACCAGCTGGCAGAAGTGGGACCGGGACAACACCGCGCTCAACAAGAACTACCCGTTCATGACGTGGGCCAACGCCTGGCTGAACCTGCCGTGCGCCACCTGGCCGGTGAAGCAGCAGAACCCGGTGAACGTCAAGACCGGCAAGGGCCTGCCGCAGGTCCTGATCGTGCAGTCCACGCGTGACGCCGCCACTCCGTACGACGGCGCCGTCGAACTGCACCACCGCTTCAAGGGCTCCCGCCTGATCACCGAGAAGGACGCGGGCTCGCACGGTGTGACCGGCCTGGTCAACCCGTGCATCAACCAGAAGGTGGACGCCTACCTGGTGAGCGGCAAGCTGGACGCCGCGGACGTGACCTGCACCCCGCACGCCACGCCCAAGCCGTAAGCGCCACCCGTACGACGTGAGGGGCGGCCGGAGATCTCCGGCCGCCCCTCATCCGTGTGCGCGTCCGGCGCGCTATCCCAGCGGCATCCGCGGGAACCGGCGCTCCTTCTCGGCGGTCTTGTCCGCCGCGCTCTGCTCCGCCTTGGCGACCGCCGCGTACTGGTCGACGTACTCCTGCTCGGAGAGCGTCAGGATCGCGTACATGATCTCGTCGGTGATGGCCCGCAGGACCGCCTTCTCGTTCTCCATGCCGGCGTAGCGGGAGAAGTCCAGGGGCTTGCCGAAGCGGATGACCACGGGGTGCAGGTTCGGGATGACCTTGCCGGGCGGCTGGGCCTCGAAGGTGCCGATCATCGCGCAGGGGATCACCGGGACCTGGGCCTTCAGGGCCATCACCGCGACGCCGACCTTGCCCTTGTAGAGGCGGCCGTCGTGCGAGCGGGTGCCTTCCGGGTAGATGCCGAGCAACTCGCCCTTGCTCAGCACGCCGAGGCCCTCGCGGATCGCGGCCTGGCCCGCCTCCTTGCCGGTGCGGTCGACCGGGATCTGCCCGGCGCTGCGGAAGAAGGCCGCGGTCAGCCGGCCCTTGACGCCGGGTCCCGTGAAGTACTCCTTCTTCGCGAGGAAGGTGATGCGGCGCTTGAGCATGGCCGGCATCAGGAAGTGGTCGGAGAAGGACAGGTGGTTGCCGGCGACGATGGCCGGGCCCTCCGCCGGTACGTTGTCGAGACCTTCGATACGGGGCCGGAAGAACAGTCTCAGCAGTGGTCCCAACAACACGTATTTGAGCACGTAATAGAACAAAGGGGTCGCTCCTCACTCCGGCGGATCGCCTGGGCCGCCTCGTTCCAGCAGGTCAACCGGCGTGTCGTGGGGTTGCCAGTGTATGTGCAGGCGCAGTTCGCCGGAACACGGTGGACACCGCGTAGCGGGCGTGGCGACAACTGCGGCACCAGCCTCCAGTTACCGGCCGGTAGACAGCAACCCGAAGCCGCATCATGGCGCGATCACGCTCAACTGCTGGCGTACGCCCGGCTCTTGTGCCTACGCGAATCCCTCTGCTCGCTCACAGCCGGACGATGACCAGGGCCGTGTCGTCGGTGGCACCCCCCGGTGGCAGCAGCTCCAGGAGCACCGCGTCCGCGAGGGTCTCGGGGGCGTCGGTGCGGTGGTGGAAGAGCGAGTCGGCGAGCCGGTCCAGGCCGGTGTCGATGTCCTCGCGTCTGCGCTCGATCAGGCCGTCGGTGTACAGGACGAGGGTGGCGCCCTCGTCGTAGCGCACGGTGGCCTGGGGTCTGGGGATGGGGTCGACGCGCGCGTCCAGCGGCGGGTCGGTGGCCTTGTCGAGGAACTCGATGTGCCCGTCGGCGTGGACGAGGACCGGCGGCGGGTGCCCGGCGCTGCTGTAGGTGATGGTGTGCTCGTCGAAGTCGATGAACGTCGTCACGGCGGTGGCGGACTCGGCGCCGTCGACCACGTGCGCGTACCGGCCCAGCACGTTCAGCGCCTCGGCCGGTCCCGCGGCGACGCGGGAGGCGGCGCTCAGCGCGCTGCGCAGCTGCCCCATCACCCCGGCGGCGGGCAGCCCGTGCCCCACCACGTCGCCCACCGCCACCCCGATGCGGTTGCCGCCCACCAGGTCGACCACGTCGTACCAGTCCCCGCACACGTTGAGCGCGCCGACCGCGGGCCGGTAGCGCACGGCGGCGTCGTGGTGGCCGACCTGCCGGCGGGCGGGCAGCATCGCCTCCTGGAGCGCGAGGGCCACCTCCCGCTCGCGGGCGTGGGCCTGGCGCAGCCGCTCGTTGAGCTCCTGCAGCTCGCGGGCGCGGGTGTAGAGCTCGGCCTCGAGCACCCGGGACCGGCTGCCGGTCGGGCCGCCCCGGGCCCTGATCAGCTCGGTGACCTCCTCGACACGGTGCACCATCAGCACCACGTTCCCGTCCGCGTCGCACACCGGGGCGTTGACCGGGCTCCAGTAGCGCTCGTCCCACTCGCCGGGCCGCTCCGGGTCCTCGACGTCGTAGCGTTGCAGGGCCATGGCGTCGCGCTCGCCGGTCTCCTGCACCCGTTTGAGGGAGGCCGCGAGGTTGCGCATGCCGGACGCCGTGGAGTCGTTCGGATTGTCCGGGAAGACGTCGAACAGATAGCGGCCCACGACCTGCTCACGGGTGCGGCCGGCCATCCGCAGGAACTCCTCGTTGGCGTCCGCGTAGACCAGCCCGGGCGTCAGCAGCGCCACCATGCCCGGCAGGCACTGGAACACCGCCGCGTAGTCGATCGCCTCGTCGTCCATGGCCACCGCCTTCACCGCCGGTTTCACGCCATTTTCTCGCGTCCTGCGACATTTGCACCGCTCGTCCGTCAGTCCGGAGGATCCTCCAGGGACTGCTCCGCCCAGATGACCTTGCCCTCGGGCACGAATCGGGTGCCCCAGCGCTGGGTGAACTGCGAGACCAGCAGCAGCCCGCGGCCGCCCTCGTCCGTGGCGCGCGGATGGCGCAGATGCGGTGCGGTGGCGCCGCCGTCGGAGACCTCGCAGATCAGGGACGCCCCGTCCCTGATCAGGCGCAGCCGGATGGGCCCCGCGGCGTACCGGATGGCGTTGGTGACCAGCTCGCTGACCACGAGCTCCGTGGTGAAGGCCAGCTCCTCCAGGTCCCACTCGGCCAGCTGCCGGGCGGCCTCCTTGCGGGCGTCGGCGACCACGGCCGGGTCCGCGGGCAGGTCCCAGTCCGCGACCTGGTCGACGCCGAGGAGCCGGGTGTGGGCCAGCAGCAGCGCCACGTCGTCGTGCGGCCGGGCCGGGACCAGCGCGTCCACCACGGCCCGGCAGCGCAGGTCCAGCGCGGGTTCGACCTGCTCCAGGGCCTGGCGCAGCCGCTCGCGGTCCGCGTCCACGGCCCAGTCGCGGTCCTCGCGGGCCAGCAGCCCGTCGGTGTGCAGGGCGAGCGTGCTGCCCTCCGCCAGGGCCAGCTCCACCGCCTCGAAGGGCGGGCCGCCCGCGCCGAGCGGCGAGCCCTGCGGGAGGTCGACGAAGGTGACGGTGCCGTCGGGCAGCACCACGGCGGGCGCGGGATGGCCGGCGGCGGCCATCGTGCACTGCCCGTCGACGGGGTCGTAGACGACGTAGACGCAGCCGGACCCGGCGACCTCCATGCCGGCGCCCTCGGCCGAGTCCGGTGCCACGCCCTCCTCGCGGGCCGTGCGCGCCACCAGGTCGTCCAGGTGCGCGAGCACCTCCTCCGGGGGCAGGTCCAGCGCCGCGAGGGTGCGTACGGCGGTGCGCAGGCGGCCCATGGCCGCGGCGGCGTCGATGCCGTGGCCGGGGACCTCGCCCACGACGAGGGCGACGCGCGCGCCGGACAGCGGGATGAGGTCGTACCAGTCGCCGCCGAGGCCGGTGAGCTCGTCGGCCGGGCGGTAGCAGGCGGCCACCTCCACCGCGTTCTGCTCGGGCAGCCGGCGGGGCAGCAGGCTGCGCTGGAGCACCAGGGCGGCATCGCGTTCGCGGGTGTAGCGGCGGGCGTTGTCGACGCAGACCGCCGCCCGGGACACGAGGTCCTCGGCCAGGCTCAGGTCGTCCGCGTCGAACGGCTCCTGCCGCCGGCGCCGGAAGAACATGGTGACGCCGAGCGTGACGCCCCGCGCGCGGATCGGCACGATCATCACGGAGTGCAGCCCCAGCTCCAGGAAGGTCGACGCCTGGCCGTTGCCGGTGTCCGCGGACCACGCGGTGGCGAGCGGGTCGAGCCGCTCCTCGAGCCAGGAGCTGCCGGTGCTCAGACAGCGGATCGGCGGCGACCCGGAGAGATAGCGCGCCACGTCGCCGACCTGGACGACGGCCTCGGGGACGCCCGGGTTCACCGACTGGTGCCCGGCCCGGCGCAGCGGCACCCGGTCCGAGACGTTCAGCGGCCCCGGCGTGAGCTCCGCGCCCCGCAGCACGGTGTCCAGCAGGTCCACGGCGACGAAGTCGGCGCAGTCGGGCACGGCGACGTCGGCCAGTTCCTGCGCGGTGCGCACCACGTCGAGGGTGCGGCCGATGCGCTCGCCGGCCCGGTCGAGCAGCGCGAGGCGCTGGCGGGCGCGGTGCCGTTCGGTGACGTCGACGACCGTGTAGTAGACGCCCATCGCATGGCCCTGCTCGTCGTCGAGCCGGGCGAAGGACAGCATGTGCGCGGTCTCGCGGTGCGGCGCGGCCCGTACATGGCCCACCTGCTCGTAGCCGAAGACCGGCTCGCCGGTGCGCAGCACGTGCCGCATCCGGTCCTCGATGCCCTCGGCGTTCAGGCCGGGCTGGATCTCCGCCATCCGCCGTCCGAGCCGGTCGCGGGCGGAGCCGCCGCCGAACTGCTCCAGCGCCGCGTTCGACCACACGCAGCGCAGCGTCGTGTCCACGATCGCTATGCCGACCGGTGAGCCCGTGACCATCTGCTCCAGCACCGGGCGGCTCATGTCCCAGCCCGGCGCCCCGGCCAGGTCGGAGACGAGGGCGAGCCACCGGGTGGCGCCCTCGGGGTCCGCGGCCGGGGTGACCCGGACCATGACCCTGACCTGCTGCCCGCTCTTGCGGCGGGCGGTGAGCAGCCCCGCCCAGCCGTCGTCCCTGCGGCAGCGCTCGGCCAGCTCCGGCAGGCGCGCGGCGTCCTCGCCGGCCAGCAGCGCGGTAACCCTGGTGCCCACCACCTCGGCGGGGGTGTACTGCAGCAGCCGCTGGGCGTCGCGTGTCCAGCTGATCACCACGCCCTGCGCGTCGAGCAGCAAGGGCACGGCATCGGCCACGTCGAACCGCTGCCGGCCGACGTCCTGCTCCTCCTGTGTGCCCACGGCCGACCTCTCTGTCGCTGAGAGTGGTCTACCACCACTTGCCCCAATCTTCACCCTTCGGGCATCGCGTGGAGGCACCCGCACGGGCGAAGTGCGCGGGGGCGGCGCCGGCCGCCCCCGCCGGGATCACGGGGCGAGCACCCGCTCCAGCGCTCCCAGGGCCGACTCCAGCTCCTGGGGCGTGATGGTGAGCGGCGGCGCCAGCCGGATCGTCGAACCGTGGGTGTCCTTGACCAGGATCCCCTCGCGCATCAGCCGCTGACTGATCTCCCGACCGGTGCCGATGGCCGGGTCGATGTCGACGCCCGCCCACAGGCCGCGGGCACGGAAGCCGGCGACGCCCTTGCCGAGGAGGGCGGCGAGGCCGCCGCGCAGCACCACGCCCAGCTCGGCCGCCCGGCGCTGGAACTCGCCGGTCTCCAGCAGCTCGACCACCGCCGTGCCGACCGCGGCGGCGAGCGGGTTGCCGCCGAAGGTCGAGCCGTGCTCGCCCGGGCGCAGCACGCCGAGCACGTCCCGGCGCGCGACGACCGCGGAGACCGGCACGATGCCGCCGCCGAGCGCCTTGCCCAGCAGCAGCATGTCCGGGACGACGCCCTCGTGCTCGACGGCGAGGGTGCGGCCGGTGCGGCCGAGCCCCGACTGGATCTCGTCCGCGATGAACAGGCAGTTCTTGCGCCGGGTCAGCTCGCGCACGCCGGTCAGGTAGCCGTCGTCGGGGATGACGACGCCCGCCTCGCCCTGGATGGGCTCGATGAGCACGGCGGCCGTGGTCTCGTCGACCGCCGCCTCCAGCGCCGCCAGGTCGTTGTACGGCACGATCCGGAAGCCGGGCGTGAACGGGCCGAAGCCCGCACGCGCCGTCTCGTCCGTGGAGAAGCTCACGATGGTCGTCGTACGGCCGTGGAAGTTGTCCGCGGCGACCACGATCGTCGCCTGGTCGGCGGGGACGCCCTTGACCTCGTAGGCCCACTTGCGGGCCACCTTGATGCCGGACTCGACGGCCTCGGCGCCGGTGTTCATCGGCAGCACCATGTCCAGGCCGGTCAGCGCGGCCAGCCGCTCGGCGAACTCGGCGAGCTTGTCGTTGTGGAAGGCGCGCGAGGTGAGGGTGAGCCGGTCGAGCTGGCGGTGGGCCGTCTCGATCAGCTGCGGATGACGGTGGCCGAAGTTGAGGGCCGAGTAGCCGGCCAGCATGTCGAGGTAGCGGCGGCCCTCGACGTCCTCCACCCAGGTGCCCTCCGCACGGGCCACCACCACGGGCAGGGGGTGGTAGTTGTGCGCCAGGACCGGCTCCTCGGCGTGGATCAGGTCGGCGGACGAACGGGCGGTCACGGGAGCGGTCATGAACGGATCTCCTGGGTGCAGCACTTGATGCCGCCGCCTGCCTTGCGGAACTCGGACAGGTCGACGGGTACGGGAACGTAGCCGCGGTCGGCGAGCGCGGAGGTGAGCGCCTCGGCCTGCGGCGCGATGAAGACGTTGCGGCCGTCGGACACGGAGTTCAGGCCGAAGGCCAGCGCGTCGTCGAGGGTGGCGAGCACGGCGTCCGGGTACAGCCGCGCCAGCACCTCGCGGCTGCCCGGCGAGAACGCCTCCGGGTAGTAGGCGACGTTGTTGCCCTCCGCGGAGTCGTCCAGCACGAACAGTGCCGTGTCCAGGTGGTAGAAGCGCGGGTCCACCAGGGTCAGGCTGATCACCGGGTGGCCGAAGAACTCCTGCACCTCGCGGTGCGCCTCGCGGGTGGTGCGGAAGCCGGTGCCGGCCAGGACGTAGCGCCCCGTCCAGACCAGGTCGCCCTCGCCCTCGCAGACGGACTCGGGACGGTGGACGGCGAAGCCGGCCGTCTTGAACCACGTGTCGTAGTGGGTGGACTCCGGGCGCCGCTCGGGCGCGTGGAAGAGGGAGCCGAAGACGCGGCCGTCCACGACGACCGCCGAGTTCGCGGCGAAGACCATGTCCGGCAGGCCGGGGGCGGGCTCCAGGGCGTCGACCGTGTGGCCGTGGGCGCGGTAGGCGTTCATCAGCGCGTGCCACTGCGCGTGGGCCAGGTCGACGTCGGGCTGGGAGTCGGGATGCATCCAGGGGTTGATCGCGTACTGCACGGCGAAATGTCTGGGTTCGCAGACGAGGAAGCGCCGCCGGCGCGGCACACGGGTGTCGGACACAGAGGGGTTCCTCCGCTTCCTGAGCGTCACTGAGGGTTGACACCAAGGTAGGAAGTGACCGAGACGCGCGACAAGCAACAAGAATTGCGTGTCTGCGCAGGAATGCTGCGTCTTTGACCGGTCCGGCGCAGTGCTGCTGCGTACTCGGACGCCTATTCGGTCGGCGCCTCGGGCGCGGGCTGGGTGGCGCCCGCCTCGGGGCTCTCCGGGAGCAGGTGGGACAGCACCATCACGCTGATCGTCTTGCGGATGAACGGCTCGGTGCGGATGCGCTCCAGCACCTCCTCGAAGTGCTCCACGTCCCGCGCCCGCACGTGCAGCAGCGCGTCCGCGCCGCCGGTCACCGTCATCGCCGCCGTGATCTCCGGGTGGTTGCGCACCACCTCCGCGAGCCGCCGCGGAGGGGCCGCGCCCTCGCAGTACACCTCGACGTACGCCTCCGTGCGCCAGCCCAGCGCGGACGGCTCCACCGTGGCCGTGAACCCGGTGATCACACCCGTCTCCCGCAGCCGGTCGACGCGGCGTTTGACCGCAGTCGACGACAGCCCGACGGCCGCGCCGATCTCGGCGAAGCTCGTCCTGGCGTTGGCCATCAGCGCGGTGATGATCTTCCGGTCGAGCTCGTCGAACGGCGCGGGCCTGCTGTTCATGTCGGCACTGTATCCAGCAGATACGTGCACGCCCGGCACATGTCCACCCGTGCGGATTCCTCCTAGACTCCGGGTTCATGCTGCGCGCCCTCGCCGTCGACGACGAACGCCCCTCGCTGGAGGAACTCCTCTACCTGCTGAACGCGGACCCGCGCGTGGGCAGTGTGGAGGGCGCGGGCGACGCCACCGAGGCGCTGCGCCGCATCAACCGCGCGCTGCAGTCCGGGCCGGGCGGGCCGGAGGCGATCGACGTCGTCTTCCTCGACATCCACATGCCCGGCCTCGACGGGCTCGACCTCGCGCGGCTGCTGACCGGGTTCGCGAAGCCGCCGCTGGTCGTGTTCGTCACCGCCCACGAGGACTTCGCCGTGCAGGCCTTCGACCTCAAGGCCGTCGACTACGTCCTCAAGCCCGTCCGCAAGGAGCGGCTCGCGGAGGCCGTGCGGCGGGCCGCCGAACTCACCGGCGCCGCCCCGCGCATCCCCGTGCACGAGCCCGACCCCGACCACATCCCCGTCGAACTCGGCGGCGTGACCCGCTTCGTGTCCGTCGACGACATCACCCACGTGGAGGCCCAGGGCGACTACGCCCGCCTGCACACCGACAAGGGCAGCCACCTCGTGCGCATACCGCTGTCCACCCTGGAGGACCGCTGGCGCTCGCGCGGCTTCGTCCGCATCCACCGCCGCCACCTCGTCGCCCTGCGCCACGTCGGTGAACTGCGCCTGGACGCGGGCACGGTGAGCGTCCTGGTCGGCGGCGAGGAGCTCCAGGTCAGCCGCCGCCACACCCGCGAGCTGCGGGACCTGCTGATGAGGAGGCCGTAGCCGTGCCCGGCCAGGACCCCGCCGAGCGGCGCGTCGTCGTCACCGGCCCGCCCCGCCGCGCCCGCAGGGCGTTCGGCTACTACCGCCCGCGCACCGAGATCGACGAGCAGACCACCCTCGGGCACACCTACGTCCGCTCCCTGATGCGCACCCAACTGCGCGCCGCGCTCGCCGTGTTCGCCTTCCTCGTGCTGCTGATCGGCCCGCTGCCGCTGGTCTTCGCGGCCATGCCGGACGCCCGCCGCCTCGAATGGGCCGTCCTCGGCTTCTGCCTCTACGCGCCGCTGGTCCTGCTCGGCCTGTGGTACGTCCGGCGTGCCGAGCGCAACGAACAGGACTTCGTGCGCCTCGTCGAAGACCGGTGACGCGGTGCGCCGATGAACTCCAGCTACGCCGTCCCCGCCGTCGCCCTCGTCGTCGTGGCCACCGTCCTCGTCGGCGCGTTCGGCCTGCGCATCTCCCGCACCACCTCCGACTTCTACGTCGCCTCCCGCACCGTCGGCCCCCGCCTCAACGCCGCCGCGATCAGCGGCGAGTACCTCTCCGCCGCCTCCTTCCTGGGCATCGCGGGCCTGGTCCTGGTGCAGGGCCCCGACATGCTCTGGTACCCGGTCGGCTACACCGCCGGCTATCTGGTGCTGCTGCTGTTCGTCGCCGCCCCGCTGCGCCGCTCCGGCGCCTACACACTGCCCGACTTCGCCGAGGCCCGGCTCGCCTCCTATCCGGTACGGCGGCTGGCCGGGGCGTTCGTCGTCGGCGTCGGCTGGCTGTACCTGCTGCCCCAACTCCAGGGCGCCGGGCTGACGCTGACGGTGCTGACCGGTGCGCCCCAGTCGCTCGGCGGGATCATCGTGGCGTTCGTCGTGGTCGCCACCGTCGCCGCCGGCGGCATGCGCAGCATCACCTTCGTGCAGGCCTTCCAGTACTGGCTCAAGCTCACCGCCCTGCTCGTGCCCGTCCTCTTCCTCGTCCTGGCCTGGCAGGGCGACGGCGCGCCCCGCCACCCCTTCGAGGAGCCCGCCACCTTCCGCGAGCAGCGCACCGTCCGCGTGGGCGACAGCGTCGACCTGACCCTGCGCGGCCCGCTGGTGGTGACGGCGAGCGGCACCATCGACGGCCGGACCCACGACGAGGAGCGGATACGGCTCCCCGCCGGCACCCACCGCATCGCGGCCGGCACCCGGCTGACCTTCGCGAAGGGCGCGCCCGTCCCGGCGGCGGACCGCGGCACCGGCGGCGGCATGTCCACCTCGCTGGAGTCGAGCCGCGAGGAACGCCCGCTGTACGCCACGTACGGGCTGATCCTCGCGACCTTCCTCGGCACCATGGGGCTGCCGCACGTCGTCGTGCGCTTCTACACCAGCCCGCACGGCGTCGCCGCACGCCGCACCACGGTGGCGGTGCTCGGCCTGATCGGCGCCTTCTACCTGCTGCCGCCCGTCTACGGCGCCCTCGGCCGGCTCTACACCCCCGAACTCACCCTCACCGGCGACGCGGACGCCGCCGTCCTGTTGCTGCCCGACCGGATGATCGGCGGCCTCGGCGGGGACCTGCTCGGCGCGCTGGTGGCGGGCGGCGCCTTCGCCGCCTTCCTGTCGACCGCCTCCGGGCTGACCATGGCGGTCGCGGGCGTGCTCACCCAGGACGTCCTCCCGACGCGCGGCGTACGGCACTTCCGGCTCGGCACCGTGCTCTCCATGGCCGTGCCGCTCGCGGCCAGCGTCATCGTGGGCGGGCTGCCGGTCGCCGACGCGGTCGGCCTCGCCTTCGCCGTGTCCGCCTCGTCCTTCTGCCCGCTGCTCGTGCTCGGCATCTGGTGGCGCCGGCTGACCCCGCCGGGCGCGGCCGCCGGGATGCTGATCGGCGGCGGCTCCGCGTTCGTGGCCGTCGCCGCCACCATGGCGGGCTTCCCGGGCACCGGCCCGTTGCACTCGCTGCTCGCCTGGCCCGCCCTCTGGTCCGTGCCGCTGGGCTTCCTCGCGATGGTGCTGGTGTCCCTGGCCACACCGGGGCGGGTGCCGACCGGCACCGAGGCGATCCTGGCGCGGTTCCATCTGCCGGAGCAGCTGCGGGCGGAGGTGAAGGCATGAGCGGGTTCCTGGCCGGGCTGTGCGTGGCCGTCCTGCCCCTGCTGGCCGCCGGGTTCTGGCTCGGCCGGCGCACGGCCCGCCCGGAGAGCCTGTGGGGGCTCGGCACCCCCGTCGAGCACGCCACCTTCGAGACCCTGCACACCGCCTCGCTCGCGGCGCCCCCGCTGCGGGCGGGCCTGACCGAGGAGACCGCGCGCAAGTCCGCCCGCAGGCTGCGCACCCTGCTGGGCACCGACGCGCTGTGCCTGACCGACCGGAAGGAGGTCCTGGTCTGGGACGGCGTCGGCGGCCACCACCGCACCGAGATCATGGAACGCCTGGCCGGAGCGCTGGAGACCGGCCGCGGCGAGGCCTTCCGGCTGTCCTGCGGCACCCCGGACTGCCCGGTGCGCTGGGCGGTCGTCGCCCCGCTCACCGTCGACGACAGCGTGCACGGCGCCCTGGTCGCCTGCGCGCCGCGCGAGTCCGCGGTGCTCGTCCGGGCGGCCGGCGAGGTCGCCCGCTGGGTCTCCGTCCAGCTGGAGCTGGCGGATCTGGACCAGTCCCGCACCCGGCTGATCGAGGCCGAGATCAAGGCACTCAGGGCCCAGATCTCCCCGCACTTCATCTTCAACTCGCTCGCGGTGATCGCCTCGTTCGTGCGCACCGACCCCGAGCGTGCCCGCGAACTCCTCCTGGAGTTCGCCGACTTCACCCGCTACTCGTTCCGCAGGCACGGCGACTTCACCACGCTCGCCGACGAACTGCACGCCATAGACCACTACTTGGCGCTCGTACGGGCACGCTTCGGCGACCGCCTGTCCGTCACCCTGCAGATCGCCCCCGAGGTGCTGCCGGTGACCCTGCCCTTCCTGTGCCTGCAGCCGCTCGTCGAGAACGCCGTCAAGCACGGCCTGGAGGGCAAGGCGCTGCCCGCCGGAAAGAGCCGGATCAGCATCACCGCGCAGGACGCGGGCGCCGAGGCCCTGGTCGTCATCGAGGACGACGGCGCGGGCATGGAACCCGACCTGCTGCGCCGCATCCTGGCGGGCGAACTCAGCCCCTCGGGCGGCATCGGCCTGTCCAACGTCGACGACCGACTCCGCCAGGTCTACGGCGACGACTACGGTCTCGTCATCGAGACCGCCGTGGGGGCGGGCATGAAGATCACCGCCCGGCTGCCCAAGTACCAGCCGGGCGTGCACCCCGCGGGCCGGATGCCCGAGAAGTGAGCCTCACGCGCTGCTGCGGGTGGCGATCATCCCGAGCGTGAGCAGGCCGAGCACGACCCAGCCGAACCACAGCCAGCCGTTGGAACCGAGCGCCACCGTGTAGGCGGTCACCACGACGAGACCGCCGACGGTGAGCGCCCCCATCGTCTTCGTGGAACTGTCCGTGGAACCGGGCATCGCAACACCCTCCTCAGGATTCGTTCCCCTCCATGGTGCCCCCGTTCTGCCTCCGCACGGTGCACACGACGAAATGCGTGCCCGACTTCCACGCTCCGGCGCTGGTCCAGGAGCCGGAGGTGTAGACCGAGGGGTCGAAGCCGTAGTCGCGCGGCGGCACGTCCCTGGCGCACGCCGTGTCCGACGCCGTACGGGCCTGCGCGAGCGTGACGGCCTTGGCCAGCCGGGTGAAACCGAGCACCTGCTCGTCGTGCGGGCCGGAGCAGGACGCCAGACGGGCGTCGCGGTTGGTGCGGGTCTCCAGGCAGTCCCGCCGCTGCATGTTCGCCGTGTCGGCGAAGGCCGAGCCGGTCGTGCGGTGGGCGCCGAGCGGCCCGTACACCGGCCCGTGCGCGCCCAGCACCAGACAGGCGGTGCGCCGCCCCGCGGCCTCGAAACCGCGGTCGCTCGGCACGACGGCGACGCTGCGCACGTCCGCCAGCCGCTCCCGGACCTCCTGCGTGCGCTCCTCGCACCGGGCCGGGCCCCGCTTGCGCGCCTCGTCCGCCGACGCCGCCGTCACGAACGCCATCACCTGCCCGTCCGGCGGCCCGCCCGCGCAGGAGGAGAGCAGGCGCAGCCGGGGCGTGCCCTGGAAACGGGCCGAGTCCGGCCAGTCCGCGAGCACGCAGTCCCCGTCCCTGAGCGGCTTGGCGAGCCCGACCGACGTGCCGTACGGCAACGCCTTCGCGCCGCCCCCGCCCGAGTCCTGGTGCGCCGTCGCGTACCAGACCCCGCCCAGGGCCAGCACCAGGCCGAGCGACGCGGCCAGGGCGGCGCGCAGGGCCCGGGGCAGTTCGCGGCGGCGGTGCGCGGGCGCCGGGCGCTGCACGACGACCGGCCCGAAGCCGTCCGGGACGGCACCGGGCCCCGGCGGGGGAGCGGCGGGCGCCATCGCGGCCCACGGCGGCTGCGAGCCGAGGTCGGTCTGGGTACGGGCGTAGGAGTCGGCCTGCGGTGTCACGATCCGCGACAGCGCCGCCTCCGCCTCCTGGGCGGACGGCCGCCGTCCGGGGTCCTTGGCGAGCAGGCCCAGCACGACGGGGCCCAGCGCGCCGGCCCGCACGGCCGGCCGCGGCTCCTCCATGACGACCGCGGTGACCTCGGCGAGGTTCGACTCGCGCTCGAAGGGGCCGCGGCCCTCCACGCCGTAGTAGAGCGTGCAGCCCAGCGAGAACAGGTCGGCGGCCGGGGTGGGCGTACCGCCCGTGGCGCGCTCCGGCGCCAGGTAGCCCGAGGTGCCCACCAGCACCGACGCCATGGTGTAGCGGGTTTCGCCGGCGTCCGGCTGCACCGAGATGCCGTAGTCGGTGAGCAGGATGCGGCCGTGCGGCGCCCCCGTGCGGTCCGGCGCCAGCAGGATGTTCGCCGGCTTCACGTCCCGGTGCATCACGCCCCGCTCGTGCCCGGCGGTCAGCGCGTCCAGCACGGCGAGCCCGAGGCGGGCGCACTCCGCGGGCGCGAGCGGGCCGCGTGTGGCGACCAGCTCCTTGAGGTCGACGGCGCCCGCGACGTACTCCATCACGATCCACGGCAGCCCGTCGTGCTCCTGCACGTCGTGGACGGTCACCACGTGCGGATGGCCGCGCAGCCCCGCCGCGTGCCGGGCCTCGGCCCGCGCGCGGGCGACCCGGGCCTCGCGCTCCTCGGTGCCGGGGTCCGCGTCCCGGAAGACGATCTCCTTGAGCGCGACCTCGCAGGCGAGTCTCTGGTCGTGGGCGAGCCACACATGGCCCATGCCGCCGCTGCCGAGCCGGTTCAGCAGCAGATAGCGGCCGGCGATGACCCGGCCCACTCCCGACGTCGGTGATCCTGGTTGCATCCGGTGACTCCCGGGTTGTGCGAGGCGCTAGGTGATCGCGACGGAGGCGGGCCCCGAGGACGCGGGCTCGCTCGTGGCGGGGGCGCCGCTCGTCACCGGGTCGCTCGACGGCGGCGGCGCGCTGCTGGTGACCGGGGCGCGGGAACTTGCCGTGACCGGCGGGGACGAACCGGCCGGCGGACCCGAGGCGGTCCCGGAGGACGACGTACCGGTCCCGCCGCCCGGCGGGTGCGAGGACGTGGCCGACGAGGGTGAGGCCGGCGGAGTCGTGGACGGCTGGGATGCCGGGGACGACGGGGGAGTGGCGGACCCTCCGGACGGGGTCCCGGCCGTCGAGGACGTCCCACTGGACGGCCCGCTCGAGGTCCCCTTCGACGGGCCGCCGGACGTCCCGTTCGACGTCCCCCCGGGCGGGCTGCCCGACGTTCCGCTCGATGGACCGGTCGCCGGACCGCTCGACGTCCCTCCTGACGGGCCGACAGGGGGCCCGGACGTGCTTCCCGGCGTACCCCCGGTCGCGCTCAGCGTCACGTACGCCCCGAATCCCAGCGCGGTCCCGGCCGGCGGATCGGACGCCGTCACCCGTGCGTCGTCGGGCGGCCGCTCCGTCCCGGCGTACCCGGCCGCCAGGCCCTTCGCGGCCAGCTGCCGGCTCGCCTCGGCGAACGTGGTCCCCGTGACGTCGGGCACCGCCCGCCGCCCGGCCGCGTCGAAGGTCCGGTCCTGCGCGCCCGTCGTGCCCACCGGCCGGTCGATGCCCCGGCCGGGATCGCGCACGTCGACCAGAGCGAGGTGCGCCATGTCCCGCGGCGCGGGCCGCACGGCCACGACGGTGGAACGCCGATATCCGTGCCACTTCTTGTTGGAGCCCTCGAACTTGACCGAAATCCGATTCGTGTCACCCGTGAAGCGGCGGAGCGGATTTCCGCACGAGCACTTCACAGCCGGAACTCCCCGTTCGTCGACCAGAACGGCGATTCCCGTCTGCAGCAACGAGTTGAAGGGGGTGGCCTTTCCCCTTCTGTAGTCGTGATTCACCACGAGCGTGTCGTGACGCAGGAGAACAGGAGTGAGCCGGTCCAGATATCCCGGAATCCCGGCCGTGTCGATGCCCACCGCGTCGGCCCACGCCTGCGCCTTTCGGCGGTTGGCGGGGTCGGTGAGAAAGGCCTTGAGCCGCTTGACGTCGCAGACCGTCGGCTGCCGCGTGCCCCCGTACAGACCAGGCGTTCCGCCGTACAGGCCGGGTGTGTCCCCCTGCTGCAGGCTGCCGTGGACGGCCTGCGGCCTGACCCCCTCGGCGTCGCGCCCGAGGCCGCTTCTCTCGTCGAAGAACGGCGCGAGAGAAGGAACTCCCGCGGCCGCCGCCTTCACGAGCAGCAGCGGCGTACCCCGATCACATGCGCTGAGCGCGAAGATGAATACGAGCAGGACGGAGATCTTTCGGATCGCCGATTTCCCGGCTCCTTGCATAAATGCGTGAAGTGTCATCACCGCTCCCCCTGGCGGTTCCCCCGATGCACTTCATGCTACTGAAACCCGACGAAAGGCGAAGCCTTCACCGGCCGCGTGCGTTCAATGAGGCCAAATAGGCGTTGTATGCCTCGAGTTCCTTGTCGCCGTCGCGATCGGCGGCCCGGTCCTTGCGCCGGGCCTGCCGCTGCTCGGAGCCGTACCACTGGAACAGCAGGGCGAGCAGGACCAGTACGGAGGGGATCTCGCTGAACGCCCAGGCGATGCCGCCGGCCGCGGTCTGGTCGGACAGGGCCTCGATGCCGAGCGAGGCGGGCGGGTTCTTGAACGTCTCCACCATCGGCGTCGACGCCATCATCAGCGCGATGCCGAAGAAGGCGTGGAACGGCATGCCCGCGAACAGCTCCAGCATCCGCATGAGGTAACCCGGGCGCTGCGGGCCGGGGTCGACGCCGATGATCGGCCAGAAGAACACGACGCCGACGGCCAGGAAGTGCACCATCATCGCGATGTGCCCGGTCTTCGACCCCATCAGGAAGTCGAACAGCGGCGTGAAGTACAGCGCGTACAGGCTCGCGATGAACAGCGGGATGGTGAACGCCGGGTGCGTGATGACCCGCATGTACCGGCTGTGCAGCAGCATCAGGAGCAGCTCGCGCGGCCCCTTGCGGCCCTTGCCGGCGGTCGGCAGCGCGCGCAGGGCGAGCGTGACCGGGGCGCCGAGCAGGATCAGGATCGGCGACAGCATGCTGATGATCATGTGCTGCACCATGTGCACGCTGAACATGACCATGCCGTAGTCGTTCAGCCTGGTGCACATCACCAGGCCGATGGTCAGCACGCCGATGACGAACGAGACCGTCCGCGCCGCCGACCAGGTGTCACCGCGCCGCCGCAGCCGCACCACGCCGTACGCGTACAGACCCAGCCCCACGAGGCAGGCCACCAGGAAGAACGGGTCCGCCGACCACTGAAGCCCCCGCCCCAGCGTGAACGGCGGCAGATCCATGGTCATGCCGTGCCCGCTGTGATCCATCCAACGGCTCCTGATTCGAGGGGGTTGTGCGAGTTGTCCGAACCAGGGTATGACCGACCCCGGCCACGTCCGTGACCGGGGTCGGTACTGTCCGTCCGTCAGACGGTCAGAGCACGCACTCCGCCTCGTCGTAGCGCTCCACCGGCACCGTCTTCAGCGTCTCCACGGCCTCGGCGAGCGGCACCATCACGATGTCCGTGCCACGCAGCGCGGTCATGTGGCCGAACTCCCCGCGGTGCACGGCCTCCACGGCATGCCACCCGAACCGCGTGGCCAGCACGCGGTCGTACGCGGTCGGGGTACCGCCGCGCTGGACGTGCCCGAGGATCACCGGACGCGCCTCCTTGCCCAGCCGCTGCTCCAGCTCGATGGAGAGCTGGCGGGCGATCCCGGCGAAGCGCTCGTGGCCGTAGATGTCCTTGCCGCCCTCGTCGAAATCCATGGACCCGGCCTTGGGCTTGGCACCCTCCGCCGCCACCACGATGGCGAACCGCTTGCCCGCCTCGAAGCGCTGTCCGACCTTGCGGGCCAACTCCTCGATGTCGAAGGGCCGTTCCGGTACGACGATGGCGTGGGCGCCGGCCGCCATGCCGGAGTGCAGCGCGATCCAGCCGGTGTGGCGGCCCATGACCTCCACGACCAGGACGCGCTGGTGGGACTCGGCGGTCGTCTTGAGCCGGTCCAGCGCCTCGGTGGCGACACCGACGGCCGTGTCGAAGCCGAAGGTGACGTCGGTCACCGCGATGTCGTTGTCGATGGTCTTGGGGACGCCGACGATCGGCAGCCCGCTGTCGTACATCAGCCGGGCCGCCTTGAGCGTGCCCTCGCCGCCGATGGGGATGATCGCGTCGAGCCCGAGCTCCTCGACATGGCCCTTGGCCCGCTCCACCCCGTCGCGCAGATGCGAGGGCTGGACCCGGGAGGAGCCGAGGATCGTGCCGCCGCGGGCCAGGATGCCGCCCACCGCGTCGAGATCGAGCTTGAGGTAGTCACACTCCAGGAGGCCCTTCCAGCCGTCCCGGAAGCCGATGACCTCGTCGCCGTGGTCGGCCACGGCGCGGTGCACGACGGACCTGATGACGGCGTTCAGGCCGGGGCAGTCGCCGCCGGACGTGAGGACACCAATGCGCATAGCCCGAAAAACCTTCTCCAACGTGGCCGGGACCGGACCACGCTGTCCGGCTCGAACCCCGCCACCCTAACGGCAGGAGGGGGCGGGGCCGCACTGTACGTCCGACTGCTGGACGACCGCGCTCACCTGTGCGGACGCGCCGTCAGACGGGCTGGTTCCGAGGGGCCGGCAGCCCGGTGCGAGGGGGGCTGCCGGCGCTCTCCGTGACTAGGCGGGCTGCTGTGCCGAGGCGATGCGCTCGTTGCGCAGCGCCTCGTACCACCGGTCGTCCGTCGGCGGCAGCGCGTTCACGTCCAGCGCGAGCTTCAGCAGCAGGTCCGCGATCTGCGGGTTCCTCGCCAGCACGGGGCCGTGCATGTACGTACCGAAGACCGTGTCGTTGTACGCGCCTTCCGTGCCGTCGCCCGTGCCGTTGCCGTTGCCGATCCGCACCTTGGCGAACGGGCGGGCGGTCGGGCCGAGGTGGGTGACGCCCTGGTGGTTCTCGAAGCCGGTCAGCGGCGGCAGGCCGAGGCGCTGGTCGATGTCGCCGAGCACGTCGCCGACGCACCGCTGGCCCTCGCCGCGCACCGAGACCACGTCGAGCAGGCCGAGGCCCGGCTCGCGCTGGCCGAGGTCGTTGATGAACTCGTGGCCGAGGATCTGGTAGCCGGCGCAGACCGAGAACAGGATCGCGCCGTTCTCCGCGGCCCGGTTCAGGCCGCCGTCGCGGCGCAGCCGCTCGGCCGCCAGCCGCTGCGGGCGGTCCTCGCCGCCGCCGATCAGGTAGATGTCCCCGGAGGTGGGGATCGGCTGGTCGCTGCGCACGTCGAGCCGGGCCACGTCGAGGCCCCGCTGCCGGGCCCGGCGCTCCACGACCAGCACGTTGCCCTGGTCGCCGTAGGTGCTGAGCAGGTCGGGGTAGACCCAGACGACCCGCAGGCTGTTGTCGCTCACTTGTGTCCCCTGAGGTGTCAGTTGCCGACCCGGCGGCGCAGGTCCTGGAACGCGGTGTAGTTGGCGATGACCTCGATCCGGCCCGGCGGGCTCGCCTGCACCGCCTGGTCGAGGTCCTCGCAGACCTGGAACTGCTGGTTCGCGACCTCCAGGCGCACCGCGAGGTCCAGCTTGCGGTCGCCGATCACGCAGATCGGGTGGCCGGTCAGACGCGTGTAGTCGACGTCCCACAGCCAGGAGGTGTCGGTGCCGTCGGCGCCGCGCGCGTTCACGGAGAGGATCACCGGGGTCGGCGGCGGGTCGATCAGGCTGAACGTCTCCAGCCAGCCGGCCGGGTTCTTCGCCAGCAGCAGACGCAGGTCGCGCTGCTGGAACTGGACGATGTCGTAGCGGCCGGCGACCGCCTGCACCTGGTACATCCGCTCCAGGGCGACCTGCGGCGGCACGCCGAAGACGGCGGCCACGGCGGCGGAGCTGGCGGCGTTGGCCTTGTTGGCGCGGCCGGGCAGCTGGAGGTGGATGGGCCAGGCGGACCCGTGCGGGTCCAGGACGTGGTCGCCGGACAGCGCCCAGCTGGGCGTGGGACGGCGGAAGCCGCACTCGCCGCAGAACCAGTCGTCGCCGGGCCGCTGCATCACGCCGCCGCAGGACGGGCAGGACCAGGCGTCGTCCTTCCACATCTGGCCGGCGGCGACCCAGATGACGTTGGGGGAGGAGGACGCGGCCCACACGACGAGCGGGTCGTCGCAGTTGGCGACGATCACGGCCTTCGAGCCGGCGAGTCCCTCACGCCAGTTCTCCGCGAGCATGCGGGTCTCGGCCGCGCGGTCGAGCTGGTCGCGCGAGAGGTTGAGCAGCGCGATGCACTTGGGGTCGGTGTCCCGGGCGACGCCGGCGAGGTACTTCTCGTCGACCTCGATCACGCCGTAGCGCGCCTCGGAGCTGCCGGCCAGGGCCGAGGTGATGCCGGCGGGCATGTTGGCGCCGAGCGCGTTGGAGACGACCGGGCCCGCGGCCCGCAGCGCCTCGGCGATCAGCCGGGTCGTGGTGGTCTTGCCGTTGGTCGCCGAGACCAGGACCACGTCCAGGTTCTGGGCGAGCCGCGCCAGGAGGTCGGGGTCGAGTTTCAGCGCGACCCGGCCGCCGATCACCGATCCGCTGCCGCGGCCCGCGGCACGGGACGCCGCAGCGACCGCCTTGCCCGCGGTCACGGCGAGCTTGGCCCGCGGCGTGAGCGGGTCCGAGTTGCCTGACATCAGTTCTCGATCCTCCTTGCGTACGCGCCGCGCTCCTGCCTGACGGCAACGTGGTGGTGGTCAGCCTATCGAGATCCATTCGCACTCCCGAATCGCCGTACCCTTGCGGCCATGCGAAACAGCTTCATCCCGGGCACCCGCGGCCGCGTGAGACCCCTCACCCTCCACGGTGACCCGCGGCTTCACACCCCCTGTGCGGAGGTGACCGACTTCGGACCCGAACTGGCGTCCCTGGTGGAGGACTTGTTCGCGACGATGTACGCGGCGCGCGGAGTGGGCCTGGCGGCGAACCAGGTGGGGCGCGCCCTGCGGGTGTTCGTCTACGACTGCCCCGACGACGAGGACGTACGGCACCTCGGGCACGTGGTGAACCCCCGGCTGGTCGAGGCCGACGGAGTGGTGGTGCGGGGACCGGAGGGCTGTCTGTCCCTGCCGGGCCTGGAGGCCGGGACGGAGCGCTACGACCATGCGGTGGTCGAGGGCGTGACGGTGACCGGGGAGCCGGTCACCGTGCACGGCACGGGGTTCTTCGCCCGCTGCCTCCAGCACGAGTGCGACCACCTGGAGGGACGGGTGTACGTGGACCGCCTGGCCGGATGGCGCAGGCGGAAGGTGCTGCGCCAGGCGGCGAAGGCGTCCTGGAGCGGGCGGGGTTAGAAGCCCGGGCCGCCGATCTTGTCGCCGGCCGCGGCCAGCCGGCCCCACAGCAGGTCGGCCAGGATGCGCACCAAGTCCGCGCGCGAGCATGGCTGTTCGTACAGCCACCAGTCGCCGGCGGCGTGCATCATGCCGACGATCCCGTGGCCCCACACCCGGGCCAGCTGCTGGCTCTCCGGTCCGAGGTCGAGGCGGTCGTCGATGACCTGGGCCAGTTCCTCGCCCATCCTGCGCAGCAGCGGGGCGGAGTGCTTGCCGACGTCGAAGCCCTGGTCGCTGCCCGGGTCGCTCTGGGAGCCCTCCGCCGGATGCATCAGGAACCGGTAGACCTGCGGACGTGCCTCGATTGCGGCGAGATAGGTGTCCAGCGTGGCCTCGACCCGCTCACGCCGGTCGGCCGGTGCGTCCAGGGCCGCCCGCAGCGAATCCAGCAGGGCGTCCGTGTGGCGCGTGGCCAGCGCCGCGTAAAGTCCGCTCTTGTCGCCGAAGTGCCGGTAGAGGATGGGCTTGGTGATGCCGGCCTCGGCCGCGATCGCGTTCATCGAGGCCTGCGGGCCGTCACGCAGCACCACCCGGTCCGCGGCCTCCAGCAGTTCGCGCCGACGTCGGTCGGCGGACCGCTGCTGCTCGGTCCGCTGCGTGGTGTCCATGAGCTCTCCCCACCCGTGCTGTTTCGGTGACGCCTGCGCAAACTAACACTCAACATGCCCAGTGCATCGAACTGGCTGCCGACCGTCATCGGGAGTTGACTTTTCCTACCCGCGGGTAACACATTAGTGTTACCGCTAGTAACACACAGATGTGCCGCCGCTGGAGGGGACATGGCCGAGTTCACCATGGAGCTCAACGACGAACAGAAGGAGGTCCGGGACTGGCTGCACGGCTTCGCCGCAGACGTCATACGGCCCGCGGCCGCCGAATGGGACGAGCGTGAGGAGACTCCCTGGCCTGTCATCCAGGAGGCCGCGAAGGTCGGCATCTACTCCCTCGACTTCTACGCCCAGCAGTACTTCGACCCCACCGGGCTCGGTATCCCGATGGCGATGGAGGAGCTGTTCTGGGGCGACGCGGGCATCGCCCTGTCGATCGTAGGCACCGGCCTGGCCGCCGTGGGCGTTCTCGCCAACGGGACCGAGGAGCAGATCGGCACCTGGATCCCGCAGATGTACGGCGACGCCAACGACGTCAAGGTCGCCGCCTTCTGCTCCTCCGAGCCCGACGCCGGCTCCGACGTGGCCTCCATGCGCACGCGTGCCGTGTACGACCAGGCCAAGGACGAGTGGGTGCTCAACGGCACGAAGACCTGGGCGACCAACGGCGGCATCGCCAACGTCCACGTCGTGGTCGCGGTCGTCGACCCCGAGCTGGGCTCCAAGGGTCACGCGTCCTTCATCATCCCGCCGGGCACCCCGGGCCTGTCCCAGGGGCAGAAGTTCAAGAAGCACGGCATCCGCGCCTCGCACACCGCCGAGGTCGTCCTGGAGGACGTGCGCGTCCCCGGCTCCTGCCTGCTCGGCGGCAAGGAGAAGCTCGACGAGCGCTTCGCCCGGGCCCGGGAGCGGGCCAAGGCGGGCGGCGAGCGCGTGAAGAACGCCGCCATGGCGACGTTCGAGGCGTCGCGCCCGGCCGTCGGCGCGATGGCGGTGGGCACCGCCCGGGCCGCGTACGAGGTCGCCCTCGACTACGCCAAGACCCGTGAGCAGTTCGGCCGCCCGATCATCGACAACCAGGGCGTCGCCTTCCAGCTGGCCGACATGCGGACGCAGATCGACGCGGCCCGGCTGCTGGTGTGGCGCGCCTCGTGGATGGCGGTCAACGGCAAGCCGTTCACCGCGGCCGAGGGCTCGATGTCCAAGCTCTTCGCCAGCGAGACCGCGAAGAAGGTCACCGCGCAGGCCGTCCAGATCCTCGGCGGCAACGGCTACACCCGCGAGTACCCGGTCGAGCGGATGCACCGCGACAGCGCGATCTACACCATCTTCGAGGGCACGAGCGAGATCCAGCGCCTGGTGATCGCCCGCACGCTGTCGGGCATGCCGATCCGCTGAGTTCCCCGCGCCCCCATCGGGGCCAGGTCACCGCACCGCCGTCGGGGCGCTAGGGCACCGGGCGGCCTCCGCGGGGGACCACCAGGCCGCTGTCGTACGCCAGGATGACGGCCTGGACCCGGTCGCGGAGGCCGTACTTGTCCAGGATGTGGGCGATGTGCGTCTTCACGGTCGTCTCGCCCACGCCGAGTTCTAGCGCGATCTCCGCGTTCGACAGCCCGCGGGCCAGCGCGCGGAGCACGTCGAGTTCACGGCCGGTGAGCGCGTCGAGCCGGCGCGGCACCGGCTCCTCGTCGGGTGCGCCCAGGTGCGCGAACCGGTCGAGCAGCCGGTGCGTGATGCGGGGGGAGAGCACCGCGTCGCCGTCGGCGACCGTGCGGATCGCGCCCACCAGGGAGTCGGCGGGGCCGTCCTTCACCAGGAACCCGCTGGCTCCGGCCCGCAGCGCGTCCACCACGTCGGCGTCCAGGTCGAACGTCGTCAGGATCACCACCTTGCTGGGCGAGCCGGACCGTACGATGCGCCGCGTCGCCTCGACCCCGTCCGTGCCGGGCATGCGGATGTCCATCAGGACGATGTCCGGCCGCAGGGCCTCGGTGCCTGCCACCGCCTCGTCGCCGTCCGACGCCTCGCCGACGACGTCGATGTCCGGCTCCGATTCGAGGATGAGCCGGAACCCCGTCCGGATCATCGGCTGGTCATCGACCAGCAGGACGCGGATGACCTGCATACGGGGAGTGCCCTTCGTGCCGTGGTGCGGAACCGATGACGGACGCGGAAGCGGTGACGGATGCGGGAACGGAGACGGACGGGGGGATCGGGATGACGGCGTGCACGCAGTAGCCGCCGCCGGGCCGGGCACCGGCGTGCAGGGACCCGCCCACGGCCCCCACCCGCTCGCGCATGCCGACCAGGCCGTGCCCGGTGCCGTGCGCCGCGACCGGGGTCCGAACCGGCTCGCCGTCGGGCCGCGGCCCGTCGTCGCACAGGCGCACGGTGAGCCGCCCGTGCTCGGGCTCCCAGGCGATCCGCAGCGCGGTCCGGGTGCGGCCCGCGTGCTTGAGGGTGTTGGTGAGCGCCTCCTGCACGACCCGGTACACGGTCAGATGTGACCCGGCGGGCAGCTCGGCGGGGGTGCCGGTGGTGCGGTGGTCGATCTCGAGCCCGGCCGCGCGCACCGAGTCCACCAGCGCGGGCAGCGCCTCGATCGTGGGCTGAGGCGGCTCCTTGGCGGCGTCGCCCGCCGCCTCCTCGTCGGTGCGCAGCACGTCGAGCAGCCGGCGCAGCTCGGTGACCGTGGCCCGGCCGGTCTCCTCGATGGTGCCGTGCAGCTCGTGGGCCTTGCCCGCGTCGCGCTCCTGGACCCGGTCGGCGGCGATGGTCTGCACGACCATCAGGCTGACGTTGTGCGCGACGATGTCGTGCAACTCGCGGGCGATCCGGGCTCGTTCCTCCATGACCGCGGCCCGTGCGTCGGCGGCCTGCTCCCGCTCCAGGGCGGCGGCCCGCTCCAGCGCCTGGTCGCGGATGGCCGCACGGGCCCGGGTGAGCCGCCCCAGCGCCCAGGCGGCGACCAGCAGTACCGCGTCGGTGAACAGCGCGGTGATCCGGTGCCCGGCCGGGGCGAGCGCCGCCTCGGTCACGGCCGCCGCCGGGATGACCACCGCCCCGACCAGGGTGGCGATCCGCGGCGTGCAGCGCATCGCGGTCAGCAGGACGGCCGTGGCGACGGCGGCGTAGGTGGGCCCGATGGACGTCCCCTCGGACCCGGACAGCTCGGGCACGTAGTGCAGGCTCTGGAGCACGCCCGCGGACGCCGCCGCCACCACCAGCGCGGGCAGCGGGAAGAGCCGGTGCACGGCCAGCGGCAGGGTCGTCAGCAGGACGAGGACGACGAAGTACGCGTCCGGCGACCGCAGTTCGGGACCGCCCGGCGGCATCGCCACCGGCAGGGCCAGGCAGCCGGCGGTCAGCAGCAGGGCCAGGGCGGTGTCGGTGACGGCCCGGGGTATCGGGCGTCCCGCGAGCGACTCCATCCGGTCCATGCCATCACCGTAGACGGATCTCCCGCGCCCGTGATCTCCCCTGGGGCGGAAAGCGGGCGGCGCCTCTCCTCCCAGGAGCCTCCTCCGCAAGGAGGAGAGGCCCGGCCGCCTCGCCCGACCGGCCGAGACACCGGTTCGGCGGCACGGCCGAGGCCAAGTGCCGTCGGCGCCGGTGCACTTGAGGCATCAATCACGGACAGTCGCACGAGGAGTCACGGTGCTCGCAAGCCGGTACGCGGTCCACCTCACGGACGTGACCAAGCAGTACGGGGAGGGACCGGACGCCGTGCTGGCCCTGGACAAGGTCAGCGCGGGCATCGAGTCCGGCACCTTCACCGCGGTGATGGGGCCGTCGGGCTCCGGCAAGAGCACGTTCCTGCACTGCGCGGCCGGGCTCGACCGGCCCACGGCGGGCGAGGTGCGCCTCGGCGGCCAGGAGCTCTCGGCCCTCCGGGAGCGGCGGCTGACGGAGCTGCGCCGGACCCGGATCGGCTTCGTCTTCCAGGCGTTCAACCTGCTCCCGTCGCTCACCGTCGAACAGAACATCACCCTGCCGCTGCGGCTGGCCGGACGGCAGCCCGAGCCGGCCTGGCTGGAGCACATCGTCGGCGCCGTCGACCTGGGCGGGCGGCTCGGCCGCTTCCCCGCGCAGCTCTCCGGCGGGCAGCAGCAGCGGGTCGCGATCGCCCGCGCCCTGGTCACCCGGCCCGAAGTGATCTTCGCCGACGAGCCCACCGGAGCGCTCGACCCGGAGACCGCCCGGGACATCCTGGTCCTGCTGCGTCAGGCCGTCACCGATCTGCACCAGACGGTCGTGATGGTCACCCATGACCCGGTGGCCGCCGCCCACACCGACCAGGCGCTCTTCCTCAGCGCCGGACGCGTCGTCGACGGCCTGGTCGATCCCGGCGCCGACCGTGTCGCCGAGGTCATGTCGGGCCTGCGGAGGGCGGTGTGATGCTGACCCTCGCGCTGCGGACCCTGAAGGGCCGCAAGGGCGGTTTCGCCGGTACTTTCGTCGCCCTGCTGCTGGGCGCCGCCGTGCTCGGCGCCTGCGGCGTCCTGCTGGAGTCGGGCATCCGGGCCGGTTCCACCGCCGAGCGGTACGCGGCCGCCGACGCCGTCGTCACGGGCCGGCAGGAGGTCGAGCTGACGCTCAAGGACCTGGACGGCTCGACCCTCCACGAGTCGCAGCCGTTGCCCGAACGCGTCCCTCTGGAAAGCTCGTTGGCCGCCCGGCTCGGCCGGGTCGACGGCGTCCGTACGGTGATCGAGGACGACTCGGCGGCCGTACGCCTGGCGGACGTCCACGGCAGGCCCGTGACGGGCCGCCACGGCACGGCACTCGAGGCCCACAACTGGTCCGGTCTGCGCCTCGGCGGCTTCCGCCTCACCCAGGGCCGCGCACCGCGCACGGCCGGCGAGGTCGTGCTGGACTCCGAACTCGCCGGACGCGCGGGCGTGCGCCCCGGCGACGAGGTCCGCCTGATGGCCACGTCCGTGCCGCGCACCTACACCGTCGCCGGAACCGTCGCACTCGACGGCGGACGGGCCCCGCGCCGGTCCGTGGCCTTCCTGGCGGATGCGGCCCTACGTCAACTCGGGCCCTCAGTAGACGCGTTCGGCATCCTCACCGACCCCGGCACCTCGCCCGGACGGACGGCCGAGGCGATCCGGGCCGCACTCGACGACGACCGGCTCAGCGTGCGCACGGGCGACGGGCGCGGCCGTGCGGAGTTCCTCGATGTCGTCGTCAGCGGCTCCAACCTGGTCGTGCTGGCCGCGGCCGTCGGCGGCAACGTCCTGCTCATCGCCGTCTTCGTGCTCTACGCCACCACGTCGCTGTCCGTCCGCCACCGCCGCCGCGAGATCGCCCTGCTGCGCGCGATCGGCACCACGCCCGGCCAGATCCGGCGCATGCTCGCGGCCGAGGCGGCCGTCACCGCACTCGTCGCCGGGGTGCTGGGCGCTCCGCTCGGGCTGGTCCTCGTGCTCTGGCTGCGCGACCGGTTCGCCGGGCACGGCATCGTGCCGCCCGACTTCCCGCTCGCCGTCAGCCCGTTGCCGTTCCTCGCCGCGATCCTGGTGACCGTGCTGACGGCCCTGGCCGCCGTGCTGGCGTCCGCCCTGCGCGCGACCCGGATCCGGCCGACCGAGGCGCTCGGCGAGGCCGCCGTGGAGCCCGCCGGTCTCGGCCGGGGGCGCAGGATCACCGGCTGGGTGCTGCTGGCGCTCGCGGCCGGGACCTTCGTCACCGGCCTGGTGCAGCACGCCGACTTCTTCACCCTGGTCGGACTCGCCAACTCCCTCGTGCTCATCCTGGTGATCGCCACCGCCGTCCTCGGCCCCCTGCTCTCCCGTGCGGCCGTACGGCTGCTGGCGCCCCTGCTCGATCGGACCGGCGTCACCGGCTACCTCGCGGCCGCCAACACCCGTGCCAACGTGGGCCGGCTGGCCGGCGCGATCACCCCGCTCGTGCTCGCCGTCTCCTTCGCCTCGACCGTCGTCTTCACCCAGACCACGGCGCTGCGGGAGTCCTCCGACCAGGTGCGGGCCGGCATGGTCGCCGACCATGTGCTGACCGCGCCCGGCGGGGTGTCGCCCGACCTGGCCGCGAAGGTGCGGGAGCTGCGGCAGGTGCGGTCGGCCACCGGACTGGTGAAGTCCAAGGTCGTCGGCGCGGGCCGGCTCCTCGGCGGCCAGGAGGCCGTCTCGCTCGGCGCGCAGGGCGTGGACCCCGCCGCGCTCGGCACCACCCTCGACCTGCACGCCCGAAGCGGCGACCTGTCGAAGCTGTCGCCCCGCACCCTGGCGATCAGCACCACCGCGGCCTCCTGGCTCGGCCTCGGCGTCGGCGACACCGCCCGCCTCCACCTCGGCGACGGCACCCCGTTCCGGGGCAAGGTGATCGCCGTGTACACCCGGGGCTTCGGCTTCGCGGACGTCACCCTGGACCACGACCTCCTGCTCGCCCACACCACCCGCAAGGCCGACGAGTCCGTCCTGGTCCGCTCCGCCCCCGCCGCGCACGGCCTCACCCGGGCCCTGTCGGGTCTCGCGGCGGCCTACCCCGGCACGGTGCTCCGCGACGGCCTCGCCGCCGACGACCAGCTGGCGGAGCAGCGCGCCAACGCCTGGGTCAACTACCTGGTGGTGGGCCTGATCATCGCCTACACGGCGATCACCGTCGTCAACACCCTCGCGATGGCGACGGCCGCCCGCCGCCGGGAGTTCGCGCTGCTGCGGCTCTCCGGCACCGCGCGCCGTCAGGTCGCCGGCATGATGCGCAGGGAGAGCGCCGTCGTCGTGCTGTCCGGGGTGGGGCTGGGCACCGTGCTGGCCGTCTTCCCCCTGACCCTCGTCGCCGTCGGCCTGGGCGGCACCCCGTGGCCGTCCGTGCCGGGCCTCGGCTACCTGGCGATCGCGGGTGTCACCGCGGTCCTGGCCACCGCGGGCACGATGGTGCCGACCCGGGTGCTGCTGCGCCTCCGCCCGGTCGAGGCGATCGGGGCCAGGGAGTGAACACGGCGCAGCCCAGGCGGAGTTCACCACCGCAGCCGGGGACTCACCGGTGCCGTAGGGGAGTCAGCTGCTCGATGTCGTAGCGGGAGCGGAGTTCCTCGATCGCCGCGTGGTCAGGCGGGCCTCCGTTGCCGAGGATCTCCAGGAGTTCCTCGAAGTAGCGTTCGTGGTCCGGGGGCGGGGACGCCTGGAAGAACATCTTCGCGGGGGTGTCCGTCGGGTTGGCGAACGCGTGCGGGCAGCCCGGCGGTACGACGATGAGCGTGCCGGGCGTCGCGCGCACCACCCGGCCGCCCGAACCGGACTCCCACCTCTGCCAGTTGTCGGGGGTGCGGACGCGGGGCTCGAAGGCGAGGACGTCCAGCTCGCCGTCGAGGACGTAGAACAGCTCCTCGCTGCGGGTGTGCACATGGGCTCCGACGTCGAAGCCGGGCGGGACCTCCACCTCGAAGGTGGAGGCGGTGCGTGAGTGGGTGCCGGTGACCTTGAAGGTCACGCGCTGGGCGGGGGTCTGGACGACCCTGCCGTGGCCGGGCGGCACCAGCAGGCCCTCCGTGGCGGTCACCGGAGCGTCACCACGTGACCGGCAGGGCCTCGGGACCGCGGATCAACGCGCCCTTCTTGAAGGGCACTTGATCCGGCGGCACGGCCAGCCTCAGGCCCGGCACCCGGTCCAGCAGCGCGTCGACCAGCAGCTCGGACTCCAGGCGCGCCAGCATGTTGCCGGGGCAGAAGTGCGGGCCGAAGCCGAAGGACACATGCGGGTTCGGGCTGCGCGCGAAGTCGATCGTGTCCGGGTCGGGGAAGACCTCCGGATCGCGGTTGGCGGCCAGGTAGGAGACGTAGACCGGGTCGCCCGCCCGGATCCGCACGCCCTTGATGTCCACGTCCTCCAGGGCGATGCGCGACAGGCCGACCGCGTTGCGGTGCGGGATGTAGCGCAGCATCTCGTCGATGGCCCGCGGGCGGATCTCCGGTTCGGCGCGCAGCCGTTCGGCCAGCTCCGGCCGGGTCAGCAGGAGGTAGAACATCTGGCCGCTGTTGTTGGTGACCGCCTCGCCGCCGATCTGCAGCAGCACGGCGAGACCGACGGCCTCCTGCGAGGTGATCTCGCCGCGCCCCACCGCGGCGCCGAGCAGGGAGGTGACGTCATGGCCGGTGGAGCCCTCCCGCAGGCCGATGAGGTCGGCGAAGTACGCGCCCATCTCGTGCTTGGCCTTCTCGCTGACCTGCGCGCCGTGCGCGGAGGACAGGATGAGCTGGGTCCAGGTGTGCATGCTGTGCCGGTCGGCCGCCGGCACCCCCATCAGCTCGCAGATCACCGCGATCGGGAACGGGCTGAGGACGGTCGCGGTGAGGTCGGTGGGCGGGCCGTCCTGGAGCAGCTCGTCCACCAGCTCGTCGAGCAGCAGCCGTGAGCGGCCGCGGATCCGTTCCACGCCCTTCGCCGTGAAGGCGGCGGCCACCGAGCGGCGCAGCCGCGTGTGGTCAGGCGGGTCGAGGAAGCCGACCGCACCGCGTTCGGGGATGAAGTGCGGGGCGAGCCGGGTGACCGGCTGGTCCATCACCGCCTCACGGCCGAAGCGCGGGTCGTTGGTCACCGTGCGGACGTCGTCCAGACGCGTGACCAGCCAGGCCCAGCCCTCGCCGTTGGGCAGCTTGATGCGGGTGACGGGGCCCTCGGCCATCAGCTCGGTCAGCACCGGGTCGAAGTCCAGGCCGGTCAGGTCCAGCGCCGGCCAGTGCCGGACCGGGGGCACGGCCTCGGTGAGCGTCTCTTCGGTCATGCCGGTTCACTCCGTCCCTTCGCCCGGGCGGTGCCAGCGGCCCAGGGCCATCTCCGCGGTGATGCCGGGGCCGAACCCGGCCAGCAGCCCGCGCGCCCGGTGCTGGGCGCCGCCCTCGTCGAAGAGCCGGCGCAGCGCGTCGAGGACGACGGCGCTGGCGATGTTGCCGTACTCGGTGAGCGTGGCCCGGCTGAACCGGAAGGCGTGCGGATCGACCTGGAGGAACTTGCTGAGGTCGTCCAGAATCCGCGGGCCGCCCGCGTGGATGATGTAGAAGTCCAGGTCGGAGGCGTCCCAGCCGTGCCTCCCGGCCAGTTCCTGCAGCGCCGGGGCGAGCGGTTCCATGGTGCCCGGCACCCGCTTGTCCAGCAGGAAGTGGAAGCCGGTGGCCCGGACGTCGTACATGATCCATTCCTCGGTCTTGGGGATCAGGTACGAGCCGTTGCGCTCCAGTTCGATGCCCTCGCCGCCCCGGCCGCGCACCACCGCGGCCGCGATCCCGTCGCCGAACAGGCCGTTGGAGAGCAGCGATCCGATGCCCAGGTCGGTGGGCTGGTAGCACAGCGAGCAGAACTCGCAGGCGACGATCAGCACGTTCGCGTCCGGGTAGGCGCAGCAGAAGTCGTGCGCCCGGTTGATCGCCGCGCCGCCCGCCGCGCAGCCCAGCTGGGCTATGGGTATCTGGCGGGTGGTGCTGTCGAAGTCCATCGAGTTGATCAGCCAGGCCGTGAGCGAGGGCATCATGAAGCCCGTGCACGACACGTAGACGATCACGTCGATGTCGGTGGTGAGCAGTTCGGCCTCGTCGAGCGCCCGCTGGACGACGGCGGGCACCCGGGCCTTGGCCTCGTACTCGTAGACCTTGTTGCGCTCCTCGAAGCCCGGGTGCTTCAGTGTCTCTTCGATGGGCTGCACGATGTGCCGGGTGCGCACACCGGTGTTCTCGATCAGCCGGAGGGCCAGCGGCAGTTGTGGATGGTCGGTGTGGCGGGAGCGAGCGAGCTCCAGCGTCTCCTCCATCGTGATCACGTGCTCTGGTACGGACACCGAGGGTCTGCACAAAGTCGCCATGAACCGTGCCTGCTTTCGCCGTCCGGAAGGCTTGCGGCCCCCCGGTCAGAACGGTGGTTCACCTCTTGGGGTGGTTCACTCACGATCACCCGACGGGGCGACTATCTCGCGTCGGACTACTCCGAATCGGGGACCCCGTGCCAGGGTCGGACCGGCAGCCCCCCATCCGAGACCACGGAGGACGCGATGACGCGTACGGCCACGGAACTGCTGGAGACAGCGGCCAGGACACTGGCCCCGGATCCGCACGCCAACCCCCTCGTGCCGCTCATCGCCCGCGGCGGGGCCTCCCGCGACGTCCTCGCCACGCTGGCCCTGGAGCAGCGGTGGGTGATCCCGGCGGACCGCACGGCGTTCCTGCATCTGGCGCAACGCACCCAGGAGCCCGACGTCTCCGCCTTCTTCGAGACGCTCGCCGAGGGCGAGACGCTGGCCGGGGAGCGGCTGGAGTCGTTCGCGGCGGCCTGCGGTGTGGACGAGACCCGCACCCGCGCCTACGACCCGCTGCCCGGCTGCCAGGCATACCCGGCCTGCATCGCCTGGCTGGCCCTCAACGCCTCCCCGGCCGACGCGGTCGTGGCGATCACCGCCAACTTCTCCGCCTGGGGCGGGTATTGCGCCACCATCGCCACGGCCCTGCGCACCCACTACGGCTTCAAGCCCGAGGAGTGCGCCTTCTTCGACTTCTTCGCCGAACCGTCCCCGGAGCTGGACCTGAAGGCCACGGCGGCCGTCCAGGCGTCCCTGGACGCCGGCGGCGTCGACGAGGAACAGGCGTACCGCTACGGCCGTCTGCTGCAGAGTTACGAGTCCCTGTTCTGGACGACGCTGCTGCGGCTCAGCTGAGGGTTAGGGCGCACCCCCGCTGCTGTGCGCGATGCACGCCACGTCGATCCGGTCGGCCAGCTTGGCCAGCTCGATGGTCAACGCCGCGACCGTGTCCTCGTCGAGCCCACCCTCGCCGGACTCGACGAGATGCAGCCACCTGCCACCGACCGTCCGCAACAACTTGCTCACATCGGCGGCAGCCACCTGCAAGGTCCCGCGGTCGTCGACGATCAGAGGCAGAGTCACTTCGCGGTTCACAGACGGGATGTTAGCCGCGTAGCACTCACGCACCGTGCCAAACCGTGGTGATGTTGCAGAACTCCCGGATTCCGTGCCCGGACAGCTCACGCCCGTATCCGGACCGCTTGACGCCGCCGAACGGGAACGCCGGGTGCGAGGCGGTCATCCCGTTCAGGAAGACCCCGCCCGCCTCCAGATCCCGCACGAAACGGTCGATCTCGGCCTCGTCCCGCGTCCATACGTTCGAACTCAGCCCGAACGGCGAGTCGTTGGCGATCAGTACCGCCTCGTCCAGGTCGGCGGCCCGGTACAGCGTGGCGACCGGGCCGAACGCCTCCTCGCGGTGGATGCGCATCTCCCGGGTGATGTCGGCGAGGACGGTCGGCGGGTAGTACCAGCCGGGCAGTTCGGGCCGGCGCAGCCGGTGGCCGCCGCACAGCACCGTGGCGCCGCTGCGCCGCGCGTCGTCGACCAGCTCCTCCAGGTCGTCCCGGCCCTGCTCGCTGGAGAGCGGTCCGACCTCGGTGTCCTCCTCCATCGGGTCGCCGACCTTCAGCGCCTTCATGCCCGCCACGAACCGTTCGGCGAAGGCGTCGTAGACGTCCGTGTGGACGATGAAGCGCTTGGCGGCGATACAGGACTGGCCGTTGTTCTGCACGCGGGCGGTGATCGCGATCTCGGCGGCCCGGTCGACGTCGGCGGACGGCATGACGATGTACGGGTCGCTGCCGCCCAGCTCCAGCACCGTCTTCTTGACCATGTCCCCGGCGGTGGAGGCGACCGCGCGTCCGGCGGGCTCGCTGCCGGTGAGGGTGGCCGCCTTGACGCGCTCGTCGCGCAGGATCTCGTCGACGGCGCCGGAGCCGATCAGCAGGGTCTGGAAGCAGCCCTCGGGGTGGCCCGCGCGGTGGAAGAGGTCCTCCAGGAACAGGGCGGTCTGCGGGACGTTCGAGGCGTGCTTGAGCAGGCCCACGTTGCCCGCCATCAGCGCGGGCGCGGCGAACCGGACGACCTGCCACAGCGGGAAGTTCCACGGCATCACGGCGAGCACGGGGCCGAGCGGCCGGTAGCGGACCAGGACGCGGGAGGCGCCGGAGTCCTTCACGTCGAACTCCGCGGGCTCCTCGTCGGCGAGCAGCTGTTCGGCGTGGTCGGCGTACCAGCGCATCGCCTTGGCGCACTTGGCGGCCTCCGCGCGGGCCTGCTTGATCGGCTTGCCCATCTCGGTGGTCATCACGCGCGCGATGTCCTCGCCGCTCTCGTCGAGCAGGTCGGCGGCTTTGTGCATCAGGCGGGCGCGCTCGGCGAACGTCGTCGTGCGGTACGTGCGGAACGTCGCCTCCGCGAGCTGGAGCCGGCGCTCGAGTTCCTCCTCGCCCATGGCTTCGTACGTCTTGAGCGTCTCGCCGTTGGCCGGGTTCACCGTCGCGATGGGCATGGCTGACCTCCTAAGGGCGGGCTTGCATCGACCTTCCCGCGCGCCGCCGCCGACCGCAACGCGTGGGCGGCTGTGCGGTTACCGCGCACTTTCCGAGTGCTCGGCGAGCCGGTCGAGAAACGCGCTCTGCGCCGTGACGATCACCTCGCGCGCGCCGTCCAGGCCGAACCAGGCCACCCGGTCCAGCTCCGGGAACTCCTGCGTCCTGCCGGAGCGCGGCGGCCACTCCATGGCGAACGTGCCGGGGGTGATCGACGCCGGGTCCAGGTCCGCCCGGACCGCCCAGGCCGTCACCGTCTTCCCGCCGGACTGGCGGACCTCGCCCAGCTCCACCGGCGTGCCGTCGGGCGGCGGCAGTCCGAGCTCCTCCTGGAACTCGCGCCGGGCCGCGTGCCAGGCGGTCTCCTCCTCGGGCAGGTACTCGCCCTTGGGTACGGTCCAGGCCCCGGCGTCGCGCTTGGCGAAGAAGGGGCCGCCCATGTGGCCGAGCAGCACCTCGAGGCCGGCGCCGGTGTGCCGGTACAGCAGCAGGCCCGCGCTGTGCCTGCCGCTCACGGCTTCACCTCCGGGTGCGCGGCCAGCAGCGTCTCGACCGTGTCCGCCTCCTCGGGGCGCTTGTCCTCGCGGTAGCGGATCACGCGGGCGAAGCGCAGGGTGACGCCGGCCGGGTAGCGGGTGGATTTCTGGAGGCCGTCGTAGGCGATCTCGACGACGAGTTCGGGGCGTACGGTCACCACGTAGCCGCTGCTGTCGACGGCCAGTTCCTGGAGGCGTTCGGTCTGCCAGGTGAGCATCGCGTCGGTCATGCCCTTGAAGGTCTTGCCGAGCATGGCGAACGAGCCGTCGGCGGTGCGGGCGCCGAGGTGGAGATTGGATAGCTTGCCGGTACGGCGGCCGTGGCCCCACTCGGCGGCCAGCACGACCAGGTCCAGGGTGTGCACGGGCTTGACCTTCAGCCAGGACGCGCCGCGCCGGCCCGCGCTGTAGGGGGCGTCGAGTCCCTTCACGACGACGCCCTCGTGGCCGCGCTCCAGCGTCGCGGCGAGGAAGCCGTCCGCCGCGGCCACGTCGTCGGGGCCGGAGACCAGGGTGCGCCGCACCCGCATCGGCTCGGGGACCAGCCGGGCCAGTTCGGCGTGCCGCTCGGCGAAGGGCAGGTCGAGCAGGTCGCGGTCGTCGACGGAGAGCGCGTCGAAGAAGACGGGGGAGACGGGCACGGTCTCGGCGGCCGTCGCCACGTCCACGCGGGAGCCGACCCGCCCGGCCGTCTCCTGGAAGGAGCGCGGCCGCCCGTCCGGTCCGAAGGAGAGCACCTCACCGTCCAGGATGAACCGCGGCTCGGCCAACTCCAGTGCGGAGGCGGTGACTTCGGGCAGCCGGTCGGTGATGTCGTCGAGGGTGCGGGTGTAGATCCGCACGGCGTCGCCGTCCCGGTGGACCTGGACGCGGATGCCGTCCAGCTTCTCCTCGACGGCGCAGGCGCCGAGCTTGCCGACCGCCTCGGCGACCGACGAGGCGCTGTGCGCGAGCATCGGCAGGACCGGGCGGCCGACGGTGAGCCGGAAGCGGTCGAGGGCCGCCGGGCCGTCGGCGAGCAGCGCCTGCGCCACCGACTGGAGGGAGCCCGCGAGCATCACCGCCCGGCGCACGTCGGCGGCCGGCGCCTCGGTCGCCTGCGCCAGTCCTTCCACGGCGACGGCGTCCAGGGCGCCCTGGCGCACCTCGCCGGTCAGCAGCCCGAACAGGAACCGCTGTTCCTCCTCGGTGGCCGCGCCCAGCAACTCCCCGACCAGCCTGGCCCGTTCGGCCTGCGAGCCGGCGCCGGAGACCTTGCCCAGACCGGTGAGCAGGGCGTCCACCTCGCGCACGGTGAGCGAGGGCTCGGCGGCGGGTTCGACCGGGCGGCTCAGCACCTTCCAGCCGACGCCGATCCGCCCCTGCGGCAGCCGTCCCGCCAGATAGGGGATGACGATCGGGACGTCGTCCGCCTCGGCGTCCCGGAACAGCTCGGCGAGCAGGGCGATCTTCCGGGACCGCGCCGAGGTGGCGGCGACCTCCTGGGACACCTGGGCCAGACGGGCTAGCAGCATGCAGTCATCCTGCAACGGAGGCGGCCGCTCCACACCCGCACGGCGGCGCCTCTACACCCCGGACTTCGCGTCGAGGTCGGCCATCAGCAGCTCGCCGTTGATCGTCGCGCCCGCGCGGTAGCCGCGGCTGGCCGCGTTGACGACCTGCTCGGCGAAGCCGGAGGCGTTGCCGGCGGCCCAGACGCCGGGCACGGTCGTCAGGCCGGTCGGGTCGATGACGGGGTACGCGCCGAACGGGGTCTCGCGCATCTCGGCGCCCAGCCGCCGGAGGAGGTCCGTCTGCGGGACGGCACGCGGTGCGGTGAACACGACCTCGCAGGCGTGCGTCGTCCCGTCCACGAGGCGTACGCCGGCCAGCCGGTCGTCCTGGACCACCAGCTCCGCGACCTCGCCGGGGACCACCTTCACCCCGGCCGCCGCGAGCCTGCGCAGGTCGTCGTCCGACAGCTCCTTCTCGGCGACGGTGTGCAGGAAGAACGTCACGTCCTTGGACCACTGCGACACCATGAGCGCCTGGTGCACGCTCATCGCCGTCGTGGCGAGCACGCCGAAGGCCCGGTCGCGGACCTCCCAGCCGTGGCAGTACGGGCAGTGCAGCACGTCCCGGCCGAACCGCTCGGCCACTCCCGGCACGTCCGGCAGCTCGTCCCGCAGACCGGTGGCGACCACCAGCCGCCTTCCGTGGACGGCCCGCCCGCTCTCGAGGAAGACGTCGAAGCCCTGGGTGGCGTCCACCACCCGATCCCGTACCAGTTCCACCCCGTAGCGCGCGATCTCCTCGCGGCCGATCGCCAGGAACTCCGCGGGCGGCATGCCGTCCCGGGAGAGGAAGCCCTGCATATGGGCGGCGGGCGCGTTGCGCGGCTCGCCCGCGTCGACGACGAGGGTGCGGCGCCGGGCGCGGCCCAGGACCAGGGCGGCGGAGAGCCCCGCCGCCCCGCCGCCGACGACGATCACTTCGTACTTCTCGGTCCTCTGCGTCATGGGTGACCACCTCCGGGTACGACGGTTGCGCCATCGCTGCCGCATTGACAAACACGTTTGCCGAAACTGCAATGAATCCATGACTGACGACACGGAAGAGGTACTCGCGGAGGTCGGGCCCCGGCTGCGCCGGATCCGCAAGGAGCGGGGTGCGACGCTCGCCGGGCTGTCGGCGGCGACCGGAATCTCGGTGAGTACGCTCTCGCGGCTGGAGTCCGGGCTGCGCAAGCCCAGTCTGGAGCTGCTGCTGCCGATCGCGCGGGCGCACCAGGTGCCGCTGGACGAACTGGTCGGCGCTCCGGCCGCGGGTGATCCGCGGGTGCGGTCCGAACCGATCGTGCGCTACGGCCGCACCCACTGGCCGCTGACCCGCCAGCCCGGCGGCCTGCAGGCCTTCAAGGTGCTGGAGCCGCAACGGCGCCTGGAACCCGAGCCGCGCGTCCACGAGGGCTACGAGTGGCTGTACGTCCTGTCCGGGCGGCTGCGGCTGGTGCTGGGGGACCATGACGTCGTCCTGACCGCGGGGGAGGCCGCGGAGTTCGACACGCGGGTACCGCACTGGTTCGGCTCCACGGGCGAGGGGCCGGTGGAGTTCCTGAGCCTGTTCGGGCCGCAGGGCGAGCGGATGCACGTGCGGGCGCGGCCGAAGCAGGGACGTGGCGAAAGCGACTGACGTCGGCGGTTCCCAGAGTGGCAAGCGACCGCTTAGTATGCGAATGACCCCGGTCAGACTCCGGCCAGACGAAGCAGTCCCGTGGAGGCACCGCATGCAGGCATGGCAAGTGCACGAGAACGGCGAGCCGAGCGAGGTGATGCGGCTCGCGGAGGTGGAGCGGCCCACGCCCGGCGACGGCCAGGTGCTGCTGAAGGTGCGTGCCGCGAACATCAACTTCCCGGACGTGCTGATGTGCCGGGGCCACTACCAGGTGCGCCCGCCGCTGCCGTTCACCCCGGGCGTGGAGATCTGCGGCGAGACCGAGGACGGCCGCCGCGTGCTCGCCAACCCCGCGCTGCCGTACGGCGGTTTCGCCGAGTACGCCGTCGCGGACGCCGCCGCCCTGCTGCCCGCGCCGGACGCGCTGGACGACGCCGAGGCCGCCGCCCTGCACATCGGCTACCAGACGGGCTGGTTCGGTCTGCACCGCCGCGCCCACCTGGAGGCCGGCGAGACGCTGCTCGTCCACGCTGCCGCGGGAGGGGTCGGCAGCGCGGCCGTGCAGCTCGGCAAGGCGGCCGGGGCCAGGGTCATCGGCGTCGTCGGCGGGGCGGACAAGGCCGCGGTCGCCCGCGAGCTGGGCTGCGACGTGGTGATCGACCGCAAGAACGAGGACGTCATCGCCGCGGTGAAGGAGGCGACCGGCGGCCGGGGCGCGGACGTGATCTACGACCCCGTGGGCGGCGAGGCCTACACCCAGTCCACCAAGGTCGTCGCCTTCGAGGGCCGGATCGTGGTCGTCGGCTTCGCGAGCGGCACGATCCCGAGCCCTGGGCTCAACCACGCCCTGGTGAAGAACTACTCGATCCTCGGCCTGCACTGGGGCCTGTACGGCACCAAGAACCCGAAGCTGATCCTGCACTGCCACGAGCAGCTCACCGAGCTCGCCGACCGCGGCGCGATCAAGCCGCTGGTCAGCGAGCGCGTACCGCTGGACGGCGCCGCCGCCGCGGTGCAGCGCGTCGGCGACGGGGTGACCACCGGCCGCGTGGCCGTCGTACCGTCCCTGGCGAACGGAGCAGCGGCATGACCGACGCAGCCGAACTCAGGCGCCGCACGGCCGAGTTGCTGGCCGCGCATCCGCCGGCCACGACCGACCGCCTGGATTTCCTCAAGGCCCGCTTCGACGCCGGGCTCTCCTGGGTGCACTACCCCGAGGGCCTCGGTGGCCTCGACGCGCCCCGCTCCCTGCAGGCCGTCGTGGACGCGGAGCTGGAGGCCGCCGGCGCCCCCGACAACGACCCGCGCCGCAACGGCATCGGGCTCGGCATGGCCGCCCCGACCATCCTCAAGTACGGCACCGAGGAGCAGAAGCAGCGCTATCTGCGCCCGCTGTGGATCGGCGAGGAGGTCTGGTGCCAGCTGTTCAGCGAGCCCGGCGCCGGCTCCGACCTCGCGGCGCTCGGCACCCGCGCGGTCCGGGAGGGCGACGACTGGGTCGTCAACGGGCAGAAGGTGTGGACGTCCGGCGCGCACAACGCCCGCTGGGCCATCCTCATCGCCCGCACCGACCCGGACGTGCCCAAGCACGCGGGCATCACGTACTTCGTCTGCGACATGACCGACCCCGGCGTCGAGGTCCGCCCGCTGCGGCAGATCACCGGCGAGGCCGAGTTCAACGAGGTCTTCCTGACCGACGTGCGCATCCCCGACTCCCGCCGCCTCGGCGCGGTCGGCGACGGCTGGCGGGTCGCCCAGACCACCCTGAACAACGAGCGCGTCGCCATCGGCGGCATGCGGCTGCCCCGCGAGGGCGGCATGATCGGGCCGGTCGCCAAAACCTGGCGCGAACGGCCGGAACTGCGCACCCACGACCTGCACCAGCGGCTGCTGAAGCTGTGGGTGGAGGCCGAGGTCGCCCGGCTCACCGGCGAGCGCCTGCGCCAGCAGCTCGTCGCCGGCCAGCCCGGCCCCGAGGGCGCCGGCATGAAGCTCGCCTTCGCCCGCCTCAACCAGGAGATCAGCGGCCTGGAGGTCGAACTCCTCGACGAGGAGGGCCTGTTGTACGACGACTGGACCCTGCGCCGGCCCGAACTCGTGGACTTCACCGGCCGCGAGGCCGGCTACCGCTACCTGCGCGCCAAGGGCAACAGCATCGAGGGCGGGACCAGCGAGATCCTGCTGAACATCGTCGCCGAGCGCGTCCTGGGCCTGCCCGCCGAGCCGCGCACCGACAAGGACGTCGCCTGGAAGGACCTCGCCCGATGAGCACACAGCCCGACCTGCTGTACTCGGAAGAGGAGGAGGCGCTGCGGGCCGCCGTACGGGACCTGCTCGCCGACCACTGCGACGCGCCCGGCGTCATCGCGCGCACCGAGTCCGACGCCCCGCACGACCTGGCTGCCTGGAAGGCGCTCACCGACGGCATGGGCCTGGCCGGCCTGCTGGTGCCCGAGGCGCAGGGGGGTCAGGGCGCCACACACCGCGAAGTCGCCGTGGTTTTGGAGGAGTTGGGGCGCGCGGTCGCGCCCGTGCCCTATCTCTCCAGCGCCGTCGTGGCCACCGAGGCCCTGCTGGAGTGCGGGGACGAGGAGCTGCTGGGGCGGCTGGCCTCGGGCCGGACGGTCGGTGTGCTCGCGGTCGGGCTGCACCGCGCCCCCGGCACCGCCTTCTCCGCCGTACGGCTGCAGGACGGCGCCCTGCACGGGGAGTTGGCGGGCATCGCGGACGCGGTCGCCGCGGACGTGCTGCTGGTGCCGGCCGAGGACGGCGGTCTGTACGCGGTGGACGCGTCCGACGCGACCGTCACCCCGCAGGCGTCCCTCGACCTCACCCGGCCGCTCGCGACCGTCACGCTCGGCGGGGCCCGGGCGCGCCGGCTCGGTGCCGCCGAGCCCGCCGTCCGCCGCGCCCTGCGGGCCGGTGCCGGACTGCTCGCATCCGAGCAACTCGGCCTCGCAGACTGGGCGTTGACGGAGACCGTGCGCTATCTCAAGGAGCGCAAGCAGTTCAACCGGCCCGTCGGCGGGTTCCAGGCGCTCAAACACCGCCTCGCCCAGCTGTGGCTGGAGACCGTCAACCTCCGCGCCGCCGCCCGCAACGCGGCGGACGCGCTCGCCACCGGCGAGGACGTCAAGGTCGCGGTCGCCGTCGCGCAGGCCTACGCGGCGCCGGTCGCCGTGCACGCCGCCGAGGAGGCGCTCCAGCTGCACGCCGGCATCGGCATGACGTGGGAGCACCCGATCCACCTCTATCTCAAGCGGGCCAAGGCCGATTCGATCGCCTACGGTTCGGCCGGCGCCCACCGGTCCGCCGTGGCCGAACTCGTCGGTCTGCAAGCCCCCTGACCGAACGCCGGTGAAGCCCGCCCCACCTGGGGCGGGCTTTTGCGTGCGGCTGCCCGGAAGGAGTGAACAAGGGGCGGCAGTCCGGCCAACTCCTGCCATGTACAGGTTCATTGAGGGTCGATCCGTCCCATACTCCCTGTGGTTCCGACCCGCCCCACAGGGAGGCAGAACATGGCCCTCACCACCCGTCGCAGAGCCCTCGGCACGTTCGGTGCCGCACTCGCCGCCGTGCTCGCGCCGCCCGCCGGCAGCGCGTTCGCCGAAGGGGGCAAGCACCGGCCCCACCCGCTGTGGCGCGCCCACGCCCACAACGACTACGAGCACCCGCGCCCCCTCTTCGACGCCCTCGACCACCGCTTCGGCAGCGTCGAGGCCGACATCTTCCTCGTCGGCGACCAGCTGCTCATCGGGCACACCCCGGACGACCTGGACCCCACCCGCACCCTGGAGTCCCTCTACCTCGACCCGCTGGCCAGGATCGTCAAGGCCAACCACGGCTCCGTGTACCGCGGTTACCGCCGGCCCCTGCAGCTGCTCATCGACATCAAGACCGAGGGCTCGTCGACGTATCTCGAACTCGACCGCCATCTGAGGCGCTACCGGCACCTGTTCACGACGTACGCCCACGGGCGGGTGTACCCCGGGGCGGTCACCAACGTCATCTCCGGCGACCGCGCCGCCCGTACGCCGATGGAGGCCCAGACCGTGCGGCGCGCCTTCTACGACGGCCGGCTCACCGACCTCGGCACCGCGGCGCCCGCCTCCTTCGTCCCGCTGATCAGCGACAACTGGCAGCTCAACTTCACCTGGCTCGGCGAGGGAGCGTTCCCCGACGCCGAGCGGCAGAGGCTGCGGAGCATCGTCGGCCAGGCGCACGAGCGCGGGCAGGCGGTGCGCTTCTGGAACACGCCCGACCTGGCGGGCCCCGCCCGGGGCGCCCTGTGGGGCGAACTGCTCGCGGCCGGCGTCGACTACCTCAACACCGACGACCTGGCCGGACTCGAGGCGTTCCTGGACGCCCACCGGGCGGCCTGAGGATCCGTCCGGACACCACACGTTCGGCGGACAGGTCAGCCGTCCTGACGAACCCTCCGCTACGCCACACTTACGGCCGAACGCCGTGAACCGGACATGGCGGCGTGGCGGAGGAGGCCGACGATGGCGATTTCCATCTCTGTGGTGCTGCTGCTGACGATCCTTGCGGTGATCTTCGTGCGCAGCGGGGGACTGAAGTTCTCCCACGCGCTGGTGTGCGCGCTGCTCGGCTTCTATCTCGCGAGCACGAGCATCGCGCCCACCATCCACAGCGGTGTCACGGCGACGGCGGAGATCGTCAGCAGTCTGCGGCCGTGAGGGTCACGACCCGCTGAACACCCCGATGCCGTTGGGGACCGGGCGTTCCGCGTCCCCGGACGGGTGGTTGCGTACGGTCACCGAGCTCGCCCCGGGTGCGCGGGCGACCAGGGTCGTCGACCCGCCGCCGTCCAGGCTGAAGGCGTCGACCGAGCCCAACGACCGCATCGCGGCGGCCACTTCGGCGATCGTCAGGCCCTTGCGGTACTCGGGCGCCCCGTCCAGCGCGAGCAGGAACACCCGCCTGCCGCCGTCCGCGATGCCGACGGCCGTGCGGACGGCCGCGGTCGCGTCGTCGAGCCCGCCCAGCGGCTTCCCGCCCTTCAGGACCGGATAGCCGCCGAGCGCGAAGCTGTAGGGGATGCGGGAGTGGGCGGCGACCAGTCCGTGGGTGACCTTCACCGGCTCGCCCTTGAAGAACTTCCGCAGCCGCTGCGCGCCCGCCTCCCGGCCGACGAGGACCGTGGTGCCCTTGGCGATGGCTCCCGTGCCGGGGCTGTCGGACGCGGCGACGACCCGGCCGCCGCGGACCGTCACCTCGTAGGTGTCCGTACTGCAGGGGGCCGCGCGGTCGGAATCCGTGCCGCAGGTGGCGCGGACGCGGGAGACGCTGCCCCAGTCGGAGGTGAAGGCGCCGATCGCCCCCTCCGGCAGCGCGTACTGGTTGAACCCGCGAAGCGGCAGCCGTCCGGCGGGTGTGCGGATCGACCCGCTCAGGGTCATGTTGTCGAGGCGGGCCCGGTGGTCGGTGCCCACGCCGAGCACGTCCCGGGTGCTGGTGCCGGGCGGCAGTGCGGGCCCGAAGCGCTGGCCGTCCGGCACCGCGGCCTTGAGGACGTGCCCGTGCGCGACGGCCGGGCCGTCCGTCGAGCCCGTCGCCTCCACGCCCGGGTGCTGGGTCTCGGTGATGTTGAAGAAGTCGCCGTTGACGCCCGCGAGGGCGCCCTGGGTGTCGGCCAGCTGGGAGACGGGCGCCCTGGCGGCCACCGCTCCCGGGTAGAGCAGGCCGAGCCGTACGTGGTGGTTGCGCAGGTCGACGGTGACCACATGGGCGTGGGTTGGGCCCTTGGCGCCCTGGATGTCGAACTGGCGGTAGGTGACCCCCGGCGCGAGCCGGGTGGAGCTCTGCACGGCGCCGGCCGGTGCCGCCCCCACCAGGGCCGCACCGGCCAGCGCGCCGAATGCCGTGAGAAACGTCAGTGCGGATCTCACCGGCGTGCGAACCGGTCTGTCCGACCTGACTGCTGCGGAACGCCTCCGACGATGCGTCACAGTACCCCCTGAGGGATCGTCAACTGACGGGTGTCTCAGGGGAAGTGCACCAGATCGGGGCGGGCCGGGGGATGGCTACGCGTCGACGACGCGAGAACGGGTGAGAAAACGCACCCCCTCGGGTGCTTCCAGGGAGAAACCGCTGCCACGGCCCGCCACGACGTCCACGATCAGCCGGGTGTGGCTCCACACCTCGTACTGGCTGCGCGACATCCAGAACGTCACCGGCTCCACCACCCCCTCGACCTGCAGTTCCGCCAGCAGCACGTCCGAGCCCCCGGTGCGGAACTCGCCCTCCGGGTAGCACATGGGCGCGCTGCCGTCGCAGCAGCCGCCGGACTGATGGAACATCAGCGGCCCGTGCGTGGCACGCAGCCGCCGCACCAGATCGGCGGCCGCGGCCGTGAGCTCGACCCGCGGAATCTCCTCGTACTGCGACCTCTCCTCAGCCATGCGACCAGGTCAGCACGGGGGAGGTTGCGAGAGGGTTGCACGCGTACGTGCGGCCCGCGGCCGGTCAGGTCGGGGAACGAGGTTGCTAGTGTCCACCTGTGACCTTGACGGACCTCCAAGACGGCTTTCGGGACGCTGATCAGCGCCATCCGAACGTCCCATGCCGAGGTCGACGCATGGGTGGCCGCCGTGAGCGAGACGTTTCCGGTGATTCAGGACCGTGGCTTCCGGGCGGCGTTCGGCGACGAGGACCAGCGCACCGGGGCGAGAACCACCGGACGGGGCTGGTCAGCCCCCGGTCGGTGTGACCGGGGGCTGAGTGTGGCGGGCGGTGGGTGCCCGGCTAGCGGGCGTTGTACGGCTCCACCCGTAGCGTTGCCGTCGGTGCCGCGTCCGTGGGCCATGACGCTGTCAGGGTGCGGGACTCGCCGGGGAGGAGCCAGATGTAGTTGTCGCTGTAGAGGGCCGGCAGCACGCGGTGGCCCTTCGCGTCGACGAGGGAGACGCGGACCATCGCCGCCACCGAGGAACCCCGGTTGCGCAGCCGGGCCGTGAGTTCGCGGCGGGAGCCCGTGCGGCGGGTCCCGGTGGTGTCGACGGACACCCGGGACGGTGCGAGGGAGCTCAGCGCCCGCATGTCCTCGGGCTTGTCGTACCGCCAGTAGGTGTTCTCGCAGAGCAGTTCGCCGTGCGCGTCCGTCAGCCGCAGGCGCAGCAGGTGGAGAGCCGGCAGGCCGTCCCCGCCGTTCAGGGTGAACGCGTCCGCCGTCGACGAGGACGCGACGTCCACGGACGCGTGCTGCTCGGCACCGAGCGCGCGGCCGGCCAGGTCGTAGCGGCGGGCGGAGACCGTGGCGCCCTTGAGCGCGCCGGGCGTGTGGTTGACCGCGATCACCTGGCCGTCCTTGGCGCCCAGCTGCACATGGACGGGCTCACCGGCCTTGCGGGACCCGTAGTAGGCGCCGTTGACGTCGAAGTCGTAGTCGTACGTCTGCCACACGGTGCTGTACCAGGCGGGGTGGGACATCCACAGCATCAGCCCGCTCGCGTCGTCCCACAGATGGGCGTTCCAGGCCTCGAACATGGCGCGGTGGTTCTCGTAGTTGACGAACTGCGCCTTGCGGCAGAAGTCGTCGAGGTCCCTGGCCGTGCCGAGCCGGCTCTCGATGGCCGCGCGGTAGTTCTGCGGCGCCTGGTTCCCCTTGGTGCTCCAGTCGTGGTAGTACCAGGCGCCGCCGACCGGCCACTCGGGCTCGTCGCCGACCAGGCCGCGCATCGAGTCCGCGGTCGGCACGACCGGCATGCCGATCTCGGTGTGGAAGCCGAAGCTGCCGCTGCCGTACGTGGTGGGGGAGTTGTAGCGCTCCGGCTCCACCCAGCCGTAGGGGCCGCCGCCGGAGACGATCCCGCCCGCCGAGTTGTTCTGGTACAGCACGTCCGGCGCCTGGCCGCGCACCGCCGCCCGCATGCCGTCGTCGACCGGCCCGGGCGGGTTGCCCTCGTTGGCGCCGCACCACACCACGACGCTCGGGTGGATGCGGTAGCGGCGCACCGTGTCCTCGGCCAGGTCCAGGAAGCTCTTGTGGTCCGGCGGGTCCATGCCCCAGGCGTTGGGGAAGTCGTTCCACACCAGCAGCCCGTGCTCGTCGCAACTGGCGAAGAACTCCTCGCGGTTGGAACTGCCCACCCAGTTGCGGATCATGGTGAAGTTCATGTCCCGGTGCATCCGCACCGCGGTGTCCATGCGGGAGGCCGGCATGCGGCGCAGCAGCTCGTCCCAGCCCCAGTTGCCGCCGCGGCAGAAGACCCGCACACCGTTGACGCTGATCTTCAGCGGGACGGTGTTGTTGTCGACCGTCTTCACATCCGTCCAGTTGTCGCCGTCGTCGGAGACCTGGATCGTGTACGTCTTCGCGTACGCCGTCTCCCACAGGATCGCCACGCGGTCGAACGTCACCGACGAGCCGAGGTCGACCTGGATCCACTGGTCGTCCTCGAAGGAGGAGGACCAGCGGGAGTTGGGGTCGCCGTCGGTGGCGTTGCCCGCCTTGTGGTCGTCCTCGTCGGACGACGACGCCGTGGCCTGCCGGTGCAGGGCGAGATCCGTGCCGGGCGCCGAGCTGTCCAGCACCGACAGGCTCCACATCGAGGCGCCCCAGCTGGTGGCCCGCTGGTGGCAGAAGACCCGCAGGTGCCGGGCGGTTCGCGCGGTGAAGTCCACGGTCTGCAGGGCCGCCGAGCCGCTGCTGCGGAACGGCAGCGGGACCGCCGTGTTGTCGACGTCCGCCGCATCCGTCCAGGTGTCGCCGTCGTCGGAGACCTGGACGGTGAAGGTGCGCGCGTACGCCTGCTCCCAGGTGATGACCACGCGGTCGAACGAGACGGACGAGCCGAGGTCGACCTGGATCCACTGGTCGTCCTCGAAGGAGGAGGACCAGCGCGTGCCGTCGTCGCCGTCGGTGGCGTTGGCGGCCTTGTTGCCCGGGTCGTCGACGGAGGAGGCGGAGGCGTCCTTGTGCAGGGCGAGATCCGTGTCGGGCGCGGTGCTGTCGGCCACCGACAGCGACCACATGGACGAGCCCCAACTGGTCGCCCGGGTACGGCACATGACGCGGACGTGGCGGGCCGTGCGGCGGGTGAATGTCACCGTCTGCGCATACGCGTCGCTGCCGGACTGGAAGGTGAGCGGCACGTCCCACTCGTAGCCGAACTGGCGTATCCCGAAGCGGGTGGTGCGCCGGTCGCTCTGCGCGCCGTCGACCGTGGCGGTGAGGGTGAGGTCGTGCAGCGCGGGGTCGCCGTAGCCGTTGGGCCACCACAACCTCGGGTTCTTCAGGCGCAGTTGGGGGTGGTCGGCGGGTGCGAAGGTGACGTCCGCCGTCTGGCCGCCGGGGACCGTGACGGTCTGGGTCAGGCGGACGCCGCCGAAGGCCGCGGAGACGGTGACGCGCCGGTCGTCGGCGTCGGCGTTGCGCACCGGGACGAGGATCGTCAGCTCGGCGGTGCCGGTGCCCGGCAGGTCGGGCAGCCGGGTGTCCACCCTGGGGTCGCCGAGGACCGCGGCGCCCGTGGAGCGCAGCCGGACGTGGTTCCAGATGCCGGCCGCGCGGTCGCGCACCGCGGGCATCCAGTCCCAGCCCGAAGAGGCCAGATACGTGGGCGAGTTGCGGTTCATCATGTTCGCCCCGGCGTCCACCCACGACAACCCGGCCGGACCCTTGTCGCCCGGGCTGCCCGGGAAGGGCATGGGCGAGATCTTCACGGCCAGCGCGTGCTCGCCGGTGCCGTCGCCGGAGCCGTCGCCGTCGCCGTCGCCGATCAGGCTCGTCACGTCGAAGGCGGCGCGGGCGAACGGGAAGGTCACGTCGCCGACCCGGCTGCCGTTCAGCCACACCTCGGCCTTGTGGTTGACGCCGTCGAACTCCAGCCAGACATGGCGCCCGGCGCCGGTGCCGAGGCCCTTGGGCAGGCCGAAGGCGCGGCGGTACCACCACGAGTGCCGCGAAAGGGCCTCCGGGACATGGAGGTTGTTCAGGCCGGCCACCGGGTCGGGCAGCTTGCCCTGGTCCACCAGCGAGGTCAGCACGGTGCCGGGCACCGTCGCGGGCAGCCAGCGGCTGGTGTCCGCCGACGCCTTGGAGAGAGTGGCGCCCTGCGCACCGGCCCAGTCGTCCATGGTCAGGTCCCAGCCGGACTCCAGCGGCACGGTGCCGTCGGCGGCGACTTCCAGTGCCGGGGGAGTGCGGTGGTGGGTGCCCCAGTCGGTCCAGCCGGTGACGTGCGGGCGGTCGGTGCGGCAGGTGCCGTAGACCTGGAAGCCGTTGAGGCCCAGCGGGTTCGCGTTGGAGCGCTTGTGCACGGTCATCCGGACCCAGCGTGCGGTGACCGGCTTCGCCAGGGCGATCTCCACCGTCCCGCCCTTGCCCGAGTCCGTCCGGTAGACCTCGGTCCACGTCTTGTGGTCCCGCGAGGTCTCGACGACGAAGTCGACCGCGCAGCTGGAGAGGATCTCCTGGCCCGTGGTGTCGGTGCGCGGGTTGCCGCCGGGTGCGTCGACGTAGGGCGGGTCGTCGGAGGTCGCCTCGAAGGTGAGGTGCACCGACGTGATCTCGCACAGCGCCTGGAGGTCGACGGAGATCCACTGCGGGTCGCCGGCCGCCGCGCGCCAGCCGGTGCCGCGCACACCCGCTCCGGGGACGCCGTCCACCGCGAACTCGGCCGGCGTGGGCGCGTAGTCCGTGGACGACACGGTGACGGGGCGGTGGGCGGCGAGCTCACCGGGCTGCTGCGGCTGTCCGGATGCGGAGCCGGAACCCGCTGCGAGAGCGTCGGCGGGAAGGGCCATGCCGAGGCCGAAACCCGCAAGGAGCGTGGACCCGGTGGAGAGCAGGGTGCGACGCGACGGTCTGAAGGACTGGTCCGACATGAACTGCGGCTCCGATCAGGGACATTGACCTCTGACAACGTTGCCAAACAGTGCACCCGGGCCCCGGTGGTGTCAAGGGTCGCGACAGGCTCCACCGGCTTGTTTGAATAAATTAGGAATTAATATTGACAGGGTTCCGGCCACGGGCCACAGTCTTCGCCGTGACGACTTCACCCCTGCAAGGACTGGCGGCGACCGCCGCCATCGCGACCGTTCTCACCGTGACCGCCGCCTCCACGGCCACCGCGCAGAGCTCCGTGGACCAGGGCGCTCCCGCGTACTACGACAGCGGTCTCGCACCCAGGCCCTACATGGGCTGGAACACCTACTACGGCCTCGGCGCGCCCACCGAGAAGGAGGTGCGCGCCGTCGCCGACAAGCTCGTCAGCAGCGGTCTGCGCGACGCCGGCTACGACATCGTCTGGCTCGACGGCGGCTGGCAGGCCGACAACCCCCGCGACGCGCAGGGCCGGCTGACCGCCAACCCGGAGCGCTTCCCCTCCGGCATCCCGGCGCTGGTCTCCTATTTGCACAAGCGAGGGCTGCGGGCCGGCATCTACACCGACGCGGGCACCTACGACGGCGGCAAGAGCTGCGGGCTCGGCAGCCGGGGGTACTACGACCAGGACGCCCGGCAGTTCGCGGGCTGGAAGGTCGACGCGATCAAGGTCGACTTCCTGTGCGGGATCGGCGCCAAGCTCGATCCGGGGCCCGCCTTCAAGGAGTTCAGCGACGCCGTCGCCAAGTCCGGCCGCAAGATGCTGCTGAACCTGTGCAACCCGCTCACCGACGACTGGGGCCTGCCGCACACCCCCGAGCAGGACGCTCACAACACCTACGTCTACGGCCCGACGACCGCCGACTCCTGGCGCACCGGCACCGACATCGCCTGGGGCACCCCGAGTCCGGGCCAGTGGCCCAACATCCTGCGCAACATGGACGCCAACGCCTGGCACCCGGAGGCCCAGGGCCCCGGTCACTACAACGACCCCGACTACCTCATCCCCATGCGGAAGATGACCGACGGGACGTACGAGCTGACGCAGGAGGAGTCGACCAGCCAGTTCGTGATGTGGGCCGAGATGGGCTCGCCGCTGATGCTCGGCTCCGACCCGCGCACCCTGTCCGACGCGATGCTGGACACCCTGCGCAACCCGGAGATCATCGCGGTCGACCAGGACCCGCTCGCCGTCCAGGGCGTCCGGGTGGCCACCGACGCGACCGGAGACGTCTACAGCAAGGTCCTGCAGGGGCACGGCCGCCGCGCGGTCGTCCTGCTCAACCGGTCCGACCGGCCCGCCGAGCGGACGGTGAAGTTCGCCGACGCCGGCCTCGGCGGCGCGGTGCAGGTCCGCGACCTGCGGGCGCGCGCCGACCGTGGCACGCACACCGACTCGTACACCGTCGAGGTCCCCGCGCACGGCACCGCCTTCCTGAAGCTGACCGGCGCGGACGCCGTGCCCGGCGCGAACCTCGGCGAGCGGGCCTCCGCGAGCCCGGCCGTGGTGCGCGACGGCTCCGGGCCGACCACGTTCTTCCGGGGGCCCGGCGGTTCGCTGGTCCAGCGCACGGACGCCGGACGCACGCGTGACCTCAGCGGTCCCACCCACGGGAAGATCCTCGGCCAGCCCGCCGCCTACGCCTCCGCCGGCGGCCGCGTCGACGTCTTCGTGCGCGGCACCGACGACCGCGCCTACCGGCGGGTGTCCGACCATGGCCGCTGGGGCCGATGGGAGTCGCTCGGCGGTCGGTTGACCGACGCGCCCTCGGTCGCCTTCACCGACCCCGCGCACTGGACCCTGTTCGCGCGCGGCGCCGACGGCGCGGTGGTGCAGCGCGGCCCGGAGACGGGCTGGTCCTCGCTCGGGCTGCCGGGCGACCGGCAGACGTACGGCCGCCCGTCCGCCGTCGTCGACGCCACCGGCCGCGTCCATGTCGCCGTGCGCACGGCCGCGGACGACATCTGGACCCGGACGCGGGACGCGTCGGGCCAGTGGTCGGTGTGGAGCTCGCTCGGCGGGACCGTCAGTGGCAGCCCGACGCTGGTCGCCACCGGGGACACGGTGGTGCTGTACGCGCGGGCCGCCGACTACACGCTCTGGCAGCAGCGGTACGCCGACGGCGCCTGGCAGGGGTGGAGCAAGCACCAGGAGTTCCCGAGCGCGGCCTTCGACGGCTCGCTCGGCGCGGTCGCCGGAGCGGACGGAGCCGTGGACGCGGTCTTCCGCGGAGTCGACGGCTACCTGCACCGCATCCAGTTCACATAAATTAGGAATCAATCATGGCCAACCTTCAGCCCAGTCGCCGCCGGGTCCTCGCCGGCCTCGGAGCCGCCGGGACGGCGGCGCTGCTCAGCGGCTGCGTCACCTCGACCTCCTCGGGCAAGACATCCTCCAAGGGAGACGTGACCCTCCAGTCCAACCTCTCCGCCCCGCAGGCCAAGACCGCGATGGAGGACATCGTCGCGGCCTACGCCAAGAAGGGCTCCGGCAGGGCGAGCCTGAACACGGTCGCCGCCGAGACCTTCCGCACCCAGCTGCCGACGTACCTCACCTCGGCCAACCCGCCGGACGTCTACACCTGGTACCCCGGCTCGGTGGCGGACGCGTACGCCAAGAAGAACCTGCTGCTCGACCTCGACGAGGTGTGGAACTCCTCGCCCGACCTCAAGCGCTACTCCAAGGCGCAGAACCGCCTGTGCACGGCCAGTTCGGGCAAGAAGGTGTTCGTGCCCGCCACCTACTACTGGTGGGGCATGTTCTACCGCAAGTCCCACTTCGCCAAGTGGGGCATCCGTGAACTCCCCAAGAGCTGGGACGACTTCCTCGACCTGTGCGACAAGCTCAAGAGCAAGGGGATCGCGCCGATCGGGCTCGGTGCCGGCGGCAACACCCCCTGGGTCGCCTCGGCCTGGTTCGACTACCTCGACATCCGGATCAACGGCGCCCAGTACCACCGCGAACTCCTCGCCGGGAAGCACCGGTTCGACGACCCCGAGGTGCGCAAGGTCTTCGACCGCTGGCAGGAGGTGCATCCGTACTTCGACCCGAACGGCACCGCCCTCGCCTTCCAGGACGCCACGACCGCCCTGCTCAACGGCAAGACCGGCATGATGCTCATCGGCACCTTCTTCGCCGACTCGGCGCCCAAGAGCGCCCTGGACGACATCGACTTCTTCCGTTTCCCGGTCATCGACGTCAAGGTCCCGCTCGCCGAAGAGGCCCCCGTGGACGGCTACTTCGCCAGCGCCCGCACCGGCCGCCGCGAGCAGGTCTACGACCTGATGCGCTACCTCGCCACCGTGGAGGCCCAGGAGACCTACATCAAGGGCTCCTCCGGGACCGTCCTGCCCTGCAACCCCGACGCCAAGGACGCCGGGACCGCCCTGGTGAAGAAGGGCCGCGCACACGTCGAATCGGCCGCCGAGATCACCCAGTTCTTCAACCGCGACTCCAGCGACGCGCTCCAGCCCACCGCGGACACCGCGCTGACCAAGTTCCTGGCCAAGCCCAAGCAGATCGGCTCCATCCTGACCGACTGGCAGCGCGACGCCGAGAAGATCTGGAACGCCTGAGATGGCCGTCCTGACCGCACCCGAACGGAAGTCCCCGGCCCGCACGCCCGCAGGCGGCAGGCGGGCCCGGGGCTCCCGGCGCACCCCACCGCTCGTCCTCGCCTTCGTCCTGGTCCCGCTGCTCGCCGAGTCCGTGTGGGTCTTCTGGCCCGCCCTGCAGGGCTTCTACCTGGCCCTCACCAAATGGGACGGCGTCTCGGCGCCGCAGTTCATCGGCCTGGACAACTTCCGGGAGATGGCCCACGACGACGTCTTCCTGAGCGCGGCCGGCCACACCGTGCTGTGGCTGGTCGTCTTCGGCGGCCTGTCCGCCGTACTGGGCCTCGCCGCCGCCCTGCTGCTCCAGCAGGAGCGGCGGGGCGTCGGCTTCTACCGCGCCGCGCTCTTCCTGCCCGTCGTCTTCTCGCTGGTCGCAACCGCCCTGGTCTGGCAGGCGATCTACCAGCCCGACGGCGTCCTGAACCGCCTGCTGGACGCGGTCGGCCTCGGCAGCCTCCAGCACCCCTGGCTGGCCGACCAGGACACCGCCCTGTACGCGGTGATCGTGCCCGCGCTGTGGCGGCAGATCGGCTACGTCATGGTCCTGTACCTGGCCGGGCTCAAGGGCATCGACCCGGCGCTCTACGAGGCCGCCAAGGTCGACGGCGCGGGCGCCTGGCAGCGCTTCCGCCATGTCACCCTGCCCCAGCTGCGCAGCGTCAACGCGGTCGTCCTGTCCGTCATCATCATCGACTCGCTGCGCTCCTTCGACGTCGTGTGGTCGCTGACCCGCGGCGGCCCCTACCACTCGTCCGAGCTGCTGAGCACCTACATGTACTCGACCGCCTTCCAGTCCCTGCGCCTGGGCTACGGCTCCGCGCTCGCCGTCGTCATCTTCGTGCTGGCCTTCGGCGTCATCGCCTCCTACCTCGTCCGCGCGTTCCGGGAGGCCGACTGATGTCCGCCAACTCCGCCGCGGTGCGCCGCAGAAGGGCCGCGACGGCCGGCTTCCACCTCGGCGCCGGCGCCCTCGCCGTCCTGTGGCTGCTGCCCATCGCCCTGGTCCTGGTGACCAGCCTGCGCTCCTTCGACGACATCGCCGCGCACGGCCTGGGCAGCTGGCCGCGCTCCTTCACCCTCGCCAACTTCGGCCAGGCGTGGTCCGACGGAGGCCAGCAGCGCGCCCTGATCAACAGCCTGATCGTGACCGTGCCCTGCGTCCTGATCACGCTCGCGCTCGCCGCGATGGCCGCGTTCGCCCTCAGCCGCTACGAACTGCCCTTCCGCCGCGCGCTGTTGCTGCTCATGCTCGGCGGCAACCTGCTCCCGCCGCAGATCCTGCTGATCCCGGTCTCCAAGCTGAGCGAGATGATGGGCGTCTACGACACCCTGCCCGCGCTGATCGGCGTGCAGATCGGCTTCGGCGTCGGCTTCTACGTCTTCGTCCTGCACGGCTTCATGCGGGCCATCCCGCCGGAGATCCAGCAGGCCGCGGTCGTCGACGGCGCCGGGCCCTGGCAGATCTTCTGGCGGATCATCCTGCCGCTGACCCGCCCCGCCCTGGCCGCGCTGAGCGCCCTGTCCTTCACCTGGATCTTCAACGACCTGCTCTGGGCGATCACCGTCCTGCGCAGCGACACCAAGATGCCGATCACCGCCGCCCTCATCGGCCTGCAGGGCCAGTACGTGTCGATGTGGAACGTGATCGCCGCCGGCTCGGTCATCGCCGCCGCACCCACGGTCGCCGTCTTCCTGCGCTTCCAGCGGCACTTCGTGGCCGGACTCAATCTGGGAGCCGTCAAGTGACCCACCAGCGCTGGACCTTGCGCACCGAGCACACCAGCTACACCGTGCGCGTGTCCCCGGACGGCCCCTGGGCCGAGCTCGACGCATGGGGCCCGCACGGCGTCGAGGACGGCCCCTCCGCCCTGGACTGGTCGCACCGCACCCACTTCATCACGCCCGCCGACGCGGCCCCGGCCGAGTATCTGCCCTACGGGCTGCGGCCGTTCACCGGCGCCGACCTGGTGGCGGCCCGGCCGGGCCAGGAGCGCGGCGTGTGGTGGGAGTTCGACGGCGCGGAGGAGGGTGAGGGCACCCTGCGCGTCGCCTTCGCCGACGACCTGCTCGGCCTCCGTACGGTCCTGTGCTACGAGACCGTGCCGGGCACGGACGTGGTCCTGCGCTGGACGGAACACACCGCCGGCGACGCGGAACTGCGGCTGGAGCGGTTCGACTCGGCCGCGGTGAACATCCCCGTGACCGGGGCGGCGGCCCGGCTGACCTACCTGTCCGGCCAGTGGTCGCAGGAGTTCCGGCGCACCCAACTCGACCTGCCCCGCGGCACGTTCGGCATCGGCAGCCGGCAGGGCGCGCCCGGGCACGCGTACGCGCCCTGGCTCGCCGTGCAGGACGGCGACGCCGCCTACGGCATCGCCCTGGAGTGGCCCGGCAACTGGCACATGACGGCGGAGGCCGAACCGGGCGGCAGCCTGCGCGTGCGTGCCGGCCGGGTCCCGCACGAGGGCTCCGTGCCGCTGGCCGCCGGCGACACCCTCGTGACGCCTCGCCTCGCCTGCGCCTTCAGCCCGGAGGGGCTCGACGGCCTCTCCCGCGTCTGGCACCGCTACGAGCGCCGGCTGACCGGCGAGCGGCTGCACCGCCCGCGCAAGGTGCTCTACAACTCCTGGGAGGCGACCGGCTTCGACGTCGAGGCGGCCGGCCAGCTCGAACTGGCCAAGGTGGCCGCCGACATCGGGGCCGAACTGTTCGTCGTGGACGACGGCTGGTTCACCGGGCGCGCCGACGACACCGGGGGCCTCGGCGACTGGTACCCCGACCCGGCGGCCTTCCCTGACGGCTTCGGGCGGTTCGTCGACGACGTCCGCGCGCTGGGCCTGGACTTCGGCCTGTGGGTCGAGCCCGAGGCCGTCAGCCCGGGCAGCCGCCTGTACGCCGAGCACCCCGAGTGGGTCTACCGGATCGAGGGCCGCCGCGCCCGCCTGGTCCGCAACCAGCTCCTGCTCGACCTCGGCCGGAGCGACGTCCAGGACTTCGTGATCGGCACGCTCGACCGGCTCCTCGGCGCCCACGACATCAGCTACCTGAAGTGGGACATGAACCGGCCGCCCACCGAACGCGGCCGCCCCGGCGCCGGACCCGCCGACCGCCTCGACCTCGACGCCGGGCACGTCGCCGGATACCTCCGCGTCCTCGACCACCTGCGCACCGCCCACCCCGGTGTCACCGTCGAGGGCTGCGCGGGCGGCGGCGGACGCATCGAGCACGCCACCATCGCCCGTACGGACGTGGTCTGGCCCAGCGACAACACCGCCCCGCTGGACCGGCTCGCCACCCAGTACGGCTTCCTGCACGCGCACGCCCCGCACGTCATGAGCTCCTGGGTCACCGACGCCCCCGGCCTCCTCGACCCGCGCCCGCGCAGCCTCGCCTTCCGCTTCGTCAACGCCATGTGCGGCGTCCTGGGCATCGGTGCCGACCTGCGCGCCTGGACCCCGCAGCAGCGGACCGAGGCGGCGGCGTGGATCGCCCGTTACAAGGAGGTGCGGGACGTGATCCACCACGGGGAGGCCCGGCTGCTGGGCAGCCCCGAGGACAGCACCTGCGGGGTGCAGTTCGACGCCGGCGACCGGACGGTGGTCGCCGCGCTGAGCACCGGCCGCCTGGACGGCGCCCCGCTGCTGCCCGGCCGCCCCGACCGGCTGCGGCTGCGCGGGCTCGACCCGGCGGCGCGCTACCGCGACACGGCGAGCGGGACGGCGTACGGCGGGGCCCATCTGCTGCACCACGGGCTCCCGTTCTCCTGGAGCGCCGAGCACGACGCGGACCTGGTCGTGCTGACACGTGAACCTGGTCGTACCGGCCGGTGAGCGAGCCCTTTATGTTTTCGAGCAAGCCCTTTCCCGCGAAGGAGTCGGATTCCACGATGGACCAGCCCGCACGACGGCACGGCGCCCGCTTCACCGGCCGCACGGCCGTGGTCACCGGAGCGGCCTCCGGCATCGGAGCCGCGACCGCCGCACGCCTGGCCGAGGAGGGAGCCGCCGTCGTGCTCGCCGACGTCGCCGAGGAGCGCGGCGAGGCGGTGGCGGAGCGGATCAGCAAGGACGGCGGGCGGGCCCGGTTCGTGACCGCCGACGTCGCGGCCGAGGCGGACTGGGCGCGCGTCGTCGCCGCCGCGCGCGCCTTCGGGCCGGTGGACGTCCTGGTCAGCAACGCCTTCACCGTCGACGTCACACCCGCCCACGAGATGACCGTGCCGTCCTGGCAGCGCCAGCTCGACGTGAACCTGACCGGCAGCTTCCTCGGCGTGCGGGCATTCCTGCCCGATCTCCACGAGCGGCAGGGCGCGGTCGTGCTGACCTCCTCCGTCCACGCGCACCGCGGCATCCCCGGGCATCCCGCCTACGCCGCCTCCAAAGGCGCCCTGCTCTCCCTGTGCGGCCAGCTCGCCGTCGAGTACGGACCCGAGGTGCGGGTCAACGCCGTCGTACCGGGACCGATCCTGACCGGGGCGTGGGACCGGGTGCCCGCGGACGAGCGCGAGCGCAGTGTCGCGGAGACCGCCGCCCGGCGGTTCGGGACGCCCGAGGAGGTGGCCGCGGCCATCGCCTTCCTCGCCGCCGACGAGGCGTCCTACATCACCGGCACGAGTCTCGTGGTGGACGGCGGCTGGAGCGTCGTGAAGGCATCGGCATGACCGCGCCCACCGTGAAACAGACGAAGAAAGGCTGTACGACATGACTCCCTACGCCCGCCGCGGCGTGCACGGCCAGACCGTGGAGGCACTGGCCCGCCGCATTCTGGGCGGCGAGATCCCCGAGGGGGCCACGCTCGACCTGGTGGCGCTGCAGAGCGAGCTGGACGTGAGCCTGACCGCCCTGCGCGAGTCCCTGAAGGTGCTCGCCGCCAAGGGGATGGTCGACGCCCGCCAGAAGCGCGGCACCTTCGTCCGCTCCCGGGCCGACTGGAACCTGCTCGACGCCGACGTGCTGCGCTGGCAGTTCGAGGGCGGCCGGACCGGCGAGGCGGACCGGGCGCTGCTGCGCAACCTCGCCGAGGTCCGCGCCATCATCGAGCCCGCCGCCGTCCGCCTCGCCGCCGAGCGCCGCACCGACGCCGACCTGGTCGCCCTCGACGAGGCGATCGCGGCGATGGGGGAGGAGGGCGCCGGGGCCGCCCACGCCGTCGAGGCCGACCTCGCCTTCCACCGCGCCCTGCTCACCGCCACCCACAACGAACTCCTCGAGCGCATGGAGATGGTGATCGAGTCCGGTCTCGCCCACCGCGACCGCATCGTGCACAGCTCCCCGCACAGCGAGGACCCCATACCGGCCCACCGCGCGGTCCTGGACGCCGTACGCGATCGGGATCCGCTGGCCGCCGAGGCCGCCATGCGGGCCCTGCTCGACCAGGCCGGCCGCGACCTGGACCGGATCGGCACCGCCGACGACGAGACGGAAGGCACCCGCCCCCAGTGAAGATCACCCGTATCGAGACGTTCCTGGTCCCACCGCGCTGGCTGTTCTGCCGCGTGGAGACCGACGACGGCGTGGTCGGCTGGGGCGAGCCCGTCGTGGAGGGCCGCGCCGAGGTGGTCCGGGCCGCGGTGGAGGTGCTCGCCGAGTACCTCGTCGGCCAGGACCCGCTGCGCATCCAGGACCACTGGCAGGTCCTCACCAAGGGCGGCTTCTACCGGGGCGGCCCGATCCTCTCCAGCGCCGTCGCCGGACTCGACCAGGCACTGTGGGACATCGCCGGCAAGACCTACGGCGCCCCGGTGCACGCCCTGCTGGGCGGGCCCGTGCGCGACCGGGTCCGGGTCTACGCCTGGGTCGGCGGCGACGAGCCCGCCGAACTCGGCGAGCAGATCGCCGAACAGGTCGAGGCCGGCTTCACCGCGGTGAAGATGAACGGCGCCGGAGCCACCTCGCCGGTCTCCACCGTCGCCGAGACCGCCGCGGTCGTCGCCCGGGTGTCCGCCGCCCGCGAGGCCCTCGGCCCGGACCGTGACGTCGCCGTCGACTTCCACGGCCGCTTCAGCGCCGCCGCCTCCCGCCGCGTCCTGGCCGAACTCGCCCCGCTGCACCCGCTGTTCGTGGAGGAGCCGGTCCTGCCCGAGCAGGGTCATCTGCTGCCGGGCCTGGTCACCTCCACCTCCGTGCCGCTCGCCACCGGCGAACGCCTCTACTCGCGCGCGGAGTTCCTGCCCGTCCTCGCCGCCGGCGTCGCCGTCGCCCAGCCCGACCTCTCGCACGCCGGCGGCATCTCCGAGGTGCACCGCATCGCCTCGCTCGCCGAGACCTACGGCGCCCAGCTCGCCCCGCACTGCCCGCTCGGCCCGATCGCGCTGGCGGCCAGCCTCCAAGTCGCCTTCGCCACACCGAACTTCCTCATCCAGGAGCAGAGCCGCGGCATCCACTACAACAAGGGCGCCGACCTGCTCTCCTACGTCGTCGACCCCGAGCCGTTCCGGTTCGTCGACGGGCACGCGCCGCGCGGTGACGCCCCGGGGCTCGGCATCACCGTCGACGAGGCCGCGGTGCGCGCCGCCGACCGTACCGGGCACGCCTGGCGCAACCCGGTGTGGCGGCACGCGGACGGCTCGTTCGCGGAGTGGTGACGGTGAGTGCGCCGAAGATCGTCACCGACCCGGATCACGGCGGCCGCTGGACGTCGCTGAGCGCCGGCGGGCGCGAGTGGCTGTGGCGGCGGGACGGGGTCGGCCGCGAGGACGTGTCGCCGGGCGACGCGTTCGTGGACGCGGGCGGCCTGGAGGAGTGCGTGCCGACCGTGCGGGGCACGCCCGACCACGGTGACGCCTGGTCGCGGGCGTGGACGAGCGAGGGGGCCGGAACGCAGAGCGCGCGCTGTGCACGCTTCTCGCTGACCAGGACCGTCCACGAGGAGGGCCACGTCGACTACGTCCTCGCCGCCGACCCCGGCTTCCGGTTCGTGTGGGCCGCGCACGCCCTGCTCGACCTCTCTGCCCGGGCCGTCGTGCGGCTGCCCGAGGGGGCGGACACCCGTCTGTACCCGTCGGCCGACGGCTCGTGGGTGCACGGCAATTGGCCCGCGCCCCAAGGTGCGCGCCTGGACCGCTTCGGCCCGGACGACGGCACCGCGATCGGCGCGGTCGTCGACGCCTCCCGCGTGTGCGTCCACGACGGCGAGGACCGGCTGTTCTTCGCCCTCGACATCCTCGAGGCCGAGGAGCAGCCGCTGTCGATCGCGTTGTGGCGCAACCTCGGCGGCTTCCCCGACCGGAACCCGTACCGGAGCTGCGGCGTCGAGCCGATGCTCGGGCGCGTCTTCGACCTCGCCGAGGCGGGTCCCGGCGACGCCGCCCTGGTTCCGGCCTCCGGCAAGGTGCGCTGGCGGCTCACCCTCACCGCAGCCTGCAACTGCCCCTGAAACCAAGCGCATTGGAGCAACCGTCCATGGATCTGCGAGCGGCCCTGGCCGCCCACCGCCTCGTCGCCATCGTGCGCGGGGACGACCCCGCCGCCGCGCTGCGCACCGTGCTGGCCCTCGCCGAGGAGGGCGTCGAGCTGATCGAGGTGTCGCTGACCGGCAAGGACGCCCTGACCGTCGTCGAGCAGGCCCGGCAGGCACTCGGCCCCGGCCGCCCGCTCGGTGCGGGCACCGTCCTGACGGCCGACGACGCCCGGGCCGCCCACGAGGCGGGAGCGGACTTCGCCGTCACCCCGGCGCTCGGCGAAGGCGTCGTCACGGCACGGGAGTTGGGCATGCCGGTCCTCGCGGGCGTGATGACACCGACCGAGATCGTGGCCGCCCGCGGCCTCGGCGCCGCCGCCCTCAAGATCTTCCCGGCCGCACAGGCGGGCGGCCCCGCCTACGTCAAGGCGCTGCGCGGACCGTTCCCGGACGCGCCGTTCGTACCGGTGGGCGGCGTGGACGAGGCGGCCGCGCGCGCCTATCTGGCCTCCGGCGCGATCGCGGTCGGCGTCGGCTCGCCCCTGATCGGCGACGCGGCGGACGGCGGCAGCATCACCCAACTGCGGGTACGCGCCCGCGCTTTCAAGGACGTCGTGGGGGAGTTCGCGCAGTGACGACGGTGGTAGTCGACGAAGCCCTCCGCCCCGACCGCCTGGAGCTCGGCGAAGGCATCCGCTGGACCGGCTCCGGCGTCGTGCTGGTCGACATCCTCACGGGCCGGCTGCTGGCCGTGCCCGAGGACCCGACCGCACCCCTGAAGGAACTGACCCGGCTCTCCGTACCGTTGGGCGCGGTCGCGCCCGTCGACGGCCGCCCCGGCACCTGGATCGCCGCCGCCGGCACCGGCATCTGCCTGCTCGCGCCCGACGGTTCTACGAGCTGGCTGGCGCGACCCGAGGACGGCGCCCCGCTCGCGCTGCGCATGAACGACGCGAGCGCCGACCCCGCCGGCCGGTTCTGGGCGGGCAGCATGGGCCACGAGGCCGACGAGGGCGCCGGATCGCTGTACCGGGTGGACCACGACGGCACGGTGACCCGCGTCCTGGACGGCATCACCGTGCCGAACGGGCCCGCGTTCACGGCCGACGGAACCGCGATGTACCTCGCCGACAGCGCCCGCGGCATGGTCCGCCGCCACCCCGTCGACCCGGCGACCGGTGAACTCGGCGCACCCGAGCCCTTCGTGACCGTCGACGACGGCAGCCCCGACGGCATGACCGTCGACGTCGAAGGGGCGGTGTGGATCGCGGTCTGGGGCACCGGGACCGTACGCCGGTATCTGCCGGACGGCCGGCTCGACCGCACCCTGCGGCTGCCCGTGAGCCGGCCCGCCGGGGTCTGCCTGCGGGAGGACATCCTGCACATCACCACCGCCCGGGTGGGCCTGGCCGCACCGGGCCCGCTGGACGGCGCCCTGTTCACCGCCCGGGTCGACGTGCCGGGCACACCGGCCGCCGCCTACCGCCCCTCGCGGGAGGTGTCATGAGCGGCGCCCCCGGCATCCCGTTCCCGCCGGACGGCCCCGTCGTCTGCGTCGGCGAGACCATGGCCGCCCTCGCGCCCACCCCGGCCGGTCCCCTCGACAGCGCCGAGGACCTGCGCCTGTCGGTGGCCGGAGCGGAGTCGAACGTCGCCATGTACCTCGCCGACCTCGGCCGTGGCGTCTCCTGGCTCTCGGCCCTCGGCGACGACGCGTTCGGCCGGCGGGTGCGGGCGGCCGTGGCCGCCGCGGGCGTCGACGTAACGGGCGTACGCACCGACCCGCGGCGGCCCACCGGACTGCTCGTGAAGGACCCGGGCCGCGACCGTACCCGCGTCCACTACTACCGCGGCGGCTCGGCCGCCTCGGCCCTCGGACCGGAGACCCTGGACGACGAGCGGGTGCGGTCGGCGGCCCTGCTGCACATCACGGGCGTCACGCCCGCGCTGTCCGCGTCCTGCCGGGTGCTGGTGGAACGGGCGCTGGCCACCCCGCCCTCCCGACGCCCGTACGCCATCAGCTTCGACGTCAACCACCGCCCCACGCTCTGGCCGGACGGCACGGCCGCCGAGGTGCTGCGCGAACTGGCCGACCGCGCCGACATCGCCTTCGTCGGCCTCGACGAGGCACAGGATCTGTGGGGCGCCGACCTCCAACCGGCCGCCGTACGGCGGCTGTTGAAGGGACCGCGCATCCTGGTCGTCAAGGACGGCGGGCGGGCCGCCCACGCCTTCACCGGGCCCGACGCCGACGTGTGCACCGTGCCGGCCCTGCGCACCGAGGTCGTGGAACCCGTCGGTGCGGGCGACGCCTTCGCGGCCGGCTTCCTGGCCGGACTGCTGCGCGGTGAGGACCTGCGGCGCGCCCTGCGCCTCGGCCACGTCACCGCCTCGTCCGCGCTCCGGGTGACGGGCGACCACGGCCCGCTGCCGGACCGCGCGCGGATCGAGGAGCTCCTCGCGCTGGGCGACAGGGAGTGGACGAATGTCAAGCAAGGGAGCCTCAACTGATCGTGGACTGAGGTACGTTCACCCCGCACGGCGCGGTCGAGGCCGACGACGTCCGGGGGGAACGACGCCATGAGGAAAATCCTGAACACGGCCCACGTCTACATGATCGTCGGCGTGGTCAGCGGTCTGTACTACCGCGAGATCACCAGGGCCGAGGACTTCACCGGTGACTCCCAGCTGGGCCTCGTCCACACCCATCTGCTCGCGCTCGGCATGCTGTTCTTCCTCGTCGTGCTGGCGCTGGAGAAGCTCTTCACCCTGACCGCCGACCGGCTCTTCACCTGGTTCTTCACGCTCTACAACGCGGGCATGGTGGTGACGGTCGGCTGCATGGCCGTGCACGGCACGCTGACGGTCCTCGGGCACGACAGCGACGAGGCGATCGCTCTCGTGGCCGGCCTCGGCCACATCCTGCTGACCGTCGGCCTCGTCCTCTTCTTCATCACCCTGGGCCGCCGCATCCCGGCCAAGTCGCCCGAGCCCGCCCGGACCGCGGCGCCGAGCGAGTCCGCGTCCCGCTGAGCCGCACCCGGTCTCAGGCCGGCTGCGGTGTCAGCCGCTTGTGGCCCTTGCGGTCGTAGTAGCGCGTCATCGCGAAGCCGAAGAGCAGGGCCAGGACCGCGCCGATCGCGATCATGAGCCAGGACCGGGAGAGGCCGGCGTCGCCGCGGGCGTCGAAGTAGAGGATGGCGCGGACGCCGTCGCTGAGCTGACGCATGGGCTCGAAGTGGGAGAGGAAGCGGTAGAAGCCGGGCACCGCCTGCAGCGGCACGGTCGCGCCCGAGGAGGGCAGGCCCAGGACGATGAACACGAACATGGAGATCAGCTGGCCGATGCCGCCGAACGCGGCGTTGATGGCCTGCACGCCCAGCCCGACGGCGAGGGCCGCGCAGTAGGAGTAGATCCACAGCAGCGGGATGTGGGTGGCGTCCATGCCCAGGATGCTGATGGTGGCGACCATGATGAGGGAGACGCTGACGACCGTGATGCCCGCGGTCAGCACCATGTTCAGCAGCAGCGTCTGCGTCCGGCTGATCGGCACGGTGGGGCGGCGGGTGTGCCAGGGGCCGATCTCGCTGTCGGTGTAGCCGAGGGCGGTGTCGACGGCGTTGGTGATGATGTTCCCGCCCATGAAGCCCGCCAGTACCAGCAGCAGCGTGTAGTAGAAGGCGCTCAGCCCGAGCCCGCTGTGGCCGCCGATCGGGTGCCCGACCTGGGTGACGACGTTCACCGGGTCGGCCAGCAGGAGTCCGGTGGTGGCGTTCGCCTGCCCTCCCGCGGCCGTGGTCAGCTGCTTGCCGATGGTCAGCGAGGACTGGTGCGCCGCCGCCGTCGTGATCTGACTGGCGAGGGAGGAACCCAGGCTGCCCTTGCCGGGGTTGGTGAGCACGGTCATCGTCGGCCGGGTGGTGGCGTCGGCCGTGGTGAGCGCGGTGAGCGACGCGGTGAAGTCGGGCGGGATGACCAGGGCGCCGTAGACCTTGCCCGCGTCGAGCTGGTCCTGGGCCTGCGCACGGGTGAGGGTGCGCCACGAGGCCTTGTCGTCGGCGGTGTTGGACGTGATGGCCGCGGCGATCTGCGCGCCCGCGTTCTGCTTCTGCCCGGGCGGCGGCTTGCCGGTGTCGCTGTTGACCAGGGCGATGGGCAGATGGTGCAGGGCGCCCTGCGGGTTGACGATGCCGCCCATGTACAGCAGCGCCAGCAGCATGGCGAGCAGTCCGGTCAGGACGGTGGGCACGAGCCACAGTTTGGGACGGCCGAGCAGACTGGCGGTACGGGCCTGGGGGCTGGCGTCGGCCATGGCTCTCCGTAGGTCGGGGGAGGACGGGCGTCCACCGCAGGGCTCCTGTTCGGACCCAGAGCCTACGGAGAAGAGGGGACGAAGGAGGGCAAGCCGCGCGCGAGAGGCCGGAAGTCAACGGCACTCGGTTCTCAGGGAACCCACAGGGCGACCGGTCCCTCATATCTGGTGACGATGCGGCCGGCCGAGGCGAGTGCCCGGCCGGGCGACGCGACGTACGAGCCGGACGAACCGCTGGGAGGCCGCGTTGGACGGCAAGAAAGACTCCGCCGCAGGCAACGGCCGCGCCACCCCGGCCGCCACGGCGGCTCCGACGGCACCGGGCGCCCCAGCCAACCCGGCCGCCGTGTCCCGCCGCCGGTTCATGGTGTACTCCCTGGCCGCGACCACGCTCACCGTCGCCGCCCCGCTCGCCTGCGACACGTCCTCCGCCCAGGGCTCCGAGCCCCGCCGGGACGCCTCCGGTGTGCTGGTGACCGGCACCGACGAGGAGATGCTCGTCCTGGAGGTCACCCGGGCCAACAAGGTCGTCGTCCGGCTGCCGCGCGTCGAGGTCGGCCAGGGCGTCACCACCGCCGTGGCCATGATGATCGCCGAGGAGCTGGACGCCCGCCTCGCCGACGTGGACATCCCGCTGGCCGACGCCCGCACCAAGGGCAACCAGTCCACCGGCGGCTCCAGTTCGGTGAGTTCGCTGTACGGGCCCGCCCGGCAGCTGGCCGCCACCGCGCGCGCCAGGCTCGTCACCGCCGCCGCCCGGCGCTGGCACCTCCCGGCCAGGACCCTGCGCACCCGGGACACCATGGTGATCGCGCCGGACGGCCGCACGGCCACCTTCGGCTCGCTGAGCGCGAGCGCCGCCCGCATCCGCCGTACGGCCGTGTCCGACAAGCCGAAACCGGCGTCCCGGCACAAGGTGATCGGCCGGGCGACGAACCGCGTCGACGCGCGCGACCTCGTCACCGGCAGGGCGAAGTTCACCGGCGACCTGAACGTGGCCGGGGCGCACCCGACCGTGGTGGCCCGGCCGCCCACGCTCGGCGGCAAGGTCGTGTCGGTCGACACCCGGGCGGCGCGCGTCCTGCCCGGAGTGCACGCCGTCGTCCGGGTCCCCGGCGGCGTCGCCGTGGTGGCCGAGTCCTTCCACCACGCCTTCCAGGCCCGCGACGCCCTGAAGATCAAGTGGGCGCCGGGCCCGCTGGCGCGGCTGTCCGACGACGGCATCCGCGCCCGGCTGCGGGCCGCGGTGCCGCGCCTGCCCGCCGCACCGCGCGGGACGGCGCAGGTCGAGGGCGAGTTCGCGTTCGCCTTCGTCAGCCACGCGCCGATGGAGGTGCTGACCGCGATCGCGGACGTTCGCGCGCACAAGGCGGAGATCTGGTTCTCCTCCCAGACGCCCATGGAGGCCCGCGACACCATCGCCCACGCGGTGGGACTGCCGGCGTCCGCGGTCACGGTCCGTGTGATGCGTGGCGGCGGCTCGTTCGGGCGGCGGCTGACCTTCGACGCGGCGATCGAGGCGGCCCTGATCTCGAAGGCGGCGCGCCGCCCGGTCAAGCTGATGTGGAGCCGCAACGACGACACCCGGCACGGCCGGATGCGTCCCGCCGGTCACCACCGCATCCGGGCCAGTCACAAGGACGGCCGCGTGGTCGCCTTCACCCACGCCATGGCCTCGGTGAACGAGTCCTACGGTAAGAACGCGACCTCGGCCGTCCTCGTGCGGCCGGCGGCCGCGGGCTCCGTCCGGCCGGCGTCCGCTCCCGCGCCCAGCGACTCCGGGCTCTACAACTTCGGCCGCGTCACCGGTGATTCGGGCGGCGTCGACCTCGCGATGCCGCTCGGCGCCTGGCGGTCGGTGGACTCCGGGACGATGCGGACCGCGGAAGAGATCATGGTGGACGAGGTGGCGCGGAGCCTGGGCAAGGACCCGGTCGCCTTCCGCCGTACGACCCTGCGGAACAAGGCCGTACGGGCGGTGCTGGAGAAGGCCGCCCGGGCCGGGGACTGGGGGCGGGCGATGCCCGACGGGCACGGGCAAGGCGTGGCCGTGCACGAGGAGTACGGCTCCTGCGTGGCCTGTCTGGCCGAGATCGACGCCACCGACCCGAACAAGCCCCGGGTGACCAAGGTGGTGATGGCGGCCGACGTCGGCACCGCCGTCAACCCGCGCGGTCTGGAGGCCCAGCTGATGGGGACCGCGCTCGACGGGATCTCCACCGTGCTGAGCGCCGGGCTGCACATCGACCGCGGTGCCGTCCGCGAGGGCAGCTTCGGTGATTTCCGGTGGGCCCGCCAGCGCGACGCCCCGCTGCACTTCGAGGCGCACATCATGCCCTCGAAGGGGGAGCCGGGCGGCGCCGGTGAGCTCGGCGTGCCGGCCGCCTCCGGGGCCGTCGCCAACGCCTACGCCCGCGCGACCGGCACCAGCCCCCGCCGTTTCCCGCTCACATTCTGAGACCGTTCACATGCTGAGACCTTGAGAAGGAATCGATGCCCTCCTACTCCTTCGTCCTCAACGGCGAGAAGGTCACCGTCGAGGCCCCCGCCGACATGCCCCTGCTGTGGGTGCTGCGCGACCTGCTGCACGTCACCGGACCCAAGTACGGATGCGGTGTCGGAGTGTGCCGCGCCTGCACCAGCCACCTCGACGGGGAGGAGATCCAGCCCTGCGTGGTGAAGGTCGCCGACTGTGCGAAACGCCAGGTCACGACGATCGAGGGGCTGGCCGACGGGGACACGTTGCACCCGGTGCAGCAGGCGTGGCTGGAGTGCGACGTCGCGCAGTGCGGCTTCTGCCAGCCCGGCCAGATCATGGCCGCCGCGGCCCTGCTGAAGAAGACGCCCCGGCCGTCCGACGAGGACATCGACCGGATCGAGAACGTGTGCCGCTGCGGCAGCTACCCCCGCATACGCGAGGCAATCAGGAAGGCGGCAACCGAGATCACACCTTGATATGAGTGGCCCGGCTCACATGGCGTGACACGATCGTGACCGACACCATGGTGCACGTCATCGGCAGGCTGAAGGGAGCGGTGATGTTCCGCAAGGTGCTGGTCGCCAACCGTGGTGAGATCGCGATCAGGGCGTTCCGCGCCGGGTATGAGCTCGGCGCCCGGACCGTCGCCGTCTTCCCGCACGAGGACCGCAACTCGTTGCACCGGCTCAAGGCCGACGAGGCGTACGAGATCGGCCAGCAGGGGCATCCCGTGCGCGCGTATCTCTCCGTCGAGGAGATCGTGCGCGCCGCGCGGCAGGCGGGCGCGGACGCGGTCTACCCCGGGTACGGCTTTCTGTCCGAGAACCCCGAGCTCGCGCGCGCGTGCGAGGAGGCGGGCATCACCTTCGTCGGGCCCAGCGCGCACACGCTGGAGCTCACCGGCAACAAGGCGCGCGCGGTGGCCGCCGCCCGCGCCGCCGGCGTCCCCGTCCTCGGCTCCTCCGAGCCCTCCAACGACATCGACGAACTCGTGCGCGCCGCCGAGGAGATCGGCTTCCCGGTGTTCGTGAAGGCGGTCGCGGGCGGCGGCGGTCGCGGCATGCGCCGCGTCGAGGACCCGGCCGCGCTGCGCGAGTCCATCGAGGCGGCCTCCCGTGAGGCGGCCTCCGCCTTCGGCGACCCGACCGTCTTCCTGGAGAAGGCCGTCGTCGACCCCCGCCACATCGAGGTGCAGATCCTCGCCGACGGCGAGGGCAACGTCATCCACCTCTTCGAGCGCGACTGCTCGCTCCAGCGCCGCCACCAGAAGGTCATCGAGATGGCCCCGGCGCCCAATCTCGACCCCGAACTGCGCGACCGCATCTGCGCCGACGCGGTGCGCTTCGCGCGCGAGATCGGCTACCGCAACGCGGGCACCGTGGAGTTCCTCCTGGACCCCGACGGCAACCACGTCTTCATCGAGATGAACCCGCGCATCCAGGTCGAGCACACGGTCACCGAGGAGGTCACCGACGTCGACCTGGTCCAGGCCCAGCTGCGCATCGCCTCCGGCCAGACCCTCGCCGACCTCGGCCTGTCGCAGGAGACGGTGCAGCTGCACGGCGCGGCCCTGCAGTGCCGTATCACCACCGAGGACCCGGCCAACGGCTTCCGCCCGGACACCGGCCGGATCAGCGCGTACCGCTCGCCCGGCGGCTCGGGCATCCGCCTCGACGGCGGAACGACCCACGCCGGTACGGAGATCAGCGCCCACTTCGACTCCATGCTGGTCAAGCTGACCTGCCGGGGCCGGGACTTCAGGGCCGCCATCGGCCGGGCGCGGCGAGCCGTGGCCGAGTTCCGCATCCGCGGCGTGGCCACGAACATCCCGTTCCTGCAGGCGGTGCTGGACGACCCGGACTTCCAGGCCGGGCGGGTGACGACCTCGTTCATCGAGCAGCGCCCGCACCTGCTGACCTCCCGCTCCTCCGCGGACCGCGGCACCAAGCTGCTCACCTACCTCGCCGACGTCACGGTCAACAAGCCGCACGGCGAGCGTCCCCAGCTGATCGACCCGGCCGGCAAGCTGCCCCCACTGCCCGCGGGCGAGCCGCGGGCCGGTTCGCGGCAGAAGCTGGTGGAGCTGGGCCCGGAGGGCTTCGCCCGATGGCTGCGGGAGTCGCCGACCATCGGCGTCACCGACACCACCTTCCGCGACGCCCACCAGTCGCTGCTCGCCACCCGCGTGCGCAGCAAGGACCTGCTGGCGGTCGCCCCGGTGGTCGCGCACACCCTGCCCGAGCTGCTCTCGCTGGAGTGCTGGGGCGGTGCGACCTACGACGTGGCGCTGCGCTTCCTCGCCGAGGACCCGTGGGAGCGGCTGGCCGCGCTGCGCGAGGCGGTCCCCAACATCTGTCTGCAGATGCTGCTGCGCGGCCGCAACACCGTCGGCTACACGCCGTACCCGACGGAGGTGACCGACGCCTTCGTGCAGGAGGCCGCCACCACCGGCATCGACATCTTCCGCATCTTCGACGCGCTCAACGACGTCGGCCAGATGCGCCCGGCCATCCAGGCGGTGCGCGAGACGGGCACCGCGATCGCCGAGGTCGCGCTCTGCTACACCGCGGACCTGTCGAACCCGGACGAGCGCCTGTACACGCTGGACTACTACCTGCGCCTTGCCGAGCAGATCGTGGAGGCCGGCGCCCACGTCCTGGCGGTCAAGGACATGGCCGGCGTGCTGCGCGCCCCGGCCGCCGCGACGCTGGTCTCCGCGCTTCGCCGGGAGTTCGACCTGCCGGTGCACCTGCACACCCACGACACCGCGGGCGGCCAGCTCGGCACCTACCTCGCCGCGATCCAGGCGGGCGCGGACGCGGTGGACGGCGCGGTCGCCTCCATGGCCGGTACGACCTCGCAGCCGTCCCTGTCGGCGATCGTCGCCGCGACCGACCACTCCGAGCGGCCCAGCGGGCTCGACCTCCAGGCGGTCGGCGACCTGGAGCCGTACTGGGAGAGCGTCCGCAAGATCTACGCCCCCTTCGAGGCGGGCCTCGCCTCCCCGACCGGCCGCGTCTACCACCACGAGATCCCCGGCGGTCAGCTCTCCAACCTGCGCACCCAGGCCGTCGCGCTCGGCCTCGGCGACCGCTTCGAGGACATCGAGGCGATGTACGCGGCGGCCGACCGGATGCTGGGCCGCCTGGTCAAGGTCACCCCGTCCTCCAAGGTGGTCGGCGACCTCGCCCTGCACCTGGTGGGCGCCGGGGTCGCCCCGGCCGACTTCGAGGCGAGCCCGAACCGCTACGACATCCCCGACTCGGTCATCGGCTTCCTGCGCGGCGAGCTGGGCACCCCGCCCGGCGGCTGGCCGGAGCCCTTCCGTACCAAGGCACTTGAGGGCCGCGCCGAGCCGCGGCCGGTGCAGGAGCTGACGCCGGAGGACCGCGAGGGCCTGGCGAAGGAGCCCCGCGCCACGCTCAACCGGCTCCTCTTCCCGGGCCCGACGCGCGACTTCGAGGCCCACCGCCAGGCCTACGGCGACACCAGCGTGCTGGACAGCAAGGACTTCTTCTACGGTCTGCGTCCGGCCACGGAGTACGCCGTCGACCTGGAGCCGGGCGTGCGGCTGCTGATCGAGCTGGAGGCCGTCGGCGAGGCCGACGAGCGCGGCATGCGGACCGTGATGTCCACGCTGAACGGCCAGCTCCGGCCGATCCAGGTGCGCGACACCTCGGCCGCCTCGGACGTCCCGGTCACGGAGAAGGCCGACCGGGCCAACCCGGGCCACGTCGCCGCGCCGTTCGCCGGCGTGGTCACGCTCTCGGTCGCCGAGGGCGACGAGGTGGACGCCGGCGCGACGGTGGCGACGATCGAGGCGATGAAGATGGAGGCCGCGATCACGGCCCCGAAGGCGGGCCGGGTGTCCCGGCTGGCCATCAACAGGATCCAGCAGGTCGAGGGTGGTGACCTGCTCGTCGAGATCGGGTGATCCCGGCTCCGACCCGCTGGGGCGGCCCCGGTACGGCATCTGCCGTGCCGGGGCCGTTTCGCGTCTTGACCCAGGGTCTGCACTCCATGATGCTGTGTTGCGGCACACGAGATACGTGCCGCATTGAGCAACTCAGTCCGAGTGGCTTCCCAGCTTCAGTTCTCCACAGCCGAGGAGTGGTCATGACGCATCAGGTCCGCGCTGTCGTCGCGCGGGGCAAGGGCGCCCCCGTCAGCCTGGAAACGATCATCGTGCCCGACCCCGGTCCGGGCGAGGCGCTGGTGAAGATCGAGGCGTGCGGGGTGTGCCACACCGATCTGCACTACCGCGAGGGCGGCATCAACGACGACTTCCCGTTCCTGCTGGGCCACGAGGCCGCGGGCGTCGTGGAGTCGGTGGGCGAGGACGTCACCGAGGTCGCGCCCGGCGACTTCGTGATCCTCAACTGGCGTGCCGTGTGCGGTCAGTGCCGGGCCTGTCTGCGGGGCCGCCCGCAGTACTGCTTCAACACCCACAACGCGAAGCAGAGGATGACGCTCGCCTCGACCGGCGAGGAGCTGTCCCCGGCGCTGGGCATCGGCGCGTTCGCCGAGAAGACCCTCGTCGCCGCCGGCCAGTGCACCAAGGTCGACCGGAAGGCGTCCGCGGCCGCGGCCGGCCTGCTCGGCTGCGGTGTGATGGCGGGCATCGGTGCGGCGATCAACACCGGCCGGGTCGGCCGCGGCGACTCGGTCGCCGTCATCGGCTGCGGGGGTGTCGGCGCCGCGGCGATCGCCGGGTCGAACCTGGCGGGCGCGGCGAAGGTCATCGCGGTGGACATCGACGACCGCAAGCTGGCCACCGCGCGGAAGCTGGGCGCCACCCACACCGTCAACGCGCGCGAGGGCGACCCGGTCGAGGCGATCCGCGAACTGACCGGCGGCTTCGGTGCCGACGTCGTCGTCGAGGCGGTCGGCCGCCCGGAGACGTACAAGCAGGCCTTCTACGCCCGCGACCTCGCCGGCACGGTCGTCCTCGTCGGCGTGCCCACCCCCGAGATGAAGCTCGAACTGCCCCTCCTGGACGTCTTCGGCCGCGGCGGCGCCCTGAAGTCGTCCTGGTACGGCGACTGCCTGCCGAGCCGCGACTTCCCGATGCTGATCGGCCTCTACCTCCAGGGCCGCCTGGACCTGGACGCCTTCGTCACCGAGACCATCGCCCTGGACGAGGTGGAGAAGGCGTTCGAGCGGATGCGCGACGGGGACGTCCTGCGCTCGGTGGTGGTGTTCTGATGGCCCGGGTCCACGTCGAACGGCTCGTCACCTCGGGCACGTTCTCCCTGGACGGCGGTACCTGGGAGGTCGACAACAACATGTGGATCGTCGGCGACGACCGCGAGGCGATCGTCGTCGACGCGGCGCACGACGCCGACGCGATCGCCGAGGCGGTCGGCGGGCGCACGCTGAAGGCCGTCGTGTGCACCCACGCCCACGACGACCATGTCAACGCCGCGCCCGAACTGGCCGCCCGCACCGGCGCCCCGGTCCTCCTGCACCCGGACGACCTGCCGCTGTGGAAGCTCACGCACCCGGACCGGATGCCCGACGCCGACCTGGCCGACGGGCAGCCCCTGGCGGTGGCCGGCATCGAGCTGACCGTCCTGCACACACCCGGCCACGCACCGGGCGCCGTATGCCTGTACGCGCCGGCCCTGGGGGCGCTCTTCGGCGGAGACACGCTCTTCGCGGGCGGACCGGGGGCCACGGGGCGGTCGTACAGCCACTTCCCGACCATCGTCGAGTCGATCCGGGAGAGGCTGCTGACCCTCCCCGCGGACACCGTGGTGCACACGGGCCACGGGGAGACGACCACCGTCGGCGCCGAGGCGCCGCATCTGCAGGAGTGGATCGACCGCGGTTTCTGACCGCGAGCGTCGTTTCTCATCATGCCGTGTGTTGTGTGTGTCGCAACGCAGCGTCTCGCATGAACCTGGTCCCTGAACTCCTTGACAGGGGTTCAGGGCGACCCCAGACTGATGTTGCGCTTACCGCAATCCGTTTCGCTATACGCACCGAGGTGTCATGATGATTCCCGTGTGCCGTCTCGTGGACCTTCCACGAGGTGAGGCTTTCCGGCTCGAGACCGATCCGCCGGTCTCGGTGTTCCACACCGACGACGGCGAGCTCTTCGCCATCGACGACACCTGCACCCATCAGGACGCCTCGCTCGCCGACGGCTGGCTGGAGGGCTGCGAGGTCGAATGCCCGCTGCACGCCTCGAAGTTCGACCTGCGCACCGGCGCGGTCGACGCCCCGCCGGCCAGGCTCCCGGTCCGGACGCACGAGGTCGTGGTCGAGGACGGCGTGATCCACGTCCGGGTGTCCACGGACGCCCCCAACCTGCCTCCCTGCGTCGCGGCCCGGCTCGCCGGAGGTCTCGCGTGAGGAAGGTCGCCGTGGTGGGGGCCTCGCTGGCCGGTCTGTCGGCGGCGCGCTCCCTGCGCAAGCAGGGCTACGACGGGCAGCTCGTCGTCATCGGGGACGAGCCCCACCGCCCGTACGACAGGCCGCCGTTGTCCAAGGAGTTCCTGGCCGGCACGGTCGGCGAGGCCGATCTCGTGCTGGAGACGGACGGCGAGGACCTGGGGGCCGAGTGGCTGCTCGGCGCCAGGGCCACCGGACTCGACCCGGCGCACCGCGCGGTCCGCCTCGCCGACGGGACCGAGGTGCGGGCCGACGGGATCGTCGTCGCCACCGGCGCCGCCGCGCGCAGCCTGCCGGGCTCCGCGGGCCTGTTTGGGGTGCACACCCTGCGCACGCTCGACGACGCCCGCGCCCTGCGGGCCGAACTGGCCCGCGGTGGGCGGCTGGTGGTGATCGGTGGCGGCTTCATCGGCGCCGAGGTGGCCTCCACCGCGCGCGCCCTCGGGCTCGAGGTGACGGTGATCGAGGCGGCCCCGACCCCGCTCGCGGGACCGCTCGGCGAGGAGATGGGCACGATCGTCTCCGGCCTCCACGCGGACCACGGCGTACGGCTGCTGTGCGGCGTGGGCGTCAAGGGCCTCAGCGGCGAGCGGCAGGTGGAGGCCGTGCTGATGGAGGACGGGCGCACCGTCCCCGCGGACATCGTGGTCGTCGGAGTCGGTGCCCGCCCGTGCGTCGAGTGGCTGGAAGGCTCCGGCGTCGACCTCGACAACGGCGTCAAGTGCGGTGCCGACGGGCGCACCAGCCTGGCGGGCGTGGTCGCGGTCGGCGACTGCGCCAACTGGTACGACCCGCGCGCCGGCGCCCACCGCCGCGTCGAGCACTGGACCGGCGCCCGCGAGCGCCCCGACGCCGCGATCGCCACGCTGCTGGCGGGCGGGGCGGTGGAGCCGGGGGTGCCCCGGCCGCCGTATTTCTGGTCCGACCAGTACGGAGTGAAGATCCAGTTCGCCGGTCACGCGGCCGGCGCCGACAGCGTGACCGTCGAGGAAGGCACCGCGGACGACCGCAACGTGCTGGCCGTCTACCGGCGGGCCGGAGTGCCGGTCGCGGTGCTCGGCATGAACCAGCCGCGGCTGTTCATGCGGTGGCGCAAGCAGATCGCTTCGCTGTGATCAGCGAGATGGGTCGTTGTCCTTGTGCGGCGCCGTCGTGGCTGGTCGCGCAGTTCCCCGCGCCCCTTTCGGGGCGCTCCCCGCATCGACGTTTCCCGAGGAGTGCACTGTGACCTCGACCAGCCTGCCGGACAGCCTGATCGCCACTCTTCCCGGCTCCTCCTACACGGACCCGGCGACCTTCGCCCTGGAGCAGGAGCGCATATTCGAGACCATGTGGTTCTGCGCCGTGCGCTCGTCCGAGCTCGCCAAGCCCGGCGCATTCCGCACCGTCGACGTGGGCCGCGAGAGCATCCTCGTCACCCGCTCGCGCGACGGCTCGATCCGCGCGTTCTTCAACGTCTGCCGGCACCGCGGCGCCAAGCTGTGCACGGAGGAGTCCGGCGAGGTGAAGCGGGCGTTCCAGTGCCCGTACCACGCCTGGACGTACGGCCTGGACGGCAAGCTGGTCGCCGCGCCCAACCTGACCAAGATGCCCGACATCGGCCGCACCGAGTACGGCCTGGTGAACGTCGCCGTCCGCGAATGGCTCGGCTACGTCTGGGTCTGCCTCGCCGAGAATCCGCCCTCCTTCGAGGAGGAGGTCATCGGGGACGTGGTCTCCCGCCTCGGGGACGTCGAGTCGATCGAGCACTACGACATCGGCAACCTCTCCGTCGGCCGGCGGATCGTCTACGACGTGAAGGCCAACTGGAAGCTCATCATCGAGAACTTCATGGAGTGCTACCACTGCGCCACGATCCACCCCGAACTCACGGAAGTACTACCGGAGTTCGCGGACGGCTACGCCGCGCAGTACTACGTCGGCCACGGCGCGGAGTTCGGCGAGGACGTCCAGGGCTTCACGGTCGACGGCTCCGAGGGCCTGGACCGCATCCCGGGGGTCGGCGACGAGCAGGACCGCCGCTACTACGCGATCACCGTGCGGCCGCAGGTGTTCATCAACCTCGTGCCCGACCACGTGATCTTCCACCGGATGTACCCGGTGGCCGTGGACCGCACGGTCGTCGAGTGCGACTGGCTCTATCTGCCGCACGTCGTCGAGAGCGGCAAGGACGTCAGCCGGTCCGTGGAGCTCTTCGACCGGGTCAACCGCCAGGACTTCGACGCCTGCGAGCGCACCCAGCCCGGCATGAGCTCCCGGCTGTACGCCAAGGGCGGCGTGCTCGTCCCGAGCGAGCACCACATCGGTGCGTTCCACGACTGGGTCGACGAGCGCCTGGGCACCCACCGGCCCCGGTGACGGCCCGCGGGCCGCTCAGCCCAGGTACCCCATCCGGTGACTGATCTCCTCCGCGCCCTTGAGCAGGTTCGGTGCCAGCTCGTGCATCCGCTCCTCGGTGAAGCGGTAGCCCGGGCCGGAGGCGCTCAGTGCGGCGATGACCTCGCCGTCGCGGTTGCGAACCGGCGCGGCCATGGCGTGCAGGCCGATCTCGAACTCCTCCACGGTCCAGGCGTAGCCCCGCTCACGCACCTCGGCGAGGTTCTTCTCGAGCTTCGTCTTCGCCGTGATCGTGTGCGGGGTGACCTTCTTCAGACCGGTCTCGGCCAGCAGCGCCGCACGCTCCTTGGCCGGCATGTGGGCCAGCAGGACCTTGCCGCTGGAGGTGGCGTGCAGCGGGGTCAGCTGGCCGACCCAGTTGTGCGCCGTGATCGCGCCCGGGCCGCGCACCTGGTAGAGGTTGATCGCGTAGTGCTCCTGCATGACCGCGATGTTGACGGTCTCGCCGAGCTCCTCGGCGAGCCGTTCGCACACCGGCCTGCCCTGCTGGGTGATGTCGATGCGTCCGGTGACGGCGCCGGCGAGGCGCACGATGCCGAAGCCCAGCCGGTACTTGCCGCGCTCGCCCGCCTGCTCCACCAGCCCGCGCGCCTCCAGCGCGCCGAGCAGGCGGAAGGCGGTGGACTTGTGGACGTCGATCTCTCCGGCGACCTCGCTCACGCCCGCCTCGCCGCGCTGGGCGAGGATCTCCAGGACGCTGATGGCGCGGTCCACCGACTGCACTCCGCCGGCCTGCGAATTGCCTGTCTCGGTGTCTTGGCTGTGGTTGCTCACAACGAAACTATACGCGCAGTACGGCACAACTTGTTACCTGCCGGTACCGTGATCGCAACCTTTCACCTGGTAGAGGCCGATTCACGAGCCTAGGCGCTTGTCACCGCCGGCTGCGAGTTCTCATAGGCTTCGCCATGTTCTTCTTCGCCCCGGTCGTCCCGTGGCTGCTGTTCCCGATGCACCGCCGAGCAGGGGCAGCCGCCGCTGCCGTCTGGGGGGCGGCGCTCCTCGTCCTGAGCACCGTCGTCTGGGGCGGGGCGTTCCTGGCGTCGGTACTCCTCACTGCCTTCTCGTGCTGCGTCCGCCTGGTGGTCGAGGCCACAGGCGCCCTGGGGGAACCGCGGGCACGGCTCCGCGCCCGCCGCGCGGATCGTCGCCGCGCGCTCGTTGCATAGTGGCCTACGGCCGCCCTCTCTCCGCAGCAGCAACAGAAAGATCCTTAGCTCAGGCCAAGGATCGCGGAAGGCGAGATGGAGGTCGTCGTTGTCGACGGCGGGTTCCTCGCGAGGCCACTGTGGTCGGATTTCGCTGGGTGTGATCTTGTGTGGTGAGCCTGGTCGTGAATCGCGATGGGTACCGATCTCCCGGTCGCGAGTCGATGACTTCCGGGACAACCGAGCTAAGGAGGTATCAAGAGCCTGGTCAGAGCACATACTTGACGATGCGGGGGTGTCTCGCGGTACCTGACGGGGAGGGGCAAGGTGAGCGGGTTCGGCGAGGGGCTGGGCAAGGTAGAGGTGAAGCTTCGGTGGGACCCGAGTCCGTACGGGGAACCGCCTCGGCATCTCGACATCATGGCTGCGACCTATGCGGTGGACGACCCTTACGGGCGGCCTGTGTACGTCGTCCATACCGAGAGTCGGTCGCCGGACGGCACGATCAACATGAGCCGGCACAGCGAGACCGGCATGGGCTTCGGGTTCGTCGAGGCGATGGTGCTCGAGTTCGAGCGGATGTCGCGCGCGTTCGGGCGCGTGGTGGTCGGCGTGGCCATTCACCAGGATCGTGGGGCGCGGACCTTCGGTGACATATCTAATGCCGGGGTGGTCGTGGTCGAGGGCTACCGGGAGCTGCTGGTAAACGATTTCGCGCAGGTCGCCGACGCGACGGCGGCGACGGTCGCGGAATTCGCCAGAGACGCGTCCGGGCGGTGGGGATTCCGCGAGATGGTCCAGGGGTTCGACGCCGACCCTGTGCTGTTCGCCGCGGAGATGGGCAGAACCCCGGAGCAGTGATGTGAGACGGTCGCGGACAGCCGTGGTTCGGCGATCCGTGCGGTTGCACGTTCCATTGGGTGTTCCGCATGGCGCGGCAAGAGCCCTTCGGTGACCGGGCTTCGCCCCGCTGAACGGCCTGAGGGTGCCGCCGTCACAGTTCTTCGGTCGGCCAGTCCAGGAGCCGGGCGCCGATGACGGCGGTCTGGAGTTTGTAACGGTGTGCGGGATCGGCCGGGTTGGCACCGGTGAGCTGGTGGATGCGATCCAGGCGATACGTCATGGCCCGCACGCTCAGGGAGAGTCGGCGGGCGGCCTCGGCCGCGACGCAGCCGGAGTCGAAGTATGCCGTGAGGGTGTCGAGAAGGGGCTGGGCGCCGCCCCGCGCGGTGGTGAGCGGGCCGAGCGTGTTCACCACGAGGTCGGCCATGGCCTGGCGGTCACGGGTGAGGACCGGGTAGACGAGGAGGTCGGCGGCGCGCAGGACCGGGTCGTCGAGGCCGAGGCGCTCGGCCATCTCCAGGGCGCTGAGGGCTTCCTCGTAGGATTGGACGACTCCGCCGGGGCCCGGCTGCGGGCGACCGATGGCGACCCGGCCGCCTTCCGTGGCGGCGTGCGCCTGTTTGGCGAAATAGGGGAGCACCCCGTCCTCGTGGCCGGGCGCGACGCACAGCAGTTGTCCGTCCTTGGTGGTGAGCAACACGTTGCGGTTGCCGAAGCGGGTGATCAGCGCGTGTTCCACCTGCCGCGGCACCGGATCACCTTCTACGTAAGCGACGGGTCCCTGTGCGACGGCGACCGCGTGCGCGTGGGAGAGGCGCAGTCCGAAGCGCTCGGCGCGCTCGGCGAGGCGGCCCAGGTCGCTACGGCCGTAGAGGAGGTCGTCGATGAACTCCCGGCGTGCGGCCTCCTCCTGGCGTACGGCGAGGCGCTGGGCGCGTTCGTAGCCCTCGGCGAAGGCGTCGACGACCTGCTGTACGGCGGCGAGCGTACTGTCGACCGATCCGGGGGCATCGGGCCAGGCCGCGCGGGCCGCGGCGAGGTGGGCGCCCACCAGGGCGCGCAGTCCATGGCCGGCCTCCGCGGCCTGCTCTCCCAGTGCACGGCGCGATTCGATCTCCTCGCGCACCAGGCGCCGGCCCGTGACCGAGACCTCGGCCAGGATCCGGGCATAGCCCTCCAGATACGCCTCGGGTATCTCCCGCTCGGTCACGCAGTCCCCCGGAATCTTGATGCCCCGGTGACGGTTTCTTGGCGGTTCACCGGCATGCAGACACTAGTGAACGCTGCCGGGGACCGGCAATGCGCGGCAGGTCTCAGGCGTGCACCATGGGCTTCGGGGAGCACTGTGAAAGGTTCCGATGCCGGGCGCCGGCAGCTGCCCGGGGCCCGGCACGGAGGCAGCGCACCGCCTGTCCCGGCCGTATCAGGGAGGGAGCCGGAGATGCGGTTGCTCGTAGGCGCCGCCACCGGCCTGCCCGTGATCCTCTTCACGGCGGCCCTGGTGGTGGTCGCGGGCTTCTGGCTGCTGGTGGTCGCCGGTGTGACCGCCTCGGACAGCTTCGACGCGGACACCGATCTCGGCGGCCTGGGAATGGGCGGTGTGCCGGTGGCCGTCGCGCTGTCCCTGCTGACGGTGCTCGCCTGGATCCTCGGAGTCGGAGCGACCGTGTTGCTCACGGCCTTGTCGCCGACGGGGACCGCAACCGGGATTCTGCGGCTGGTGGTACCGCTGGTGGGGCTGTTCGTGGCCTGGCGGCTGACATGTCGCTTCGTTCGACCGCTGCGCCGTCTCTTCTCCGAGGAGCGCCGCCCCGGTCATGCCGCCACCGGGATCGGGCGCACGACGGGTTCGCAGGATCGGCCTGTCGTCCGGCCCAACAACCATTAGCAGTCCGGGCCTTGGAGGGGGAGCGACGGGAGAACGCAGCCGTGTTGGTCAGTACCGGGCCGGCCGGGGCGTCCTCGCTGTTCGGCGATCCGAGCGTGGGTGGAGTCGATCCTGCTCCGTGTCCGGTGCCACGCGGCCTGCTCTTAGGCGGCCGATGCAGGGCCGCCGGCCGACAGGAAGTCCCGTATGCGTGCCGCGACCGCCGGCCAGTCGTCCCCGAACCAGACAGAGTGGCTGTCCGCCGAGCTCTCCAGCAGTTCCGCGTGCCGTAGCCCAGCGGCCAGAGCCTTGGCATGGGCGAACGGAACTGCGCCGTCGCGACGGCTCGCGATGACCAGGCCCGGTTGGGTGATGTCGGCCAGCAGGAGTCCTGGATCGGCGCCGGTCTTGAGATCCCTCAGGTCGTTGACGAAACCGTGGCCCGATCTCATCCGTGAGAAGAGTGCGATCAACTGTGCCCGGTCCGCAGGCCGTAGGCCCGCCACGACCTCGGCCGCCGGAAGAGTCGTGAGGTCGCGCAACAGCAGCCGTAGGGCTGTGTCCGGAGCACGTCGGACGAGCGCGCGTACGAGTGTCCAGGTCGCCCGCTCCCGGCCGGGTCCGAAGAGCACATGGGCGCCGAGGTAAGTCCGTCGATCGGGCCAGGGCAGCGGTCCGACGGCGCTCTGCAGGATCAGGCGTTCGACGGTCTCGGGATGGTGTGCGGCCATTGCGACAGCGGTGGGGCCCCCGCCTGAGACACCGACGACGGCCGTGATCTTCGCGATGCCGAGACGTGCGCACAGCGCGGCAGTGACGTCGGCGAACTCGCTCGCGGACCGGCCGGTCGAGACGGGGGTGCGGCCGTACCCGGGCCGCGACGGCACCAGTACCGAGCAGTCCTCGTCGGCGAAGACGTCCTCGCCGAGGGCTAGGCCGGCCCGCATGTGGCCGCCGTGGAGGACGACGACCGTCCTTCGGCCGCGGCGCTGCAAGCGGTATTCGACCTTTCCCTGCGTCAGCTCGACGACCTCTGTGGCCGGGGCGTCGTTGTCACCGTGTATCGGCGTGCGTCTCACAGTGGGTCCTCGGGATGGTGGAGGTCGGCTGCATGGGCCGTGTCCCACCTGCTCGAAGACCGGAGGAACGCCGACGTGGCCGCCGGCGTCGATTGCATCACAATGACCGGGGAGCCCTCGCGCGACGGTTGGCCCGGGTGCTGCGGCCGCGTGACGCTTCCCCCTCAACGGGACACAGAACGAAACTCAGGAGCCGATCGTGCGGGCACGAGACCTGGCAGTGGAGTACGAGACCGTCGGCGTCGACACCGACGCCATGGCGGCGGCACGGATGATGGCCGAACACCGGCTGCCCGCCCTGTTGGTGCTCGATGAGCAGGGTGCGCCGAAGGCGATCCTGCCGGCCTCCCAGATGATCAAGACCATCGTTCCGGCGTACGTGATCGACGATCCGACGCTTGCCGCGGTGGTCGACGAACGTCACGCCGACAAGCTGTGCAAGGCCCTCGCGGGACGCACGGTGCGCGACTGCCTGTCCAAGAGCCTGCCCGCGCCGCCGGTCGCCGACCCCGATGCGACCGCGCTCGAGGTCGCGGCGCTGATGGCGCAGGTGCGCAGCCCTCTGGTGGCGGTGGCGGACAAGGACAAGAGCGGTGTGCGGCTGCTCGGTGTGATCACAGCCGCTCACTTGCTGGAGCGGCTGCTGATCGCCGCCTCCTGAGCGGGCCCACGCTGGGCGGAGACGGCATCGGTCACCCGGAGCTTGCCGGTGTCCGGCAATGTTCACGTTCAGGGCGCGCGCATAAGGAGCCTGTCAAAGACGTATCAAGAGCAGGTAAGGTTCCACGCGGTGTGCCGGGAAGCCTGGTCGGCGAGTTGAGGACAGATCTCTCTTCCGATCGGGGCGTTTGCCATGGTGCTGGTGGTGGTGTTCGGCTTCGCGCTGCTGGTGGCGGTGCTGTTGTCGGGCCTTGCGGCGCGGACGGTGCTGTCCACGTCCTTCCTCTTCCTGGTCGGTGGCGCGCTCGTGACCGACGGAGTTCTCGGGCTGATCCACATCACGCCGGACAGCGAGATGGTTTCTGTGACGGCCGATCTCGCCCTGTTCGCGGTGCTGTTCACCGACGGCATGCACGTCTCGCTGCCGAAGTTGCGCGCCAACTGGAAGAACCCGGCCCGTGCTCTCGGCCTGGGCATGCCGCTCGCGTTCGTCTTCATGGCGCTGGTCACCCACTTCCTGGTGGGCCTGGACTGGACGACGTCGTTTCTGGTGGGCGCGGTGCTCGCGCCCACGGACCCGGTGTTCGCCTCGGCGATCGTGGGCCGCAGAGAGGTTCCGGCCAAGCTGCGCCAGCTGCTCAACGTGGAGAGCGGCATCAACGACGGTCTCGCCCTCCCGGTGGTGATGCTCCTCATCGCGGCGGCCGGTCCGACGGCATCCGGCCTGGAAGCGTCCCCCGGCAAGATCGCCGTTGAGCTGCTGCTGGGCCTGCTCTTCGGTATCGTGCTGCCCCTGCTGGTCGGCGGGCTGGTGCGGTTCCGGCTGCTGGGCGCCGAGCCCAAGCTGCAGCCGCTGCTGCCGTTGGCCACGGGGATCATCCTGTATGCGGCCTGCCACCTCACCCACGCCAATCCCTACCTCGCGGCGTTCTCGGCGGGCGCGGTTCTCGCACACCTCTCGTCGGAGGCGAAGGAGTCGTTCGAGCCCCTGGGCGAGGCGCTGGCGGAGCTGGCGAAGTTCGCGGCACTGCTGGTCTTCGGCGCGCTGCTGACCCCGAAGCTCTTCGGCGGCCTGTCGCTCGGCGGCTATGCGGCCGTGATCCTGGCGATCCTCCTGATCCGCCCGGTCTCGCTCCTGCTGTCGCTGCTCGGCACCCGCCTTTCCCGGCGGGAGAAACTGGTCGCGGCCTGGTTCGGCCCGAAGGGCTTCGCCTCGGTGGTGTACGGGCTGCTGGTGCTGCAGTCCGGCATCCCGCACGCGCAAGAGGCGTTCACGCTCATCGCCGTGTGCATCGCGTTCTCGATCGTGGCCCACAGCTCCACGGACGTGCCGATCGCCCGTGCCTTCGACGTCGAGGAATTGGCCGGCATCCCGGACGCACTCAATGAAGCCGACACCCTGCAGACCAAGGCCCTGCGGGCCCATGGAGGAATCGGAGGAACGTGAACAACTGGCACAGCTGGGCCGCGATCGTCGTCTTCGTCGGCGCGTACGCCCTGATCATCAGCGAGAAGATCCACCGCGTCGCCGTGGCACTCGGCGGTGCGGGGCTGATGCTGGCGATCGGGGCGACCGACGACGTCTCGGCGTTCTACTCGGAGGACTCCGGGGTCGACTGGAACGTCATCTTCCTGCTGATGGGCATGATGATGATCGTCGGCGTGCTGAAGAAGACCGGCATGTTCGAGTACCTGGCGATCTGGGCGGTCAAGCGGGCCCGCGCGAAACCCTTCCGGGTCATGGCCATGCTTGTCGTGATCACCGCGGTGGCCTCCGCACTCCTCGACAACGTCACCACGGTCCTGCTGATCGCCCCGGTGACCCTGCTGGTGTGCGAACGCCTGGCCCTGCCCGCCGCGCCGTTCCTGATCGCCGAGGTGATGGCCTCCAACGTCGGCGGCACGGCCACCCTGGTCGGTGACCCGCCGAACATCATCATCGCCAGCCGGGCCGGCCTCACCTTCAACGACTTCCTCGTCCACCTCGCCCCGCTCATCGTGGTGTTGGTGGTCGTCCTGCTGGTCATGTGCCGGGTGATGTTCCGCAGGTCCTTCGTCTACGACGAGGAGCGCGCGGCCGAGATCATGGACTTGGAGGAGGGCGAGGCCATCAGGGACCGGCGGCTGCTCGTCCAGGGCCTGGTCGTCCTCGCCCTCGTGGTCGCCGGTTTCGTCCTGCATCCGGTGCTGCACTACGAACCCAGCATCGTCGCCCTGCTCGGCGCCGGCCTGCTGGTCGCCGTCTCCACCGTCGACACCCACGATGTCCTGGCCGAGGTGGAATGGCCCACGCTCGCCTTCTTCGCCGGCCTCTTCGTCATGATCGGCGGTCTGATCGACACCGGCGTCGTCGGCGAGATCTCGCGTCAGCTGGCGGATCTGATCGGCGGCAACGAAATGGGCGGCTCCCTGACCCTGCTCGGTGGCTCCGCGGTGCTGTCGGGCATCGTCGACAACATCCCCTATGTCGCCACGATGGCGCCGATCACCGCCGACCTGGTACGCGACATGGGCGGCGCGAGCGACCACGCCATGTGGTGGGCCCTCGCGCTGGGCGCGGACCTCGGCGGCAACGCCACGGCCATCGGCGCCTCCGCCAACGTCGTCGTCCTCGGCATCGCCGAACGCAACCGGCAGCCCATCTCCTTCTGGCAGTTCACCAAATACGGCCTTGTCGTGACCGCCGTGACCGTGGCGATCTCCCTGGCGTATGTCTGGCTGCGCTACTTCGCGCTCGCGTGACCTGCATCAAGAAAGCGTCAGGGTCCAGGCGTCAGGCGTCAGGGATGCGTCAAAACGGCGCCGGGCAGTGGGCCGACGCGCCTTGGTAAGGGGAGTGTCCGTGTGGGCGGCAAGCGGGCGCCGCCGATGAGCCCGCCCGCGCCTGCCGATCACCGAGCAGGGCGGCAGCCAGCGCTACGCCGAACACAGGGGGCGAGGACACATGACCGGCTTTCCGCCGCGGGACCGGATGGCCGCGGGCGGCGCACTGCTCGGGCCGTTCCTGGTGGCCCTGGCGCTCATGCCCTTCCGCACCGACCTGTCGAACACGAACGCGGCCCTGATCCTGGTCGTGGTGGTCGTCGCGGTCGCGGCTGTCGGTAACCGGATCATGGGCGCGGTCGGCGCGCTGTCCGCGGCCGTATGGTTCGACTTCTTCCTCACTCAACCCTACGAGCGGTTCACGATCACGGAAACGGACGACATCGAGACCGCCGTCCTGCTCCTCGTCGTCGGCCTCATCGTCTCTCAACTCGCCGCTCGTGCACGGCGATTGGAGGTGGTCACGGTGACCGACGGCGACCACCTCCGACGGATCCACGAGACGGCCGACCTCGCCCGCACGAGCCACTCGGCCGACCCGGTGGTCGAGCACGTAAGAGGCCAGCTGATCGAACTGCTCGCACTGCGTACGTGCCGCTTCGAGTACGGCACGCTGCTGGGGCAGCCGCCGAGGCTCGAGCAGGACGGTTCGGTGGCAGTGGGCCGCCGGCACTGTGACGTCGACGCGACCGGCTGGCCCGAGGGCGAGATCGAACTGCGGGCGTACGGCAACGGCCACTACTTCGGGCGCTTCATGATGGCTCCCGCACCGGGGAGTGCTCCGTCGCACAAGGCCCGCCTGGTCGCGGTGACGCTGGCCGACCAGGCGGGTGCCGCCCTGGACACCGCGGGACTGACGAACGGCCGCACGCCAGCCTGAGGCTGGACGGAGGGCGGCGAGTCGTAAGAAGTGCGTCAAGGCTGCCGGAGCCGCCGTATGAAGCCCGTTAAGGCAAGCGGAACCCGGCCGGTCAGCGGGTTTCCTGTACGGGTCCGATCCAACGTACCGACCTCATTCAGGAGCTCTCGATGGCCGACGTGGCTTACGTCATCGTCGCGGTGTCGGCGCTGGTGGCCTTTGCCGCCAAGGGGGTGGCGAAGCTGTGACCGCCGAGACCGTCGTCGGCCTGGTCGTGGCTGTCGCACTGCTGGGATACCTCGTCCTCGCCCTCATCTTCCCGGAGAGGTTCTGAGGCCCCGTCATGAGTTCGACCCGCTGACCACCGGCTCACGGCCTGACCGCGGCTCAGGCCCAGAAGGTGGTGAAGGCCACCACACCGACGGTTGCGGCCTCGGTTTCATGGGCGAGCCGCACGTCAACGTCCTGGAGAGCTCAGCATCGCCCTCAAGGAGCTGGTCCAGAAGTCCCGGCCCACTGACTCCGACGACCGGGAGCCGCCGAACCGGGACGCTCTGGTTCGACGGCCCCCACCGCCCCATCTACAACGCTGATCCCACCGACAAGAGGAAGGCCGCACACCCATGACCCGGGTGCTGGTGGTGGAGGACGACCCGCAACTCGTACGAGCACTCGTGATCAACATGCAGGCCAGGCAGTACGGAGTGGACGCGGCTCCCGACGGCGCCACCGCCCTGCGCCTGGCCGCCACCCGCCGGCCCGACGTGGTGATCCTGGATCTCGGCCTGCCTGACATGGACGGCGTTGACGTGATCAAGGCGCTGCGCGGCTGGACGAGGGTGCCTGTCCTGGTGCTGTCCGCGCGCCGTGCCTCGGACGAGAAAGTTGCAGCACTGGATGCGGGGGCGGACGACTACATCACCAAGCCGTTCAGCGTGGCCGAACTCATGGCACGGCTGAGGGCGGCCGTGCGCCGTAACGAAGAGAGCTTCCTCGTGCCCGAGACCACACTGGTAAAGACCGACGAGTTCACCATCGATCTGTTGGCGAAGAAGGCGTCGAGGGGCAGCCGAGACGTACGGCTCACGCCCACCGAGTGGCATCTGCTGGAAATCCTGGTCACCAATCCCGGCCGTCTGGTCACGCAGAAACACCTTCTGCAGGCGGTCTGGGGCGTCTCCCGGAGCGACAAGACCAACTACCTGCGGGTCTACATGGCCCAACTGCGTCGCAAACTGGAGGCGGACCCGGCCCATCCCCGCTATCTGATCACCGAGCCGGGCATGGGCTACCGCTTCGAGACCTGACCCGCACGGACGTACCGACGTAGAGACGAGAGACATGGCACGTGGCAAGCTTCGGATCTACCTGGGTGCGGCACCGGGCGTCGGCAAGACGTACGCGATGCTCTCCGAGGCCCACCGCCGCATCGAGCGGGGCACCGACTGCGTGGTCGCGTTCGTGGAGCACCACGACCGGCCGCGCACCGAGGTGATGCGGCATGGCCTGGAGGAGACCCCGCGCCGGGAACTGACGCACAGGGACGCCGTCTTCACCGAGATGGATGTTGACGCGGTACTGGCGCGCCACCCGCAGGTCGCGCTCGTGGACGAGCTCGCGCACACGAACATTCCCGGTTCCCGCAACGCCAAGCGCTGGCAGGACGTGGAGGAGCTGCTCGCCGCCGGCATCGACGTCGTCTCCACCGTCAACATCCAGCACCTGGAGTCACTCGGCGACGTCGTCGAGTCGATCACCGGGGTGCGGCAGCGGGAGACGGTGCCGGACGAGGTGGTGCGGCGGGCGGACCAGATCGAGCTGGTCGACATGTCGCCCGAGGCGCTGCGCCGGCGCATGGCGCACGGCAACATCTACCAGTCCGACAAGGTCGACGCGGCCCTGTCCAACTACTTCCGGCCCGGCAACCTCACCGCCCTGCGGGAGCTGGCGCTGCTGTGGGTGGCCGACCGGGTCGACGAGTACCTGAAGCAGTACCGCAGCGAGCACCGGGTCTCCAAGATCTGGGGCTCGCGCGAGCGGATCGTGGTCGGCCTGACCGGCGGCCCGGAAGGGCGGACGCTGATCCGCCGCGCCGCCCGGCTGGCCGAGAAGGGGGCGGGCGGCGAGGTGCTCGCCGTCTACGTCACCCGCAGCGACGGTCTGACGTCCGCCTCCCCGAAGGAACTGGCGGTCCAGCGCACCCTGGTCGAGGACCTGGGCGGCACCTTCCACCACGTCGTCGGGGACGACATACCGGCGGCCCTGCTCGCCTTCGCGCGCGGGGCCAACGCCACCCAGATCGTGCTCGGCGTCTCCCGGCGCAAGAGCTGGCAGTACGTCTTCGGGCCGGGCGTGGGCGCGACCGTGGCCCGCGAGTCCGGGCCCGACCTCGACGTCCACCTCATCACCCACGACGAGGCCGGCAAGGGCCGCGGACTGCCCATCGCACGGGGCGCGAGGCTGGGGCGCTCACGCATCCTCTGGGGCTGGTTCGCGGGTGTCTGCGGCCCGCTGTTCCTGACACTGTTGCTGACCCATGTCGACGCCGACCTCGGCCTGACGAACGACATGCTGCTGTTCCTGACGCTGACCGTGGCGGCTGCACTGCTTGGCGGCCTGCTGCCGGCGCTCGCCTCGGCGGCCTTCGGTTCCACGCTGCTGAACTGGTACTTCACGCCACCAGTGCACCGGATCACGATCGCCGACCCGAAAAACATCCTCGCCCTGGCGATCTTCGTGGCGGTGGCCGTGTCGGTCGCGTCCGTCGTCGACCTGGCGGCCCGGCGCACCCACCAGGCGGCCCGGCTGCGCGCCGAGTCGGAGATCCTGTCCTTCCTCGCGGGCAACGTGCTGCGAGGTGAGACCAGCCTGGAGGAACTGCTGGAGCGGGTGTGCGAGACCTTCGCCATGCGGTCCGCGGCGCTGTTGGAGCGGGAGAGCGACTCCGCGCCCTGGACCGTCGCGGGCCGCGTCGGCCCGGACGCACCGACCGGGCGCCCCGAGAACGCCGATGTCGACGTGCCGGTCGGCGGCCATATGGCACTCGCCCTCTGTGGGCGTGTGCTGCCCGCCGAGGACCGCCGGGTGCTGGCCGCATTCGCCGCCCAGGCGGCCGTGGTCGTGGACCGCCGACGCCTCCAGGAGGAGGCCGACCGGGGCAAGGTGCTCGCCGAGGCGAACCGGATGCGCACCGCGCTGCTCGCCGCGGTCAGCCACGACCTGCGCACACCTCTCGCGGGCATCAAGGCGGCCGTCACCTCGCTGAGGTCAAAGGACGTCGCCTGGTCGGAGCAGGACCAGGCCGAACTCCTGGCCGGGATCGAGGAGGGCTGCGACCGCCTCGACCACCTCATCGGCAACCTGCTGGACATGTCCCGCGTGCAGACCAGCACCGTGGCGCCGCTCATCCGGGACATCGACCTCGACGAGGTTGTCCCGATGTCACTGGCCGGTGTGCCGGAGGACGGCGTGGAGCTGGACATCCCCGAGACGCTGCCCATGGTCTGCGTGGACAAGGGCCTGCTGGAGCGTGTGGTCGCCAACGTCGTCGAGAACGCGGTGAAGTACGCCCCCGAGGAGCCGGTCCTCGTGTCCGCGAGCGTTCTCGGCGACCGGGTCGAGATCAGGGTCGTCGACCGCGGCCCCGGCGTCCCCGACGAGGCCAAGGACCGCATCTTCGAGCCCTTCCAGCGCTACGGCGACGCCCCGCGTGGCAACGGGGTCGGCCTCGGCCTTGCCGTCGCTCGCGGTTTCACCGAGGCCATGGGCGGCACAGTGCGCGCCGAGGACACCCCCGGTGGCGGCCTCACCATGGTCCTCAGTCTCTCCACGGCCGACAGCCCACGGGCGGTGTCGAGCCTCTCAGCCACAACCACCTCGTAGACGCGCCGTGCGTCGATCCAGCCCGGGCGAGGGCCGACCTCCGCGCCGCGGGAGCCGGATGACACGGCCGTCACCTGTCGGTCGCCCTCCCGGGCGAAGACGTGATAGCTCGCCGATGGACGGCATCAAATTCACGTAAACATTGCCGGAACACGGCAATGAAACAGCGTGCCGCATCGTGTCAGGATTCCGTCAAGCTGGAGATCAGCGACTGGTGAGAGGGGGACGGCGCGAATGGCCTGGTTTCTTGGGCTCGGCATCACGGGGGTCGTGCTGCTCGCCCTGTCGCTGGTCTTCGACGGGCTGCTGGACGGCGCGCTCGACGGCGCGCTGGGCGGCGGTCTCGACGGGTGGCTGTCGCTGCCGGTCGTCGCCGGATTCCTGGCGATGACCGGCTTCGGCGGAGTCATCGCCCAGGCGGCCACCGGGGTCGGCCCTGTGGGCGCCACCGGCGTCGGCGCACTGTCGGGGGTGGGCACGGCCTGGCTGACATACCGCTTCAGCCGTGCCCTGATGCGTGATCAGACGACGGTGACGCCCACCGGGGGCGACCTGATCGGAACGTCCGGGAGCGTGGTGACGGCCATCCCCGCCGACGGGTTCGGTGAGGTACTGCTCCAACTCGCGGGCCAGCCCGTGAAATTCGCCGCGCGCAGTGCGACGCCGGTGGCCCGCGGGGCCGAGGTGTGGGTGGAGGCGGCACCGTCCGCGACCTCCGTCCTCGTGCGCCCGGTGGACCGCTGAAGTCCGCCGCACCGGCCGACAGCCCGTATTTCCCTTTCTGCTGACCGCCCCTTGCGGGGCCTTTCCAACCCTCCGGGGTGCTACGTGTCTGGGGGCACTGTCATGAGTCCTGTCGTCGTCGCCGTGGCCGGAGTCGTCGTACTCCTCGTCCTGTCGGCGCTCGTCGTCATCAGCCGCTACAAGGTCGCCGGGCCGAGCGAGGCGTTCATCGTCACCGGTCGGCGGGGCAAGAAGGCCACCGATCCGGAGACCGGCCGGGTGTTCACCGACAACAGCGGTCAGAAGGTCGTGGTCGGTGGCGGCGTGTTCGTCGTGCCGTTCGTGCAGCAGAAGTTCACGCTCGACCTGTCCTCGCGGCACATCCCGGTCGCCGTGCGAGGCGCGGTCACCCTGCGCGGGGTGAAGGCCAATCTCGACGGCGTCGCCATCGTCAAGGTGGGCGGCACCGAGGACTCCATCCGGGCCGCGGCGCAGCGCTTCCTGATGCAGCAGGACGGCATCGTCGGCTTCACCCAGGAAGTCCTCTCCGGCGCCCTGCGCGCGATCGTCGGGCGGATGTCGGTGGAGGACGTCATCCGTGACCGGGCCGCCTTCGCCGGCCAGGTCGCGGAGGAGGCGGAGGCCAGTCTGTCCGGACAGGGCCTGGTGCTGGACGCCTTCCAGATCCAGGACATCACCACCGAGGGCTCCTACCTGGAGGACCTGGGCCGTCCGGAGGCCGCCCGCGCCAAGCAGGAGGCCGACATCGCCGAGGCGGTGGCCCGGCGGGCGGCCGAGCAGGCGCGGCTCAAGGCGGAGGAGGAGATCGCCGTCGCGCAGCGGACGTTCTACCTGCGGCAGGCGGAGATCAAGGCGGAGACCGACGAGGCCTCGGCCCGCGCCGCTGCCGCGGGTCCGCTGGCCGAGGCGGCCCGGCAGCAGGAGATCCTCACCGAGCAGGAGAAGGTCGCCGAGCGGCAGGCCGCGCTGACCGACCGCCAGCTCGACACCCAGGTCCGTAAGCCGGCCGACGCCCAGCGGTACGCGGCCGAGCAGGAGGCAGAGGCGCGGCGGGTGGCTCGGGTCAAGCAGGCCGAGGCGGAGAAGGCGGCGGGCATCGCCACCGCGCAGGCGGAGGCCGAGCGGGCCCGGCTGACCGGTGAGGGCGAGAAGCAGCGCCGTAGCGCACTGGCCGAGGCGGAGGCCGTTGAGGGCCTCAAGCAGGGCGAGGCCGAGCGATCCCGGCGTGCCGCGATCGCGGAGGCGGTACGGCTGGAGGGCGAGGCCGAGGCGGCGGCGATCGGTGCCAAGGGTGCGGCCGAGGCGGAGGCGATGCAGAAGAAGGCCGACGCGTTCGGACGGTACGGAGACGCGGCGGTCCTCCAGATGCTGGTGGAGGTGCTCCCGCAGGTCGTCGCCAAGGCGTCCGAGCCGCTTGCCGCCGTGGACAAGATGACCGTCATCTCCACCGACGGAGCAAGCCAGTTGTCACGCACCGTCGCCGACAACGTGGCCCAGGGCGTCGAACTCCTGAACTCCACCACCGGAGTCGACCTCGCCGAACTGCTCAAGGGCATCACAAGGCGGCCCGAGACGGCCCGGCCCGGGCCGGAGACCAACGGAAAGATCGAGATCGCCGGGTGACGCGTTCGAGGTAGTTGAGCACGCAGCCCGGGCGGCGAACGCCGCTCGGGCTGAACAGACAGATCGTTGACGGGATCCGAGGAGACGGGCGGGCCGCCAGATTCTGGCGAAGGAGGGCGACCAGCACCAATGGCTGGCTCACCGCGTACAACTCACGCATCGCCGTCGCCGCACTGGTCGAAGGCGGCAGCTCCGGCGTGGACTCGGCCGGGTACGTCGTCCGGCATCTGCTCACCAGGAGCTGACGCATCGACCGCAACGACAGCCGGCGCTGGTGTACGGCTGACGCGATCGGCTGGACACGATTACCTGGTTGCGGTCGGACGCATCTGCCGTCGCCGCGGCGTCGGCGCCGTGAACGGCTGGTGGAAAGCCGTCACAGGATCCGCTCGATCTGCCGCAACTCCTTGCGGACGCTGGGCAGATCGGTGCGGTCCCGATCAAGGACGACGTAGAGGAAGAGTCCTTCGTGAGTGCGGCGGGTCAGGGGCCGGATGAGGTGGTACTCCGTGTCCAGCGTGATGAGGATGTCCTCCAGCCGCGCCGGCGCGTAACCGATCAGACCCATGGCCGAGAGTTTGGCGCGTACGACGTCCGTGCCACCGCTCGCGGCCTTGGCGAGGTCGAGCCCGTCCGGCTCGCCGAGGGTCCCGAGCGTCATACGGCTGACGTAGTCGACGACCGCCACGCCGAGTGCTCCCTCGATGCGCATCGTCCGGCGCATCGCGATGGTGATGGCGGACACGGTCATCCCCTCGTCGTGCGGCACGAGCTTGTGTTCCGGCCGTCTTTGCATCGTGCCACGATTCACGAAGTCTGGCCCTGGAAACGATCGGGCAGCCGTACGACGTCGTCCTTCGTGGCGCTGCTCCACGCCGTGTCGGCCAGACTTTCAATCCCAGGGCGTGTCCACACGGGCCAACTTCTCGTCCCATCGCCTCGACTGCCGCCGGACCAGGTGCGCATGGATCAGC